>NZ_FTNV01000001.1:1507097-1808517 GCF_900156535.1 Roseovarius nanhaiticus | reverse complement strand
GCGTGGCTGGTGCATGGCAGCGATGGCACGGACGAGTTGGCCATTAGCGGGCACAGCTGGGTCGCGGCCCTGAACGAAGACGGAAGCATCGCCGAATTCGAGGTGCATCCCGAGGAGGCGGGCCTGCCGCTGCACCCGTTTGAGGATATCCTAGGCGGTACGCCACAGGAAAATGGTGCCGCCTTCCGTGCGCTATTGGACGGGTCGCAGGGCGCCTATCGCGACGCCGTGCTCCTGAATTCCGCGGCGGCACTTTTGGTCGCAGGCCACGCAGAGTCGCTGACCGAGGGCGCTGCGCAGGCTGCCCATAGCATCGACAGCGGCGCGGCACGTAACTGCCTCGCAAAGCTTGCCAAAATTACATCGGAGACGTCATGACAACGCCCACGATCCTCGAAAAGATCAAAGCCTATAAACTTGAAGA
Source organism: Roseovarius nanhaiticus (assembly GCF_900156535.1). Lineage (NCBI taxonomy): Bacteria > Pseudomonadati > Pseudomonadota > Alphaproteobacteria > Rhodobacterales > Roseobacteraceae > Roseovarius > Roseovarius nanhaiticus. The sequence continues at coordinate 1,808,093 of NZ_FTNV01000001.1, read as the reverse complement.
GGTTGCCGCAACCAAGGCAGATGTTCCGCTTGAAGAAATGGAGGACCGCGCCCGCGCCGCCCCGCCTGTGCGCCCCTTCCACGAGGCGCTTCTCAACGCCGCGAACGGCGGCTACGGTCTTATCGCCGAGATCAAGAAGGCAAGCCCTTCCAAAGGCCTCATCCGCGAGGATTTCGACCCCGCCGCGCTTGCCGCAGCCTATGCCGAGGGCGGCGCCGCCTGCCTGTCGGTGTTGACGGACACGCCCAGTTTCCAAGGCGCCAAGGAGTACTTGACCCAGGCACGCGAGGCCTGCGAGCTACCCGTCCTGCGCAAAGATTTCATGTACGACACGTATCAGGTCGTCGAGGCGCGCAGCCTCGGAGCCGATTGCATCCTGATCATCATGGCCAGCGTCACCGATGCCGAAGCCGCCGCGCTGGAACAGGCGGCGTCGGACTGGGGGATGGACGCGATTATCGAGGTGCATAACGCCGAGGAACTGAAGCGCGCCGAGGCTTTGACATCGCCCCTCATTGGTATTAATAACCGCGATCTCAATACGTTCGAGACCACTCTTGATACGACGCGGACCCTTGCGCGCTACGTTCCCGAGGACCGGCTGATCATCTGCGAGAGTGCTTTGGAAACACCCGAAGACTTGGCCGATATCGCCCGCTACGGTGCCCGATGCTTCTTGATCGGCGAGACGCTTATGCGCGCCGATGATGTCGCCAGCGCAACACGTCACATCCTGGCCAATCCGCTCACCGCCGGGGGCATGTGAATGAGCGGCCTCACACATTTCGACGACAAGGGCGACGCCCACATGGTCGACGTGTCGGACAAGGCCGTGACGGCCCGCGTGGCGACCGCCGCATGCCATATCAGTATGGCGCGCGAAACCTATGATATCATTGCAGAAGGCCGCGCCAAGAAGGGCGACGTGATCGCGGTTGCGCGCCTTGCCGGGATCATGGGCGCCAAGCGTACATCGGACCTCATTCCGCTCTGCCATCCCCTGCCCATTTCCAAGGCAAGTGTGGACCTTACTCTCGATCCGGACCTGCCTGGCCTGCAGATCGCGGCGACGGTCAAGACCACAGGTCAGACCGGCGTCGAAATGGAAGCGCTGACAGCTGCTGGCGTTGCAGCCCTGACGGTCTATGACATGGCCAAGGCTGTCGATCGTGCGATGGAAATTGGCGGCTTGCGCGTTGTTCTGAAAGATGGCGGAAAATCAGGCCGATACGAGGCGATCTGAATGTCGATGTCTGCACTCAGGGCAAATGGAGTCGCACAGTGATAAGCGTTGACGAGGCCCTGTCGCACCTCTTCGCGCTGAGCCCTCCACGCGAGGCGGAGTTGGTTCCACTCCGCGCGGCTGCAGGGCGCGTCTTGGCCAAGCCTGTTTCGGCTCTGCGCGACCAGCCGCCCTTCGCGGCCTCGACGATGGATGGCTATGCATTAGGGTCCAGCCACGCGCATCCGGGCGCGGTGCTGAACGTCGTGGGCGAGGCCGCGGCGGGCCACAGATGGGAGGGCCGTCTCGGCACCGGAGAGGCGCTGCGCATCTTTACGGGAGCCCCTCTTCCGCCCGGCGCCGATCGCGTTATTATTCAAGAGGATGTGACACGAAGCTCATCTCAATTAACTCTCAATTCAGACTTGGAGAGCGGCACGCATATCCGCCCCGCCGGCGCCGATTTCAAGGCCGGCCACGAGGTGAGTGCACCGCGTCGCCTTGGCCCCAGTGACGTGGCGCTGCTTGCTGCAATGGGCATTGGCGAGGTTTGGGTCACTTGCCAACCCACGGTTGCCATAATCGCCACAGGGGACGAACTGGTCATGCCAGGCGAGGCGCCGGGCCCGGATCAGATCACCGCATCCAACATCTTCGGTCTTGCCGCCCTCGCCGAAGCGGAAGGTGCCAAGGCCCGCATCCTTCCTATCGCGCGCGACACCGAAGCCTCGCTCAAGTCGGCCTTTTCGCTTGCCAAGGACGCTGATTTGATTGTGACAGTCGGGGGCGCATCGGTCGGCGATCATGACCTTGTGGGCGCGGTCGCGCAGGCCCAAGGGATGGAGCGCGCTTTTTATAAAATCGCCATGCGTCCCGGCAAACCGCTGATGGCGGGGCGCATGGGCGAGGCCGTCATGCTTGGTCTCCCCGGAAATCCTGTTTCAGCAATGGTTTGCGGGCATATCTTCATGCTCCCCATGTTGCGTGCGATGATGGGTTTGGGCGCCATGGCACCTTCATATCAAGAGGCGAGGCTGGGCACGGACTTGCCTGCCAATGGGCGCCGGGCGCACTACATGCGCGCACGCGTAACGAACGGCACAGTAACCCCCGCAGCAAGCCAGGATAGCGCCCTTCTGTCGGTGCTGGCCGATGCGAACGCACTTTTGGTGCGACAAGCGCATGCGCCCGCCGCTCTTGCCGGCGAAACCGTCCAAATACTTCCAATTTGATCAACGCCGTTGACACAAAACAGGAACATGAATAGAACAAAGGCGGATACAACCCCGGAGGAACACATGCAATGCTGACGAAAAAGCAACTGGATTTGCTGGAATACATCAACAAACGCGTGCAGCGCGACGGGGTACCGCCCAGTTTCGATGAGATGAAAGACGCTCTGAACCTGCGCTCCAAATCCGGTATCCATCGCCTTATCACAGCACTGGAAGAGCGTGGCTTCATCCGGCGTCTCGCGCATCGTGCGCGTGCGCTGGAGATCGTCAAACTGCCCGAGTCACTCGGTGGTAGCGCGTCGCATGGCTTTGCCGCACAGGTCATTGACGGCGATTTGCCTGATGAGGCGCCGCCCGCCAATGCGCGGAGCGTTGTGGTCGACGCGCTTGAGATCCCGGTGATGGGCCGTATCGCGGCGGGTGTGCCAATTGAGGCAATTCAGCATGCATCGCACAATGTGGCCGTGCCGGGCGGCATGATCGCAGGCGCGGGCGAGCATTACGCTCTGGAAGTCAAAGGCGACTCGATGATCGACGCCGGCATCAATGACGGCGATGTTGTGGTCATTCGCGAGACATCGACCGCCGATAACGGCGATATCGTTGTGGCTCTGGTCGAGGATCAGGAAGCGACGCTCAAGCGGTTCTTCCGCCGTGGCGGGGCTATCGCGCTCGAGGCTGCAAACCCGGCTTACGAGACGCGTGTTCTACCGGATCACAAGGTCAAGGTTCAGGGCCGGCTTGTCGGGCTCATTCGCACTTACTGATTTGAAGCGATCTTTGAGCGCTTTTCGGGGCTGCTTCGGGCTGTATTCCACAGGCGCGCACCTGTGACTTGGCGGGCAGTGATAACCGACAGATCCGAGCCATGCATAGCCAATGCGCCCGTTACACGCAGCGCCTTCGGGTCCAGGATGTGGCAAGGCGGTGCATCCGGGCCAGCCCGCCCCCGATGCCAGTCTTCGGGCGCGCTGATGTTCAGGACAATCCACTCTGCGTCGCCGCATCCCGCGACCTCTTGTAGCCCGCGCTTACCACGAAGCGCCAGAATGTCCGGCCAATCCTCGGCCTGCTGCGCGGCGGGCCAACGCGCTGCAGCCTCTTCCTGCGTTGCTGGATCTCCATCGTTTTCCAGCCAGTTGAGAGCTGCGAATCCGTCGCCCTTGGCGGTACTGAGCGCGCGCCCCTCCGGTGTCATGATACCCACCAGCCCGCCTGTGTCAGCAATCAGCACGCGGGGGCGCTCTACCCCGGCCCATAGCAAAAAGGCCACCGCGATGGGGAGTGCGCCTATCAGCCGCGCGCGACCTTGCCAGAGGATCACCGTCAGCGCGCCCAGCGACAATAGAGGCAGCACCAGAGGCCCGGGACTGGGTACCATCCCGCGCGCCCCCTCCTGCATGGAAATCCAGTGCGCGACCAGAAGGATCCAATCGAGGCCGAGCCCCATGATCCAGAGCCCGACCCACTCGAGGCCGAAGGGCATGAGGCAGACCGAAAGCACCGCCGCCGGCATGACGAGCACGCCCATCAAAGGAACAGAGGCAAGGTTCGCGATCAGCCCATAATGCGCGATCTGGTTGAAATGGGCGGCCGCGATGGGGGCTGTGGCAAAGCCGGCCACCCCCGACGATACAACGACCGCAATGACAGGGCGCAACCATTTTGGCCCGCGCGGCAGTGCGTCGTGCTGCAGCCAACCGAAAACCGCGATGAGGGCCGTGGTCGCGGCAAAGCTCATCTGAAAGCCGGGGCCCATCAGCGCCTCGGGCCGCAGGACAAGAACGATCAGCGCCGCGAGCGCCACAGCGCGAAGGCTGAGCGCGCGGCGATCCAGCATGACAGCGACCAGCATGACGGCGACCATGATAAAGGCGCGCTCGGTCGCGATGCTGCCGCCCGACAGGCCCAGGTAAAAGGCCGCAACGACAAGGGCCAGCGCGGCGGCGACAGGCTTGACCGGGGCGCGCAGGGCGATGAAGGGGATGAGCGCCAGCCCGTAACGCAGAGCCGCAAAGACGAAGGCGGTTAGCAGGCCCATATGGAGGCCCGAAATCGCCAGAAGATGCGCAAGGTTCGACACGCGCAGCGCCGTCAGCGTGTCCTGCCCCATCCCCGAGCGGTCGCCTGTCATGATGGCCGCGGCAAATCCGCCAGTCTCGCCCCCAAGCGCGGCCTGCACCCGCGCCGACAGCGCCATGCGGATGCGGAACATCCACTGACCGCCCTCGGGCGGCGCCAGCGCGACGAGCGGCACCCGCGTGTAACCGACGGCGCCAAGCCCCTGAAACCACGCATGTCTTTGGAAATCAAAACCGCCAGGTTCCACCGGGCCCGAGGGCGGCGACAGGTGGCCTGTGGCACCCATGTAGAGGCCGGGGCGCGGCGCGGCGCCTTCGATCTTGGAATGAAGCGACAGGCGTATCCGGCCCGGCGTGCGGTGCGGCGGTACGCGCGCCAGCTTGACCCGGTCCAGCGTCACGCGCACCGCGTCCGAGGCCGAGCGGTCGATCCCGACGACGCGCCCCTCGATCGGCCCGTAATAGCGCCAGCCCAGCACCGGCCCCGCCACGTGATGCGCCCGCGCGCCTGCCAGAATCGCACCTGCAAGGATGAGGGCCACGCCGATGGCAAGCGGCGCCGCTGCCTGCCCGATCCAGCGCGAAAGCATCAGCATTGACAGGCCAAGCGTCGCCAGCGCCGCGTAGGCGGGCCAGCCCGGCTCGACCGGAAGCGAGAAGTAGAGCCCGATGCCTGTGGCAAGGCAAACCGGCGCCCAGCCGATCAGGTGCCCGCGCTGCAATAGCAGCAGCTGCGCAAAGGACTGCCGAAGCGCCGCCACTTGTTTCCCTTCCCGCCGATAGGTAGACAGACGCCGAACCTATCCCCGACATCGTTACCGAAAGGTTAATGCGCCCCATGTCCCAACGGCCCGTCACCCGTTTTGCCCCCTCGCCCACTGGCTATCTGCATATCGGGGGCGCACGGACGGCGCTCTTCAATTGGCTTTATGCGCGGGCCAATGGCGGCACGTTCCTCCTGCGGATCGAGGACACGGACCGCGCCCGCTCCACCCCCGAGGCGACGCAGGCGATCCTCGACGGGATGGCGTGGATGGGCCTCGATCATGATGGCGAGGTCGTCAGCCAGTTCGAGCGTGCGCCGCGCCATGCCGAGGTCGCGCGCCAGATGCTGGAGGCGGGCCAAGCCTATAAATGCTTTGCCACGCAGGACGAGATCCAGGCTTTTCGCGACAAGGCCAAGGAAGAGGGCCGCTCGACCCTCTATCGCAGCCCGTGGCGCGATGCGGATCCGGCGACGCATCCCGACCTGCCTTATGTCATTCGCATCAAGGCTCCGCTTGAGGGCAGCACGGTCATTCATGATGCGGTGCAGGGCGATGTGACCATTCGTAACGATCAGCTGGACGATATGGTACTGCTGCGCTCGGACGGCACGCCGGTTTACATGCTGGCAGTGGCGGTGGACGACCATGACATGGGCGTCACCCATGTCATCAGGGGCGACGATCACCTCAACAACGCCGCGCGCCAGATGCTCATTTATACCGCCATGGGCTGGCCCCTGCCCGTCTATGCGCATATCCCCCTGATCCATGGCGCCGACGGCAAGAAGCTGAGCAAGCGTCATGGCGCGCTTGGGACCAATGAATACCGCCAGATGGGCTATCCTGCCGCGGGCATGCGCAACTACCTCGCGCGTCTGGGCTGGAGCCACGGGGATGCCGAATTCTTCACCGATGACGAAGCGCTGGAGTGGTTCGATCTGGACGGAATTGGCAAATCCGCAGCGCGGTTTGACTTCAAGAAGCTCGAGAATATCTGTGGTCAACATATGGCGAGCACGCCAGATGCTGCACTGCTGCATCAGCTTGAAGATTTCTTGGCCGTCACAGACGCTCCGCGCCTCACACCCGAGCAGGCGGCGATGTTTCTGGAGGCGATGCCGCATCTCAAAGAACGCGCGAGAACCTATCCGGAACTTATTGAAAAAGCGCAATTTATTCTTGCGTCCCGGCCTGTCCAGATGGACGAAAAGGCGGCCTCGCAACTCGATTCGGTATCCCGTGGTATGCTGTTAGAATTGACGCCGCAGTTGCGAAATGCTAAGTGGAACCGGGCAGATCTTGAGGCGTTCATGAATGACTTTGCCGCCGCGCGGGATATGAAATTCGGCAAGATGGCGGGCCCATTGAGGGCCGCACTGGCCGGGCGCAGCGCGACGCCCAGTGTCTTTGACATGATGCTGGTGCTGGGACAGGCCGAAACGGTCGCCCGCCTCGAGGATGCAGGTCAGGGCGGCGATTAACCTCGCCCTAAGGCCATTAGTTTATCCAGCCCTGACCGGAACGCCGGTTTGAGTGCTGCAAAAGGGAGAATGCCTCATGGCCGACGACAAGAAGACAGCAACGCTCCGCATCGACGGCAAGGAATATGAATTCCCGGTGCATTCGCCGACGGCGGGCCCCGACGTGATCGATATTCGCAAGCTATATGGCCAGGCTGGGGTGTTTACCTACGATCCCGGATTCACCTCGACGGCAAGCTGCGACAGCACGATCACGTTCATCGACGGCGAGAAGGGTGAGCTGTTGCACCGCGGCTATCCGATCGATCAATTGGCAGAAAAATCCCATTATCTCGAGGTCTGTTACCTGCTCCTTTACGGCGAACTGCCCTCGGCTGCACAGCTGGAGGATTTCGAGCATCGCGTGACAAACCACACGATGCTGCACGAGCAGATGCAGTTTCTTTTCCGCGGTTTCCGCCGCGATGCGCCGCCCATGGCGATCATGGTGGGTGTAGTCGGCGCGCTGTCGGCATTCTATCACGACAGCACCGATATCAACGATCCTTGGCAGCGCGAAGTGGCATCCGTACGCATGATTGCCAAGATGCCGACAATCGCTGCAATGGCCTATAAGTACACGATCGGCCAGCCTTTCGTTTATCCCCGCAACGATATTGATTACGCCTCGAACTTCCTGCGCATGTGCTTTGCCGTTCCGTCCGAGGATTATGAAGTAAACCCGATCCTCAGCCGCGCGATGGATCGCATCTTTACCCTCCACGCAGATCACGAGCAAAATGCCTCGACCTCGACGGTGCGCCTTGCTTCGTCCTCGGGCGCGAACCCGTTTGCCTGCATCGCGGCCGGCATCGCCTGCCTCTGGGGGCCGGCGCATGGCGGCGCCAATCAGGCCTGCCTCGAGATGCTGCGCGAGATCGGGACAGTGGACCGCATCCCCGAATACATCGCCCGCGCCAAGGACAAGAACGATCCCTTCCGCCTGATGGGCTTTGGCCACCGCGTCTACAAGAATTTCGATCCACGCGCGAAGGTGATGAAGCAATCGGCGGACGAGGTTCTGGACCTCATGGGCATTGAGGACAATCCGACCCTTCAAGTCGCCAAGGAGCTGGAAAAGCAGGCACTGGCGGATCCCTATTTCGCCGACAAGAAGCTGTTTCCCAATGTCGATTTCTACTCGGGGATCATCCTCGAAGCGATGGGCTTTCCTACCTCGATGTTCACCGCGATCTTCGCCGTGTCGCGCACGGTCGGCTGGATTTCCCAGTGGAAAGAGATGATCGCCGATCCGCAGCTGAAGATCGGTCGCCCGCGTCAGCTTTACGCTGGTTCTGCCTTGCGCGATTACGTCGATATCGAAAACCGCTGACCGCAGATGGCGGGGCCTACATCTCCCCCATCCAGAGATAGAGTGGCGCAATCGATATCGGTTGCGCCATTTTCATGCCTGCTTAATCGCCCCGTCGCCCCGCAAGCTTTGCATCCACCTCGGCTTGCAGGCGCGCAGTTGGTTTGGCCTTGGTCTGCGCTTCGCAATTGCGCCGCCCCTGCGCCTTGGCATCGGCTTGCAGCTGATCAAAGAGACGATGCCTATTGCGGTGACCGCCAGTTCCGGCGGCGGGGGGCGCGGTGGCATATCGTGCCATGTCGATCGCTGTGATTTTCGTCAGATGCGGACAGGATTGACGCGTGGCCAGCGCCATGCGGCGCGGGAATGCCAAACCTTTGAAAACGCGCTTCAAACCGGCCGAAAGCGAGGGCGGCGTGCGCTGTTGTCATGCTTTGGCCCTCCGCGCTGAACGCCACGACCAAGCCGGCCGCACCCCGGCAGAGAGTTGTCCCATCGCAGTGCCCGTCTTGTGCAGGAGGCGCTTGCCCCGCAGGCAGATACGCCGAAGTGGTTCACCGCGCTGGCCCTTTATCGACTGAGCAATGATACTGGTGTCCGCGTTGATCGTGTCGCGCGCGGCGTCGCTGACGAACCGCTTAGCGGCCTTCGAATTCGGGCTTGCGCTTCGCTAGAAAGGCGACGACGCCCTCCTGAAAATCGCGGGTCTGCGCGCAGGCGCCCTGCAAGCGCGCCTCTATATCCAGTTGCGCTTCGGCACTCTGGCTCCAGCTTCCGCGCAGCGCGGATTTCAGATGGCGGTACGCTTCGGTTGGGCCGTTTGCCAGATGCGCGGCGCGCGCGCGCCAATGCGCGTTAAAGTCTATATCCGGCACCGCCTCCCAGATCATGCCCCAGTCCGAGGCATCCTTCGCGCTGATCGGCTCGGCAAAGAGAGCCGCACCCATCGCCTTAGCGGCGCCCATCTGGCGCGGCAGCCAATAGGTGCCGCCCGCGTCGGGCATCAGGCCGATCCGGGTGAAAGCCTGTATAAACCTCGCACTCTGGGCGGCGATGGTGACATCGGCGGCCAATGCCAGGTTGGCCCCTGCCCCTGCAGCAACGCCGTTCACGGCGGCAACCGTAGGAATGGGGCAGTCCCAGATCATGCGCAGCATCGGCGCGTACTCATCGCGCAGCACGCGCTCCAGATCGAGCGAGGCGGCATTGCCCACATCGCTCAGATCCTGACCGGCGCAAAACGCGCGCCCCTCGCCCGTGATGACAAGAACGCGCGCGGATTTTCCAGCGGCGCCGACCGCATCGGTGATCTCGGACCGCATCTGGGCGCTGAGCGAGTTCATCTTGTCCGGCCGATTGAGACGCAGGACGGCGATGCCACCCTCCTCCTCGTAGGTGATGGCGCTGTATCGGCTCATGGGGCTCTTCTCGGGTTTCATCCGTTCAGAATATCGCGCAGCCGCGCCTCTTCGGCGTCGGTCAGTTGATCGTCTTCGGGCGTGGCGCGGCCCCGGCGGCGGATATAGACCGCCGCGATCCCGCCGCCCAGAAGCAGCATGGCAGGCCCCGCCAGCCACAGCACCCAGGTGCTGCCAGATGCCGGAGGGTTGAGCAGGACGTATTCGCCATAGCGATCGACGATGAAAGAAATGGCCTCCTCGTCGGTGTCGCCAGCCACCAGACGCTCGCGCACCAAAAGGCGCAGATCGCGCGCCAGCTGCGCGTTGGACGCGTCAATATTCTCGTTCCGGCAGACGAGGCAGCGCAGCCCTTCGGACAGCGCGCGCGCGCGCGCCTCCAGCGCGGGATCGTCCAGCACCTCATCGGGCTGCACGGCCCAGAGCGGGCTGGCGATCAGCGCCAGAATTAGGGCCAGACGTTTCATTCTGCGGGCACTCCCTCGGCCCGCGCGATTTTCTTGGCGCCAGCCGCCACGCGGTAGCGCCGGTCACTCAGCGACAGGAAGCCGCCCAATGCCATGAGGATCGCACCGCCCCAGATCCAGTTGGCCAATGGCTTGTAATAGGTGCGCACGGCCCAGCCGCCGTTATCCTGTGGATCGCCGATGACGACATAGATGTCGCGGGCGAAACCGATATCGATGGCCGCCTCGGTCGTGGGCATTTCAGCCACCGGGTAGAAGCGTTTTTCCGGCTGCAGCAGGCCGATCTCCTCGCCGTCCTTGGACAGGCGCATATCGGCGATGGTGGTGATGTAATTAGGCCCCTCGCTGCGGCGCACATCCTCGAGCGTGATGGTGTAACCCGCCAAGTCAAAGCTGTCGCCGGTCTGGACCACGCGGATATCCTCCGCCTCCCATGCCAGCAGTCCGGCAATGCCCGCGAAGGTCACGCCAAGCCCCGCATGGGCCGTCGCCTTGCCCCAATCGGCGCGCGGTAGGCGCATCAGGCGCCGCGCCCGGCTGCGGGCATCGCCGCGAACCCCGGTGCGCGACCACAGATCAAGCGCCGCACCCACGACCAGCCATGTCCCGAGCGCCAGGCCCACCGGACCAAGCAGGCTGCGCCCCGACTGAATGGCCCAGGCGAGGCCCAGCACAGCAAGCGCCAGTACCAAGGCCGGCACCAACTGGCGCGAGACGCGGGCCATCTGCCCGCGCTTCCACGGCATCATCGAGCCGATGGGCAGAAGCGCGCCAAGCACCACCATGAAGGGCGTGAACGCCATGTCAAAGAAGGGCGCGCCAACCGACAGCTTGCGGTCAAAAAAGATCTCGGCCACGAGCGGCCAAATCGTTCCGACGAAGATGACGAAAGCCGACACGCCCAGAAGGACATTGTTGGCCACCAGCATCGACTCGCGGCTCGACAAGGCAAAGACGCCCCGCGCCTGCATCGATCCAGCGCGCGCTGCGAACATCGTCAGCCCGCCCATCATGAAGACCGCAGTGATCCCCAATAGGAACATCCCGCGCTCGGGGTCGTTGGCGAACGCATGGACCGAGGTCAGCACGCCCGAGCGCGTGATGAACGCGCCGATCATCGAAAAGCCGAAGGCGATGATGGCCAAAAGGATCGTCCAGCTTTTCAGGCTCTCACGCTTTTCAACGACAATGGCGGAGTGCAGCAGCGCGGCGGCGATCAGCCACGGCATGAAGCTCGCGTTTTCGACCGGATCCCAGAACCAGAATCCGCCCCAGCCCAGCTCGTAATAGGCCCACCAGCTGCCCATCGCGATGCCGATGGTCAAGAATACCCAAGCGGCCAGCGTGTAGGGGCGCACCCAGCGGCCCCAAGCGGCATCAACGCGCCCCTCGATCAGCGCGGCGACGGCAAAGCTGAAGGTCATCGAAAGGCCGACATAGCCGATGTAGAGAAACGGCGGATGAAAGGCGAGGCCGGGATCCTGCAGGAGCGGGTTCAAGTCCTGCCCGTCGAGCGGCGGTACCGCGAGGCGCAGGAATGGATTGGACGTGAAGAGGATAAACGCCAGAAACGCGATCCCGACCATGGCCTGAACCGCCAGCACCCGCGCGCGCAGACCGGGCGGCAGATTGCCGCCGAACCATGCCGCGCACGCGCCAAAAAGCGCCACGATCAGCACCCAGAGCAGCATGGAGCCCTCGTGATTGCCCCAGACGCCGGTAATCTTGTAGAGCATCGGTTTCGCCGAATGGCTGTTCAGCGTGACTAGCCGCAGCGAGAAATCCGAGACGACGAACGCATAGGTCAGCGCCGCAAAACTCAGCGCCACCATCAGAAATTGCAGGCCCGCGGCGGTATCGCCCACGGCCATCCACCCGCTCCAGCGTTTATGCGCCCCGACAAGCGGGACGGTAGCCTGCACGCAGGCGATGACGAAAGCGAGGATGAGGGCGAAATGGCCGAGTTCTGTAATCATGGCCCATGTATAACCGTCCCGCGCGCACTCCACCAACCGGAAAACGCCTGCGGGACGGTTCAGATTGTCGCGGCAGGCCGCGCGGCGCCTTACCGCTCCTGCTCGCGCCAGGCGCGCAGGGCCGGGTTGGGGCCGCCTTCGGTTTCGGGCGCCGGAGTGTCTTGGTCCGCATCGGGGGTCATTTGGCCCGTGTCACCCGCTTCCAGCGCGCGGATGCTGGCGGCAATACGCGGCGCCTCGGCGGCGCTTTCGACGATCGAGCGGCGAAACACCTGGCCTTTGAACTGGTGCCGCGCACCGAAATAGAAGGACACGATCACGCCCAGAAGCCACCAGAGCGGCTCGGGCACGAGTGCGATGCCCTGCATGCGTGCCGCGAACCAGACCGGATCGACCATGGCCGATACGAACAGGCCCAACGTTCCCAGCGCCAGCGCCGGGCGCGGCAGGCGGTTTACTCCGTCCATGAAGCGGTCGAAGACGCCCGATTGCCCCGCACCAAATTCCGCCTGCATCTGGCCGATGGCGGCGCCGCGTTCGCGGCTTTGCCGCTCCGCGCCCGCTTCGGCATTCTCGCGAAAAACCTCGGCCGTGCGCGCCACCACGTTGCGACCATTGCCAAAAAGCAGCGTCATCAGGCTGTTGATCAGTCCCATGCCGCCACCCGTGCGCTGAATTCAGCTTGGCTCAGATGATAGCGCGGCGACATGAATTCCTCGGCGCGCAGGATCCAGCCGCCCTTGCCGCCTGCGCGGGTGCGGGCGAATTTTCGGCTCGCGGGTCGCCGGTCCGCGATGCGCAGGTAGTAATTGCGGCGCGCTATGGCGTAGGCGTCGGCAATATGGTTTGGGGCGGTCTGCGCCGCGATTTGCGCGGCCTCGGCGGTTCGCGGGCCGATCACGCCATCAACCTTTATTTCCTGCCCCATCTGGCGCAACAGCCGCTGCAAAATACGCACCGCATTGCTGCCCGCGTTGACATACATGTCGAAGACGCTCGCACGCAGCGGATCAGGCAGACGCTTGATGCCGGGCGCGATGAAATAGTGCTGGATGAAGATGTCCTCGGCCTGCGCCGGATCGACCCGTCGGACGTCCGCCGCGTCGATCCGGCCGTCGCCGGTCAGGTCCAGACCCAGACGGCGCATCGTGTGCACCGTCACCCCATGCTTTGTCGCGCCGCCGGGATCGTCCGGGTCGTTTACATAGCCGCCCTCGCGGGCGACGATTTCCCGCGCGATTTCGCGTATCTGGTCCATATTGCCACCTTTGCATCACCGGAGGGGACAATTCCCTGCCGGATGGCGAAACGTGGCGGATGGATGGTTAACGCAGGACTTACTGTCCGACCGGCTCTTGGTAGACACCCTGCTCTTTCAGCGCGTTGACGACCTCTTTGGGCATATAGCTTTCGTCATGCTTGGCCAGAATCTCAGTCGCGCGGAAGGTTTGACCGTCATAGCTGCCGAGGCCGACCATGCCTTGGTCCTCGCCGAAAAGGTCGGGCAGAACGCCGACGAAGGCGACGGGCACGGTCGCACCGCCATCAGTTACGCTGAACGTGACCTCTTCGCCGGCGCCGCGCCGGATGCTTCCGGCCTCGACCAGTCCACCGATGCGGAACACCTCGGACGGACCCGGCGGCTCGGCCATGACCTGCGAAGGCGAGCGAAAGAAATTGATGCCGTCGCGCATCGCGTAGCCGATAAGGCCCGTCGACAGGACCAAAGCGACCGCCGCAACCGCAACCACCTGAATCCTGCGCTTTTTCTTGAGCGACTTCATCGCCATGCGGCCTAATCCTCAACCATTTCCTACGGAAAGACGGGCGGTGCGGTCAGCGCCATCGTCTCTTCCAAATTTAACATCAGGTTCGCGTTCTGCAAGGCTTGCCCGCTTGACCCCTTGGTCAGGTTGTCTAGCGCGGCGATCACGATTGAGCGCCCCTCGATACGATCGCCCGTCACGCCGATATGGCAATAGTTGCTGCCCCGGATATGGCGCGTGCTAGGCACTTGGCCAAAAGGCAGCACTTGCAGGAACGGCTCGGATGCATAGGCATCCCGCAGCGCGCCATGGATCGCGCCCGGCTCTCCTTTTACATAAACAGTGGCGAGTATCCCCCTGTTTGCCGGCAATAAATGCGGCGTGAACTGCACCTTGACGGGCCGGCCTGCGATGGCCGAGAACTCCTGGTCAAACTCGGCCAGATGCCGGTGCGTGCCGCCCACACCATACGCATGCGTGCCCTCGCTCAGCTCCGCATGCAGCAGGTTTTCCTTCAGACTCCGCCCCGCGCCGCTGACCCCTGTCTTGAGGTCGATAATGATATCGTCGAGGTCGATCAGCCCGCCTGCGATCAAGGGTCGCAGGGCGTATTGACCCGTGGCCGCGTTGCATCCCGTCCCGGCCACCAGTCGCGCACGCCGGATCTCATCGCGGTAGAACTCGGTCAGGCCATAGACCGCCTCGGCCTGGCAGTCGAGCGCAGCATGGGCGCCACCGTACCACTTGGCGTAGGCTTCGGAATCACGCAGGCGAAAATCTGCGCTCAGATCGACGATCTTGAGCGTCTTGGGCAGGGCCGCGATCACCTCTTGGCTGGTGGCATGTGGCAGCGCGCAAAAGCACAGGTCGATTGCCGAAAAGTCGATCTCGTCGATTGTCACAAGCTCGGGCAGGTCGAGATGGCGCAGATGCGGGAACACGTCGCTCATGCTCTGCCCGGCCTTGGAATTTGCGCCAAGCGCAGCGATGCGCATTTCGGGATGCACCGCAATCAGACGGATCAGCTCGGCCCCGGTGTAGCCGGAGGCGCCGAGAATGGCGATATCATACATCTTGAGCACCCTTGATCATTTGTGTCCGCTCTATCCGATCGCGATAAACGGGGCAATCGCCCCTCACGCCGCCTCAAAGCGGACAGGCCGGCGCAGAAACTGCGTTGCCCGATCCGACACGCGGGCGGGCACCCCCGTGGTCAAATAGCGCAGGCCCTCGCCGACCTGGCCGCGCATGGCCGGGCGCCGGGCAAGGTAATCCGCCAGGCTGTCGGCCACGAGGCTGGGTTGCGACAGCACCGTCACCTCGGGGCCAAGCGCCGCCTGGAATACATCCTGCACCAGCGGGTAATGGGTGCAGCCCAGCACAGCGGCCTGGGGGTTTGGCATCTTGCGCTTCAAGGCGTCCACATGGCTGCGCACCAAAGCCTCGGCAAGAATCATGTCGCCCTCCTCGATGGCGTCGACGACACCGCCACAGGCCTGCGCCTCGACATCGACGCCGATGGCGCGAAACGCCAGCTCGCGCTGGAAAGCGCGGCTGCTCACTGTGGCGGGTGTCGCAAAAAGGGCCACATGCCGCGCGCTCACCTCGCGCGGAGGAGAGTTGTCGCCCCATTGCCGCTCGGTCAGCGCTTCGATCAGTGGCACAAAAACGCCCAGCACACGCTTGCCCTCGGGCACGCCCGCCTCTTGCATCCGGCGCAGCGCAACGGCCGACGCCGTGTTGCAGGCCAGCACGACCAGATTGCAGCCCTCGTCCCACAGCCGCCTGACCCCTGCGGCGGTCAACGCCTGAATATCCTCGGCGCCTCGCACGCCATAAGGCGCATGGGCGTTGTCGCCCAGATAGATCAACGGCTGATCGGGCAGACGCGCCGCAATGGCGCTCATCACGGTCAAACCGCCCAGCCCGCTATCGAAAACCCCTACCGCCATGCGCCGTTTCTCCATTCAAATCCGTGTAAGTTCGGCCTGACCCGGCCGCAGCTTGACCGCGACCGTAATCGCCTGTCCGCACCCACGCCATACCGATTTGCCGCAATTGGCAACGGAATCCGCCCTTTGGCGACGATGATCCTATGCACGAAGCTGCCGAATGCGCTAAGGCTGATGCCGCAAGGAAGCCGATTGGATGAGCCGCAATGGACTGGGACAAGCTGAGAATTTTTCACGCCGTCG
Source organism: Roseovarius nanhaiticus (assembly GCF_900156535.1). NCBI lineage: Bacteria > Pseudomonadati > Pseudomonadota > Alphaproteobacteria > Rhodobacterales > Roseobacteraceae > Roseovarius > Roseovarius nanhaiticus. Next base: position 1,792,134 of record NZ_FTNV01000001.1, on the reverse strand, counting down.
CCGATGCAGGCAGCCTGACGCATGCGGGCGATCAGCTGCACCTGTCGCAATCGGCCGTCTCGCGCCAGGTCCGCTCGCTGGAGGAGACCTTGAATGCGACGCTCTTTCACCGCCACGCGCGCGGTCTGATCCTGACCGAGCAAGGCGAGCTTCTCTTCGACGCGACCCGCGCCATGATCAAGCGTTTGGATGCCGCCACGGCCCGCATCCGCGACAGCGAGGACGAGGTGTTCGGCGAGCTGCGCGTGACCACCACCATCGGCTTTGGCACGCTCTGGCTGGCGCCGCGCCTGGCCAAGCTTTACGAGAAATACCCCGATCTCAAGATCGACCTTATGCTGGAAGAGCGCGTTCTGGACCTGCCGATGCGCGAGGCTGACGTGGCGATCCGGATGAAAGAGCCCAGCCAAGCCGATCTCATCCGCAAGCGCCTGATGGGTGTTCACATGGGGCTTTACGCCTCGCCAGAATACCTGGCCCGCACTGCCGCGCCCGCCAGCGTCGAGGAGCTGAGCGATCACCGGCTGATCTGCCAGAACATCAATTCGGCCCAGGTCAGCGCCGCGACCTATCTTGTCAAGGAGTTGGTCACCAACGACATCGCGTCGATGCTGACGGTCAACAACTATTTCGGCGTGCTGCAAGCGGTCCTGAACAATTTGGGAATCGGCGTTCTGCCCGATTACCTCACCTATGATTTTCCCGCCCTTGTGCGCGTTCTACCCGAAGTTGAGTCGGTGGAGGTGCCCGTGTTCCTCGCCTACCCCGAGGAGTTGCGCCATTCGCAGCGCATCGCGGCCTTTCGCGACTTCGTGCAGCAGGAAATCTTTGCCTATCGGAAAACTGTGAAAGAACAAAAGATTAGCTGATAATCGGCGTGATATGCATGCAATGCATACCGGCCATGACGTGAAATTTGGCTATTTTTCTTGATCGGGCCTGAAACAGGCACTAACTGCTCTTTTGACGGGAGCGCCACTACGGCGCGCTCGTCATACCTCCCTGTTGGACTATGGCCGAGCTTTAAGCTCGGCCTTTTTTTTGGCCAAAAACGCTTCTGAATACTGCTATGAAGCAATCCTGTATGCAGAGCTGTGGCAGGCGGCAGAGCATCATTCCGGCTCCATCAGATGCGCACCTCGCAAGAAAAAACCGGGCGCCGCGTCAGGGCGGCACCCGGTTTGATTCGTTTTAAACGTTTGCGCAGCGATTACTCTGCGGCCGTATCGCTGGGATTGGATGTGTCACCGCCGCCCGCCTCAGCGGCTGGCGCCTGCCCGCCGTCATTCTCGGCTTTTGGCTTGCGGGCACGGCGCGGCTTCGGCCGCGCGGCGCCATCGTCGCCGCCGGACTGGTCGGCGTGTTGCTCGCCGCCCTGCTCCTCTTTTCGGCCCTCAGCATCGCCCGACTTCGCGCGCGGCTTGCGCGGTGCGCGCTTGGGTGCGGATTTGTTCTCCGGGGTCTCAACGAGGTTGCTGTTGTCGTCCCTGCTGTCGGAGCCTGCATCCGGCTGTGCGCTGCCAACGGCTTCGTTGCGCTCGTTCTGCTGGGCGCGTTCGCGGTCGCGTTCTGCCTGGCGCTCGCGATTTTCGCGCTCTTGCTGTTCGCGCTTGGCATCCTGCTCACGCTTGGCGTCGATTTCTTTCTGGGCCTCGCCCAGAAGACGCAGGTAATGCTCGGCATGCTGCTGAAAATTCTCGGTCGCGACCCGATCATTCGAGAGCTGGGCGTCACGCGCCAACTGATTGTATTTCTCGATGATCTGCTGCGGCGTGCCGCGCACCTTGCCCTCGGGGCCGGAGCTGTCGAACACGCGGTTAACCACGTTGCCGACCGAATTGGGACGGTTTCTGTTCGACTTGTTGCGCGAACGTGACTTCGATGATCTCATAGGTCTGCTGTCCAGCCTTGTTTTGGAACCGTGTGAAACCCGCGTGGCGCCCGATGCGCCCAATCAAATGAACCGGTTTCGGCTATGTTGGCTTGGCGTCGCGCGGGACCACCCATCAGCAGGATATCCACCGCGTCGACATGTTCAGTAATCACGGCAAGAGCCGTCGCACAAGGGCTATGCGGCTAAAACCTGCGATATTTCGCTGAAAATGGCCTGGTAAGGCGGATCGTTGCATGCGGATCACGCTGACATGCGGCCCATCACGACCCGGTCCCGCCCGTCAAGGTCGGTGCGAATCTGCACATCGACGAGTCCTGCGGACCGAAACATCGCCGCAACAGCATCCCCCTGCCGCCAGCCGATCTCGACCATGAGGCGCCCGCCGGGGCCCAAGTGCGCCGGCGCGCCCGCCGCGATCGTGCGATACGCCGACAGCCCGTTCGCCCCATCCGTCAACGCCTGGCGCGGCTCGAAGGCCAGCTCGGGCGCCAGCGCAGACATCTCGGCCTCTGCAATGTAGGGTGGGTTGCTGACGATCAGATCAAACACGCCGCCGACCGCATCGAACCAGTCCGATTGCACCAGAGCCGCACGCGGCGCGACATCCAACGCATCGGCATTGCGGCGCGCCACCTCCAGCGCAGCCGCGCTGATATCGGCGCCGATTCCCGTGGCGCCGGGCCGTTCGGCCAGCAAAGTCAGCAGGATACAGCCCGACCCGGTGCCCAGATCCAGAACCTGGTCAAAGCCATCGCCAAGCGCCTCCACGATCAATGTTTCGGTCTCTGGCCGAGGGTCCAGCACGTCCTCTGTCACGATGAAATTGCGCTTGAAAAAGAGGCGCGCGCCGATGATTTGCGCGACGGGCCGCCGGTCCAGCCGTGCCTGCACATGCGCCCAAAACCGTCGCTCATCCTCCTCGGAAAGCTCATCCTCGAGGTGCAGCATCACCCGGTCCGGCGCGATCCCTGCCGCATGCGCCAGCAGACGACGCGCATCGCGGCCTGCGCCCTCCAGCCCGCCCTCGGTGAGCGCCGAGGTTCCGAGGCCCAGCGCAGCCCGCAGGTTCAACTGCCCATCTCCGCCAACAGGCGCGCCTGCGCATCGGCGGTCAGCGCATCGATCACCTCGTCAAGATCGCCCTGCATCACCTGATCCAGCTTGTAGAGCGTCAGATTGATCCGGTGATCCGTCATGCGGCCTTGCGGGAAGTTATAAGTGCGGATGCGCTCGCTGCGATCGCCTGTGCCCACCTGCGCGGCCCGGTCCGCGCTGCGCGCCGAATCGACACGCTGCCGCTCGGCGTCGTAAAGCCGCGTTTTCAGCACCTGCATCGCGATCTCGCGGTTGCGGTGCTGTGACTTCTCGCTGCTGGTGACAACGATGCCCGACGGAATATGGGTGATGCGCACCGCCGAATCGGTGGTGTTCACATGCTGCCCGCCCGCGCCCGAACTTCGCATCGTGTCGATCCGCAAGTCATTCGCGTCGATCTTGATGTCCACATCCTCGGCCTCGGGCAGCACGGCCACCGTTGCGGCACTGGTATGGATACGCCCGCCGCTCTCGGTCTCGGGCACGCGCTGCACCCGGTGCACGCCGCTTTCGAACTTGAGCCGGGCAAAGACGTGAGTGCCCTTGATATGCGCGACGACCTCCTTGATCCCGCCCAGCTCGGTCTGGCTCATCTCGATGATGTCGATGGACCAGCCCCTTGCTTCGGCGTAGCGCTGATACATACGCAAGAGGTCTCCGGCAAAGAGCGCCGCCTCCTCGCCCCCCGTTCCGGGGCGGATCTCGATCATCGCGGGGCGCGCATCGGCCTCGTCCTTGGGCAGAAGGCTCAGCTGCAGCGCCGCCTCCACCTCGGGCAGCCGCGCCTCCAGCTCCTCGAGCTCATCGCGGGCCAGCTCGCGCATCTCGGGATCGTCCAGCATCGCGCGGGCGCCTTCGATATCGGTGCGCAAGCTTTTCCAATGGCGGATTTCCTCGACCACGGGGCGCAGCTCGGCGTATTCGCGGCCCAGCGCGGCAATATCGCCGCCGCCGGTCGACATCTTGGCCTCGAGAAACTCGAAGCGCTGCACGATCTGCTCTAATCTGTCGAATGGAACCATGGCCCCCATGTCCTCCATGCAAATGCTTTGGTCAAGACGCGCAGCCATGGTATTGTCGCGCCATGCGTATTCATCTTGCCATCGTCCTTTGCCTGATCAGCGCCCCGGCACTGGCCGAGGGCGTGGCCCAGACCAAAACCGTCGAGTGCTACTGCACCGACAAATCCGGATCGCGCGTCGAGCTGGGCGAGATGACCTGCCTGCAGGTCGACGGCAAGATGTTCATGGCGCAATGCCAGATGTCGCTGAACGTGCCGATGTGGCGCAAGATCACCGATGGCTGTCTCAGCTCATCCCTGCCGCATCGCGGCCAGCCAACGCTCCACGCGGGCCTTGTTGACGCCCATATCTGACTTGCCGTAGCGCAGCCGCGCGTGGATCACCAGATCGCCGCCGCGCTGCGCGACCGTCGTGTAATCGGGAAAGCCGAAGACGCGCGAGCGGGTGATGTAGGTAACCATCCCCTCCTCTACCGATCCCGCCAGGACCTGCGTGCGCGGCTCGGCCCGGATGATCGCGTCCAGCGCCGCTAGATCGCCCTGAACGCGGCGCATCACGCCGCCCTCCAGATCCTTGTCCCCTACGGTCTCAGGCAGCTTGTGCCAACGGGCCGTATCGTCCGGCGCAAGCCGGATCCACGCAAGCAGCGCCACCACAGCCAGCAGGATGATCAGGATAATCCACTTCATGCGCGCGGCCTTTCATTGTTCCGATAAATACTCATACCCGGTCCGCCTCACGCGCCGCCATGTGCGTTCCAGCCCAAAAGGCAGATGATATTCGTCGCCACATGCGCGCCCGCTATGGCCGTGGCTCCGGTGGTGTCAAAAGGTGGCGAGACCTCGACAATATCCCCGCCCTTCAGATCGATGCCCGCCAGATCCCGGAGTATGATCGACGCCTGCGCACTTGTCAGACCGCCCCAGACGGGCGTGCCGGTGCCGGGCGCGAATGCCGGATCCAGCGCGTCGATATCGAAGCTGAGATAAACCGGCGCATCGCCCAGGATGCCCTTGATCTTCTCGACCGCCGCCGTCGTGCCGCCCTCATGCACCTCGCGCGCGTCGATGATGTTCATGCCCATTGCATCGGGCACCGTGGTGCGAATACCCACCTGCACCGACCGCGCGGGATCGATCAGCCCCAGCTTGATCGCCTTGTAGAACATGGTGCCGTGATCGATGCGCTCGAAATTATCATCCTGCCATGTGTCGGTGTGCGCATCGAAATGCAGCAGGGCCATGGGCCCGAATTTTTCGGCATAAGCCTTGAGAATGGGAAAGCTGATATAGTGATCGCCGCCCAGAACGACGCTGGCCGCGCCCGCATCCAGAATGCCCTTGATATGCTGCGTCAGAAGGCCCGGGAACTCCGGCACCATGGCATAATCGAAGGCCAGATCCCCGTAATCCACGATATCGAGCGCGCTCATCGGATCGTAGCCCCAGCCATAAGGCGCATCGGCGGTCTGTAGCGCGCTTGCCTCGCGGATCGCGCGTGGGCCAAGACGCGTGCCGGTGCGGTTCGTCACCGCCTGGTCGAAAGGCACGCCGGTCACGGCCACGTCAACGCCGCTCAGGTCCTTTGTGTATCGCCGCCGCAAGAAGGACGTGGCGCCGCCAAAGGTATTCTCGAAGCTGAGGCCGCGATTGTCCTTGCGGGTGAAGGCCTCGTCCACCGTGCTGCTTGCGTCTTCCAGTCCCATGATGGCCCCTTTCGCTCTTGCGCCGATGCGGCACCCTGTATGACAAACGCCGCCATATGCAAGCCCGCCGAAGGAGATGCCAGTGCCCGATCCGCTGATCCACGACCCCAAGGGCGGCCTGCCCCGCCTGCTGGCCATCATGCGCGCGCTGCGCGATCCCGAAACCGGCTGCCCCTGGGATATCGAGCAGGATTTCGCCTCCATCGCCCCCTACACAATCGAGGAGGCCTATGAGGTCGCGGACGCAATCGAACGCGCCGATTGGTCCGATCTGACGGGCGAGCTGGGCGATCTTCTGCTTCAGGTCGTCTTTCACGCCCAGATTGCCGAGGATCGCGGCCTCTTTCGCTTTGACGACATCGCGAACGGCATCGCGGACAAGATGGTCGCGCGTCATCCGCATGTCTTTGGCGATGAGAGCCGCGACAAGAGCGCCGAGCAGCAGACCCGCGACTGGGAGACGATCAAGGCCGCTGAGCGCGCGGCGGCGCGCGAGAGCGGCACGCTCGGCGGTGTGGCGCTCGGGCTTCCGGCCCTACTGCGCGCGGTGAAGCTTCAGAAACGCGCGGCGCGGGTCGGTTTTGACTGGCCCGATATGGGCGGCGTTCTGGCCAAGATCACCGAGGAGGTCGCCGAATTGGCCGAGGCGCATGCCGGCGGCGACACGGATCATACCGAGGAGGAATTCGGCGACCTCATGTTCGTGATGGCGAACCTCGCGCGACACATGAAGATCGACCCCGAAGCGGCACTGCGGCGGGCCAACGCCAAGTTCACACGCCGGTTCGAGCGGATCGAGGCGCTCTTGGCCGAGGCAGGCAAGGCGCCCGATCAGAGCGATCTGGCCGAGATGGACGCGCTTTGGAACCGGGCCAAGGCCGAGGAGCGGGGCCGAGAAAATTAACCAATTTTCTGCGCCTCAAACCACCGGCAGCGCGGCCCCCGCAAACCGCGTGAGCCTTTGCGCGCCGCCCTCCCGGATCACGATATCCTCTTCGGCGACCATGATTGTGCCCGGCCCGGTCGTCACGCCCGGCTCCAGCGTGATGACCATGCCAGCCGCCAATTGCGTCCGGTCCTGCGGGATCAGCGACAACCCTTCGGTCAGCTGCATGCCAAGGCCATGGCCCAGCCGCCCCGCCCCCTCGCCCGCGCCCGTTATGGCCGCCATCGCGGCATAGACGTCGCAGGCCAACGCGCCTGGCCGCGCCGCCTCCAGCCCCGCCTGCACGGCTTCGGCCAACTGCGCATGGGCGAGCCCCGCATTGCCCGAGGCCGCGCCCACCGCGAAATTGCGGTCGAAATCACAGAAATACCCGTCCCAGACAGCGCCCGTGTCCAACATCAACACGTCGCCGCGCACCAAAGGCGCATCGCTGGCAGGCGAGATGACGTCGCCGTAGCCATCCGGCCCCGCGCCCCCCGCGATATAGGCCACCAGATCGGCCCCTTCCTCCAGCAGCAGGCGCTGGAAGTCGCGAAAGACGGCGCTGAGCGCGCGGCCCTCGCGGGCAATTTCGGTCACGCGGTCAAAAGCGCGATTTGCGATGGCGCATGCGTGGGCGATCTTGGCGATCTCAGCCTCGGATTTGACCGCCCGCAGACCGGCCGTGATGCCGTGATCATGGGTGAAAAGCAGCCCCGAGGCCGATTTCACGGCCTCATAGCTGGCCAATGGCATCCGCAGCACGCTTTCGGCCCCCGAAGGCACGCCCACCGGGCCGCCCACCTCGCGCAATGTTGCCGCCAACAGGCTGACGCCGTCATCCGCCGGATCGGGCGCAGGCCAGACGCGGATATCCTCGATCCAGGTCTGCGCCATCAGCGCGGCGCCGATCGAGGGAATGACGGCGATGGGTTTGCCCGACAGGGGCACGATCAGGAACCATGGCCGGCTCGGGCTCTCCCAGAACCGGGTGAGAAAGCCGCTGAAATAGCGGATCTCCGGCTCGGTCGTCAGCAAAAGCGCGCCCAGCCCCGCCGCATCCATTCGCGCTTGCGCCAAGCTGAGCCGCGCCTCATATTCGGCGCGCGCAAATCCGCGCCTCACTCGGCCGGGCCTTCGCTGAGGATGCACAGTACGCGCGCATCGCCGGACAGGCCGAGATGCGTCATCGCGGCCAGGCCCGCGCCGCCCGATTCGGATGTATCAAAGCCCAGCGCTGCCAGTTCGGGCAGCACCGCCGCTGCCTCTTCGTCGGAAATCAGGGCGAAGGCATCCGCGTCGCGCGCCAACCCCTTGAGCGCGATCAGCGACGCCTCTTTGCAGTCGAGCCGGCCCATGGATGACACCGGCCCCTCCGTTGCGGTGAACTCCCCCGCCTCTATGCTGTCGAACAGCGCGGGCGCCGCCTCGGGCTCGACCACGATGATCCGCGGGCCGTCGCCCCAGACCTCGCGGAAATGCGCGGCGCAGGCCCCGGCCAGACCGCCAACACCCGCCTGAAGCAGGATATGCGTCGGCGGCGCGCCCGCCTGCACGGTCATCTGCTCGGCAGCCTCCGCGGCCATGGCAAGGTAGCCCTCCATCAGGCGATGCGGCAACTCGGTATAGCCGGGCCAGGAGCTGTCCGAGAGAAGCGTCCAGCCATTTTCCTCCGTCGCGTTCTGCGCGGCCTCCATGCTGGCCTCGTAGTGATCCCCGGCGCGTACCACCTCGGCGCCCCGCGCGCGCAGGCGATCCGCGAAACTCTCGGGCACCGGCGCGGCCAGATAAATGACGGCACGCGCGCCGAAAATCGCGGCGCCCGCCGCGACCGAGAGACCATGGTTGCCAGCACTGGCCGTCACATAGGTGCGCCCCTCAAGGCTGCGCATCATATCTTCGCTGCCGGACGTCCGCATCGCTTCCTGCGCCTCATGCGCGATCACATAAGCCGCGCCAAGCGCCTTGAAGCTGCCAAGGTTCATGCGTCCGCGCTCGTCCTTGATCCAGACGGCGGGGCCGAATCCGGTTGTTTCCTCGAGGGGCGTCGCGCCCGCCGCCGGGCAGCGCGCCAGGAGGGCACGCGGCGCCTCTGCATCGGTGCTGGGCCATGGAATATCCGGCAATGCATCCTCTGGCAGACCCTTGCCGCGCCACGGATTGTCCTTGATCTGCATGCTGCGTCTCCTTTTCCCTCTCCGGCATAGGATGCAGCGACAGTCCAGTCGTCAAGAGCCGCAACTCCTCTCGCCCGCGCGCTGCCGCCCCCCTTCCCCCCCTTGGCGCAATCGAATAAAGAGACGCCAAACGCCACAGAACCGACAGCCCGAAGGAACATCATCTCATGACCGAGCCGGACATCACCCCCGATCTGATCGCTGCGCATGGGCTGAAGCCGGACGAGTACGACCGGATTCTCCAGATCATCGGGCGCGAGCCGACCTTTACGGAATTGGGCATCTTCTCGGCCATGTGGAACGAGCATTGCAGCTATAAATCCTCCAAGAAATGGCTGCGCACCCTGCCCACCGAGGGACCGCAAGTGATTTGCGGGCCGGGCGAGAATGCGGGCATCGTCGATATCGGCGACGGGCAATGCGTGGTCTTCAAGATGGAGAGCCACAACCACCCCTCCTATATCGAGCCCTACCAGGGCGCCGCGACAGGCGTGGGCGGCATCCTGCGCGACGTCTTTACCATGGGCGCGCGCCCCATCGCGGCGATGAATTCGCTTAGCTTCGGCAGCCCCGACCACCCCAAGACGCGCCAGCTGGTGCATGGCGTGGTCGAGGGAATCGGCGGCTATGGCAACGCGTTCGGCGTGCCCACTGTGGGCGGTGAGCTGCGCTTCGATCCGGCCTATAACGGCAACTGCCTGGTCAACGCGTTTGCCGCCGGTTTGGCCGAAACGGACAAGATATTTTACTCCGCCGCTTCGGGCGTCGGGCGCCCCGTGGTGTATCTCGGCGCCAAGACGGGCCGCGACGGCGTCGGCGGCGCCACGATGGCCAGCGCCGAATTCGACGACACGATCGAGGAAAAGCGGCCCACCGTGCAGGTGGGCGATCCCTTTACCGAAAAGCGCCTGATGGAAGCGACGCTCGAATTGATGGCGACGGGTGCGGTCATCTCGATCCAAGATATGGGCGCCGCGGGCCTGACCTGTTCGGCCGTGGAAATGGGCGACAAGGGCGGCCTCGGCGTGCGGCTGAACCTCGAGGCCGTGCCGCAGCGCGAGCCGAGCATGAGCGCCTACGAGATGATGCTGAGCGAGAGCCAGGAGCGCATGCTCATGGTGCTTGAGCCGTCATTGGAAGCCGAGGCGCGCGCCGTTTTTGAGAAATGGGACCTCGATTTCGCCATCGTTGGCGAGACGATTGCCGAGGATCGCTTTCTCATCATGCACAATAACACGGTGAAGGCTGACCTTCCGCTTGCGGCGCTTTCCGGTACCGCACCGGAATACGACCGCCCATGGGACGCGCCCGTCCCTGCCGACCCTTTGGACAATGCTTCCATCCCGCAGATCGACCCCATCGACGGGCTGCGCGCGCTTATCGGATCACCCAATTATTGCAGCCGCGAGTGGGTCTACGAGCAATATGACACAATGGTCATGGCCGACACCGTGCGCGGCCCCGGGCTGGGCGGTGGTCTGATCCGCGTGCATGGCACCGACAAGCTTCTCGCATTCACATCCGATGTCACGCCTCGCTACGTGCAGGCCAACCCCGAAATGGGCGGCAAGCAAGCGGTGGCCGAAGCCTACCGAAACCTGACAGCTCTGGGCGCCAAACCCTTGGCCAGCACGGATAACCTCAACTTCGGCAACCCCGAAAAGCCGCAGATAATGGGCCAGCTTGTCGGCGCCATCAAGGGCATCGGCGCCGCCGTGGCCGCGCTCGACATGCCGATCGTGTCAGGCAACGTGTCCCTCTACAACGAGACGGACGGCACCGCGATTCTGCCGACGCCCACCATCGGTGCCGTGGGCCTCATCGCGCATGAGGATCTGGCCATCACCGGGCGCGCTCGCGAGGGCCATGTTGCTTTGGTCGTGGGCGAGACGCACGGGCATCTGGGCCAATCGGCGCTGCTTGCCGAAGTCTTCAACCGCGTCGAAGGCGATGCGCCCGATGTTGATCTGGATGCCGAGCGCCGGAACGGCGATTTCATCCGCGACAATCACGAGTTGATCACGGCCTGCACCGATCTCAGCGACGGTGGCTTGGCCCTTGCCGCCTTCGAAATGGCCGAGGCGGCAGGCGTAGGCGTCCATTTGGACAGCGACGACACTGCAACGCTCTTTGGCGAAGATCAGGCGCGCTATCTCATCGCCTGCAATTTCGATCAGGCCGAGGCACTGATGACCTCTGCTGGCCAAGCGGGCGTCACTGTGACCAGCGTGGGTAAATTTACCGGAGATACTGTGCGCATGGGCGGCTCCAAAGCGACGCTAGACGAGCTGTCGCGCATATTCCGGGGCACTTTCGCCGAGACCTTCGCCTGATCCGCACCTGTGGAATGAGTAGTTTTGCCAAGATGAAAAGCGGGGGCGGTCCCCAGTTCATCTTGGTCTTAAATACTCATCCGCGGCCTCATCCCGCTTGCGCGGCTTCTGACGACACGGACCTGATCCGCTCGATCATCGCGCGCAAGCCGTTGGATCGCTGGGCCGAAAGGTGATCCGTCAGGCCCAGCCGGGCCAATTCGCCGCCCGCATCGACGCGCGGCACCTCCGATACGGGCAGATCGTTGTAAAGCGCGCGCAGAACCGCGATGAGGCCGCGCACGATCAGCGCGTCGCTGTCGCCGTCGAAGTGAAACCTGCCCCCATCGACCTGCGGGTGCAGCCAGACCTGGCTTGCGCAGCCCTCGACGCGGGTGGCGGGCACTTTCAAGGCGTCATCAAGCGGGTCCATCGCCTTGCCCGCCTCGATGACATGGCGATAGCGATCCTCCCAGTCCTCCAGAAACTCGAAGTCCTCGACGATCTCTTCGAATGCCGGCTGTGCCATGATCCGCTCCTTTCACTTCTGGATGCAGAGGTAGGTGCAAGCGCGGCAAAGGTCCAGCCCGGCTCGCCTGGAAGGGGTTCTGTCGGGGTGGCGCGCGCTTGCGCTTGGGCGCGCTTGGCTGATAGGGTCTGCACAGATCAAGACCTCGTGACAAGGACGACCTCAGATGCGCAGCCTGGTAACCATTGCGACGATTTCCAGCCTGGCATTGGCGGGCTGCTCGGGCTTTCGCGACTCGCGCGCTAACCCGGCAAACTGGTTCGGTGGCAGCCGCACAGCGCCCGCTCCGACAGCAGCCGAAGCGTCCGTTAATCCGCTCATCCCCGAGGAGCGGCGCAACAGCATCTTTCAGCGCAAATCGGACGAAGAGACTTATGAAGGCACGCCGATTTATGCGGTCGAGAAAGTCGAGATCGAGCGATCTTCGGGCGGGGCCATCATCAAGGCTACCGGCCTGTCACTGCGCCAAGGCGCGTTCGACGTGCGCCTGCAGCCGGAAAACGGGGGCGAGCCGGTGAACGGCGTGCTGACCTATACGCTGAGGGCCGTGCAGCGCGCCGATACCCCGCAGGGACCCGAGCAGACGCGCCGCGTCGAGGCTGGCCAGTTCATCTCGTCACAGGCATTGGCCGAAGCAAGCGAGATCCGCGTTCTGGCCCGGACAAACAGTGCCGCCTCGCGCCGCTGATTTTATTTAAATTGCCGCGAGACCCGCGCTTGTCACAGCGAGACGGTCTCGATCGTGCTGCCGTTGACGCGCAGCGCAATGTCCCCTGAACAAAGGCGCAGCGCCTCGGCGCCAAAGACGTCGCGGCGCCACCCGCTCAGCGCGGGCGCATCGCGCCGGCCTGCCGCAATGGCATCCAGATCCGCTGCCGTCGCGATCAGCTTGGACGCGACGCCTTCGCGGTCCGCAACCCCCTTGAGCAACACGCGCAGAAGATCGGCGATGGCCGGATTGACCTGCAACTTTTCGCGGCTGAGATCGGGCTGGGGCTGATCGGCCGCAGGCGTGGCCAGGCCATCGGCCACGGCCTTGAGAATACCGTCCGCGATCTCGCCCTTGCGCGCCTCACGCAAGAGCAGACGCGAGCGGCCCAGATCCTGGATGTTGCCCGGCTTGGTCGCGGCCAGTTCGACCAGCGCGTCATCCTTGTAAACACGGCTTCGCGGCACGTTGCGCTCTTGGGCATAGGCCTCGCGGAAACGCGCCAGTTCGCGCACGATGGCCAGATATTTGCCGCCGCTGTTGCGCGTCTTGATGCGCTGCCAAGCGTCCTCGGGGCGGGTGATGTATGTTTCGGGCGCGGTCAGGACGGCCATTTCTTCGGCCACCCATTTGTCTCGGCCGGTTTTTTCCAACTCGCGCGCGAGGAATTCATAGACCTTGCGCAGATGGGTAACATCGGCCAGCGCGTATTTCTTTTGCGCATCGCTCAGCGGGCGGCGCGACCAGTCGGTAAAGCGCGACGATTTGTCGATCTGCGCCTTGGCAATCCGCTTGACCAGCGTCTCGTATCCCGCCTGCTCGCCAAAGCCGCAGACCATCGCGGCCACTTGCGTGTCAAAGAGCGGCGTGGGGATGAGGCCCGCATCGACATAGAAAATCTCAAGATCTTGGCGCGCGGCGTGGAACACCTTGACCGTGCTCTCATCGCGGAACAGCGCGTAAAGCGGCTCGAGCGAAAGGCCATCGGCCAGCGGATCGACCAGAACGGCGTTCTCGTCATCCTCGCCCGGAAAGGCGAGCTGCACGAGGCAAAGGTTCGAATAATAAGTCCGCTCGCGCAGGAATTCAGTGTCGACGGTGACGTAAGCGTGCTGGGCGGCGCGGGCGCAGAAATCGGCCAGTTCTTCGGTCTTGGTGATGGTCTGGATCAAGGCGAGGCTTCTTTCGATATTGGCTTTTGCGATCCTATAGGCCGGATCGCCACGAATTGAAACGGGCGCCGCGCGTCAAGGCAGGTAAAGCGGGCTGCGATCCCCGGCGGCGAAGCGGCGCAGCACGGCGGGATAGAGGCGATGCTCGGCCTCCAGCACACGGGCGGCGAGCGTCTCGGCGCTGTCGCCAGGCAGAACCGCAACGCGGGCCTGGCCCAGGATTGGGCCATCATCCAGCGCCGCCGTCACCTCGTGCACGGTGCAGCCCGCTTCGGCCTCGCCCGCGTCGAGCGCGCGCTGATGGGTGTGAAGGCCGCGATATTTGGGCAAGAGCGAGGGATGGATATTGATCATGCGGCCCTGCCACCGGCTGACGAAGCCTTCGGTAAGGACGCGCATGAAGCCGGCGAGGCAGATGATGTCCGGCTCATGCGCCATGATGGCCGCGTGCAGGGCCTCCTCAAAGGCCGCGCGGTCCTCGCCATGGGGGCGGTGATCGACCACTTCGGTCGCAATGCCGCGCGCGGCGGCCTTCTGCAATCCGCCCGCATCCGCGCGGTTCGACAGGACCAGCGCGGGGCGCGCCGGGTGATCGCCCGTCATGCTATCGGCCAGCGCTACCATGTTCGAGCCGCCGCCGGACAGAAGGATGGCGACGCGCTTCATTACGCGAGGGTGCCGCTATAACGGATGCCCGCGCCCTTGGTGACCTGCCCGATCCGGTGGACGGTCTCGCCCTGCTCGGCCAGCAGCGCGGCCAGCGAATCCGCCTGCCCCGCATTCACCGCGACGATCATGCCGATGCCGCAGTTGAAGGTCTTGAGCAGTTCGGCCTCGTCCATGCTGCCCGTCTCGCGCAGCCAGCCAAAGACGCCGGGCAGATCCCATGCACCGAGGTCGATATCAGCGCCCAGATCCTCGGGCAGGACCCGCGGCAGGTTCTCGGTGAGGCCGCCGCCGGTGATATGGGCCAGCGCGTGCACACCGCCCGCGCGGATCGCAGCCAGTGCGGGTTTGACGTAAAGGCGCGTCGGCGTCAGCAGCGCAGCGCCCAATGTGCCCTCGCACCAAGGGCATTCCGCGTCCCAGCCGAGGCCCGACATCTCGACCAGCTTGCGCACGAGGCTGTAGCCGTTGGAGTGAACGCCGTTCGATGCTAGGCCCAGCAGGATGTCGCCCTCGGATACGCCCTCGGGCAGAGCGGTCCCCCGCTCCATCGCGCCGACGGCGAAGCCCGCAAGGTCGAAATCGCCCGCCGGATACATGCCCGGCATCTCGGCGGTCTCGCCCCCGATCAGCGCCGTCCCCGACAGCGCGCAGCCCTCGGCAATGCCTTCGATGATGCGCGCGGCCTTCTCGGTCTCGAGCTTGCCGGTCGCGAAATAGTCTAGGAAAAACAGGGGCTCAGCGCCTTGACAGACCAGGTCATTGACGCACATGGCGACCAGGTCGATGCCGACGCCGTCCATGTTGCCAGTGTCGATGGCGATGCGCAGCTTGGTGCCGACCCCGTCCGTTGCCGCGACCAGAACCGGATCATGGTAACCTGCCGCTTTGAGATCGAAAAGCGCGCCGAAGCCGCCGAGGCCCGACATGACACCCGGCCGCGCCGTACGCTTGGCGGCGGGCTTGATCCGCTCGACAAGCGCGTTCCCGGCATCGATATCGACGCCCGCATCGGCATAGCTCACACCAGTCTTGGGATCAGTCATCATGCTCTCCTCGGATTTGATCGCGGGCCTAGCCCAAAGCGGCGTCCGGTGCAATCTCAAAGCCTCGCCGCTCCCGCACGCTCGCGTCTTGACGCGCGCCGCCGCGCTGCGTAGGAAACGCCTCAGGCGGGCCTGTAGCTCAACTGGTTAGAGCAGAGCGCTCATAACGCTTTGGTTGCGGGTTCAAGTCCTGCCGGGCCTACCATCGCCGCCTTTTTCGCCCGCTTCGGGCACAGCCTAGATCCAGTTCAGCATCTGCAAAGCGATGAGCGCAACCGCGCTGCCTGCCAGAATCTCCATCATCGGCACTACACGCGCAATCGTGCCCCCTGCGCCGGCGCCGGATCCCAGGGCGCCCTCACGCGCCACGGCTGCGATAACGGCGACCGCCACCGTCACGGCCCCGGTTCCCAGCGCCATCGCAATGGTGCCCGCGACGCCCGCCGCCGGGATGCCCATCTGCCAGGTCAGCACCAGCAGCAGGAGCGCGCCAGTGCAGGGCCGGATGGCGATCGCCCCTATCAGGGCAAGCGTACCGCGCCAGCCATGGGCGGCGGCGACCTCCTCGGCAGTGGGGCCATGGCGATGGCCGCAGCCGCAGTCCTCGTCATGGACATGATCCGCGCGCGAACGGCGTGCCATCAGCTTGCGCGCGCCCCGCAGGACCAGCCACAGCCCGATCAGCCCGATCGCGATGGCGGACACGGCCGCCATCGCGCCTTCGGCCAGGCCGGTCAGCTGCGTCCGGCTATAGCCGAGGATCAGCATCCCGCCATAGACCAGCGCGATCGCCGTGCCCGCCTGCCCCAGCGATGCGGCCAGCGCGATCCATGACAGGCGCAAGGCTGGCACCCGCGCGGCAAGCCCGTAGCCACCGATCAGCATCTTGCCATGCCCCGGCCCCGCCGCATGGACGACGCCATAGGCAAAAGCGAGGCCCATGAGCCATGCGAACGCGCCGGGATCGCCGCTGCGCAGCGCGCGGAGCGCCCCCGCAAGGCCGTTCTGAAAGTCGCGCTGCCAGCCCGCCGCCCAGCGCGCAACGGCGGCATCCGCGCCGCTGGCGATGAGCGCGGCAAACGCAGCGGCGATCAGTGCGAGGATCAGGAGGGCGCGGCGCATGTCACCTCGAATGTGTCCGCAAAAAGGATGCCGATATCGCCCAGATCGACCTCGGCGAAGGGATCCTCGCCCATATCGACGGAGGCGAGTTTCTCGCCATACTCCTCATAGGCCTTGTCGGTATCAGCGGCATTGCGCGTGACGATGCACTCCTCGCGGCCCTCGACCGTGGGCAGCACGGGCATGTCATAGGCCACAAAGAAGGTGGGATCGTAGAGACGCGCCTCGATGCCCTCGCCCGGCAGAATCGGCTCTTTCAAGGGTCGGATATGGGTCGTGACATAGCGCCCGTTCTCGAAATAAGCGCGGTGGCGCAGCGGGCTCTCCAGCTCCAGCGCCGCACCACCCTGCAAGACGGTGACATCGCCGGGGAAACCCGCCGCCCAATCCACGTCCTTGCCCGCGAACTCGTCAAGCTTCTCCGGCTCGGGCGCGCCATCACCGTCAGCATCAAGGCCGTTATCTTCAATCATCACCAGCGAATAGAATTCATCATAGGACCAGCCGACGCGCAGCGCCGCCAGCCGGCCCTCATCGTCAAAGATCAACGATAGCGCGCCGTCAATGAAGACGTGCGGATGCGCGGAGCTTTGCGTGCTGCATAGCGTCAGCGCCGCGCCCAGAACCGCTGCGCTCAGCCTGCGCATTCGGCCAGCCTCGTCGCCACGTCGCGCAGAAGCGCGGGGTAGAAATCGGCGCCGGACGGGATGTCGCCGCCCAACGGGTCGATCACGCCGGCGCTGGCCGGGCTGCCCTCGATCACGGTCCGGACGACCGCGGGGCTGAGCGCAGGCTCGGACAGCACACAAGTGACGCCGAGATCGCGGATCATGGCGCGCACAGCCTCCAGCCGCGCCGGACCGGGGTCCGACGCATCGCCCGCGGCAATCGATCCTACGGCGTGGATGCCGAAATGATGTTCGAAATAATGGTAGGCGTCGTGGAAGACGACGAATCGCGCGCCCTTCGCCGGGGCCAGAATGCGCGCCGCATCCTCTGCGGCAGCGTCGATTTCGGCCCGGCCTTCGGCAGCATTCGCGGCATAGGCCTCCGCGTTTTCGGGGTCCAGTTCTGCCAGCTTCTCGGCCATCACGTCCAGCCACGCCTTGGCATTCTCAGGCGAGAGCCAAGCATGCGGATCCTCGCCGGAATGGTCGTGCCCCGCATGGTCGTGGCCCGCTTGCCCCTCGTCGGCATCGCCCTCATCGGCATCGCCCTCATCGGCATGGTCATGCGCGTGGTCATGGTCATCCTCATGCGCCTCTTCTGTGTGGTCCTCCCCGTGTTCCGAGTGGCCCTCATGCGCGTGGCCCTGATGATCTTCGTGGCCGTGATCGTGGTCGTCATGCGCCGCGTGACTTTCGCCTTCATCGCCGTGATTGTCAAAGACCGGACCTTCGCGGAACGCCATGACCGTAGCCCCCGGCGCGTGCAGAAGGGCCGTCACGTCCGCGTCAGGCGCGACTGTCCCGATCGTATCCTCCAGCCAAGGCGTCAATTCCGGTCCGATCCAGAAGACCGCATCGGCGCTCGCCAAAGCCGCGGCCTCGGAGGGGCGCATCGCGTAGCCGTGGGGCGAGGCGCCACCGCGCACCACTTGCTCGGGCGCGCCGAGGCCCGCCATGACGCGCGCGGCCAGCGAGTGGAGCGGCGCGATATCAGTGACGACGCGCGGCACGTCAGCCGCGGCGGCGGCGGGCCCCAACGCGCCCGTCAGCAGAGCGGCGCAGAGCCACGGAGCGCGAGACCGAAGCCGCAGGGCGGCCGGCATGCACGCACTGTCATGGGACTGTTGAAATCTTTGCATGGACATGGTCGCCTTATGTAACTATGTAACACTCCACGCAGCGATAAACGCTATAGTATAACATATCAAGCACCTTCGCATCAGAGTGTGGCCCCCGCGTGCGGATCTTCGCGCACCCAGCCCTGAGGACAGCCCATGGCCATCGACCCTTTCATCAGCCACGACCACGCAGGATGCATCGCGGACGGGATGGCCATGGCCGAGCGGCATTGCGCCGAGCGCGGCGTGCAGTTCACCACCATCCGGCGCAGGGTTCTACAAATCCTGCTGAGCGAGCACCGCGCCATGGGCGCCTACGACATCCTCGAAATCCTGCGCAGCGAGGGGCTGGGCGCGCAGCCCCCTGTCGCCTACCGTGCGCTCGACTTTCTGGTCACGCAGGGCCTGGCCCACCGTATCGAGCGGCTGAATGCCTTTGTCGCCTGCATGCATGCCGGCCAGACCCACGCGCCCGCCTTCCTGATCTGCCGCGTGTGCAAGCGCGTGGTCGAGGCCGAGGCAGACCCGCAGGCCGGCCAACTGGGCCGTGCCGCAGCCGATGCAGGCTTCGTCATCGAGGGCACGGTGCGCGAGGCGGTCGGTCTCTGCCCCGGGTGCCATGCCGAAGGAGCCGGGGCATGAGCGCGGCACCGCTGATCCAGACAAAGGGGCTGAGCGTGCGCTACGGCGGCGCGCCCGTGCTCGACCGGGTCGATTTCTCGATCGCGCCGGGCGAGATCGTGACCATCGTCGGCCCAAACGGGTCGGGCAAATCGACCTTTCTGCGCGCACTTCTGGGCGGTGTCCGGCCCGCCGCGGGGCACATCACCCGGCGCGCCGGCCTGCGCCTTGGCTATGTGCCGCAGCGTCTGGTGCTGGATGCCGGGCTGCCGATCACGGTTGCGCGCTTTTTGTCCCTGCCGCGGCGCGTTCCAAAATCCGAGGCGCGTGCCGCGCTGGAGCGGGCGGGTGTGCCGGATATTGGCGACCAGGCCATGGCGGACCTGTCGGGTGGCCAGTTTCAGCGCGTGCTGCTGGCGCGGGCGCTACTCAGCAAGCCGGACCTCTTGATGCTGGACGAAGGCGCCGCTGGCCTTGATCAGCCGGGCGCCGCCGCCTTTTATCGCAGGATCGAAGACATGCGCCGCGAAACGGGCTGTGCCGTCCTGATGGTCAGCCACGATCTGCATGTCGTGATGAGCGCATCGGACCGCGTGATCTGCCTCAACGGGCATATCTGCTGCGAGGGCACGCCGCAGGTGGTGGCCGACGCCCCGGTGTATCGCGCGCTCTTTGGCGAGGGTACGCAAGGCGCGCTGGCCCTCTACCAGCATCACCACGACCATGTGCATGGCGAGGACTGCGGGCACGGACAAGCGCAAACACCCCAGAGCCAGGCCCGAAACACCGCAGACAACAAGGCAGACGCATGATGCTGGACGATTTCATGACCCGCGCGGCGTTGGCAGGGATCGGCACGGCGCTGGCGGCGGCGCCACTGGGCTGCTTCGTCGTCTGGCGCCGCATGGCCTATTTCGGCGACGCAACGGCGCATGCGGCGATCCTCGGCATCGCCCTGTCACTGGCGCTGAACCTGCCCATTTTCGCGGGCGCTCTCGTGGTCGCGCTGTGCATGGCAACGCTGGTGACGGCACTGGTCGGGCGCGGACGCGGCGCGGACACGGTTCTGGGAGTTCTGGCGCATTCCGCCCTCGCCTTCGGCCTTGTGGGCGTGTCGTTCCTGCAAGGCGTACGGGTCGATGTGATGGCGTTCCTCTTTGGCGACATCCTGTCGGTCTCGCGCGGGGATCTGGGCATCATCTGGGGCGGCGCTGCGCTGGTCCTGGCGCTGGTTGCCTGGCGCTGGACCGCGCTCTTGACCGCGACGCTCGATCCCGACCTTGCGCGCGCGGACGGGATCGACCCGAAGCGGGAGGAGCTAATCCTGACCATCGCCCTCGCCGTCGTGGTCGCGGTCGCGATCAAGGTGATCGGCGCGCTTTTGATCACCGCACTCCTGATTATCCCCGCGGCCTCCGCGCGCCCCTTCGCGCGCACGCCCGAAGCGATGGCCATGATCGCGGCCGCCCTTGCCGTTGGGGCCGCATGGGCGGGGCTGCGCGCGTCATATGCGCTCGATACCCCCACGGGGCCGACAATCGTCTGCGCGAGCGCAATCCTCTTTGCCGCTTCGAGCGTGTACGCGGGCGTCAGGGCGCGCTTGCGCAGTCAGTGAAGCCTGGCAGCCCGCCCGCGCCGCGCGGGCGGTGGGACGTGCAAGGTCGCCTCGCTGAGAAAGGCGACGAAGGCGCGCGCGGCGGGGCTTTGCGCCTCGCGCGGGGATATGTCCAACGCAGTGTCGAGCGCCGCGCGCGCCGCTTCTGGCGTGGCTGCACCCGGCAGGGCAAAGGCCCATTCTAGGAAACCCATGCGCGCCGCCGCATCGGCATCGGCGCCGACCGCATCCATGCGGTCCAGCCCCTTGAGGATCTGTGTCACTGTCATTTCGTGTCGTCTCCTTGGCCCAACCCCGGACCATCTGGGGCGCAGGACTGGCGGAGAGGCTGCAAGCGAGGGCATTGATGCACACCCCGGAAACAGCGCCCCGACCGCCCCACGCGGTTTGGCGTCATCATCCCAAGGCTGGTTTCCGGACTCTGGGGGGCTGAAGCGCCGGGATGCGGCCGTGGCCGCTGCGCTTCGTGATCGGGTATCCTTCCCGGGCGACTTGCCCAGTGGCTTCGTACCGTCTCACCCACCCTTACCGTTGCGGGGGCAGTCCCGGATTTTCACCGGCTTCCCAATTCTCCGCGCGGATTGCGCGGCACCCTGGAGGTTTACTGTGACGGATTTAATGGCGTCGGGCAACGCCTTATGGGCGGGCTTGCCGCCAAAAGAAATTTGAGCCTCCGGCGGGGATATTTTTGGCAAGAAGAAACGGGGTGTGGTGCTAGAAGGGCACGTCATCGGGGCTGGTGACGAAGCGGGCGACGACCTTTTTTGTGCCGGCCTTGTCGAAGGCGATTTCCAGCTTGTCGCCCTCGAGGCCGACGATCTCGCCATAGCCGAACTTCTGATGAAAGACCCTCTCACCCACCGTATGCGACGAGGCGGCGGCCATGTCGATCACCGGCGATGTCGATTCGCGCGGCTGGGATGTCGGGCGGTTGCCAGCGCGGGCCTGCATCCGCTTCCAGCCGGGCGAGTTGTAGACATTCGCCTCCTGCACGCGCGCGTCGATGCTGTTTTGTACGCCGCCCATCGAGCCTGCCATGCCCGCCGCGCCGTAGCCGCCGCCATAGAGGCCAGGCGGGGTCAGCACATCCACGTGATCCTCGGGCAACTCGTCGATGAAGCGCGAGGGGAGCGAGGATTGCCACTGGCCGAAGACGCGGCGGTTGCCCGCGAAGGAAATCGTGCAGATTTCCTCGGCCCGGGTGATGCCGACATAGGCCAGGCGGCGCTCTTCCTCGACACCCTTGAGGCCGGACTCGTCCATCGAGCGCTGCGACGGGAAGAGGCCATCCTCCCAACCGGGAAGGAACACGGCGGGAAATTCGAGGCCCTTGGCCGCGTGGAGGGTCATGATGCTGACCTTCTCGCCGCTCTCTTCGCTCTCGTTATCCATGATCAGGCTGACATGTTCGAGAAAGCCCGTGAGGTTCTCGAAGTTTTCCAGCGCCTTGACGAGTTCCTTGAGGTTTTCCAGTCGGCCCGGCGCCTCGGGCGTCTTGTCGTTTTGCCACATCTCGGTGTAGCCGCTCTCATCCAGGATGATCTCGGCCAGTTCGATATGGCTGATGGATTTGTCGCCCGCCATCCGGCCCCAGCGGGCGAGGCCGTCGAGCAGCACCTGCAACTCGCGCGCGCCTTTGCCGGTCAGGCCCTTGTCCTCGAGCAGAAGGCGGGCGCCTTCGATCAACGGCACGCCGTTCTGGCGCGCAGTCACCTGCATCTTCTGCTGCGCCTTGTCGCCAAGGCCGCGCTTGGGCGTGTTCACGATCCGCTCGAATGCCAGATCGTCCGAGGGCGAGGTCACGCAGCGGAAATAGGCCATCGCATCGCGGATCTCCATCCGCTCGTAAAAGCGCGGGCCGCCGATGACGCGGTAGGGCAGACCGATGGTCAGGAACCGGTCCTCGAAGGCGCGCATCTGGTGCGAAGCGCGCACGAGGATGGCCATATCGTCGAGGCCATGGGGCCGCTGACCGCGCGTGCCGCGCTGCATCGCCTCGATCTCCTCGCCGATCCAGCGGGCCTCTTCCTCGCCATCCCAATGGCCGATGAGGCGGACCTTCTCGCCCTCCTGAGCCTCGGTCCAAAGCTCCTTGCCGAGGCGCCCCTCATTGCCGGCGATCACGCCCGATGCGGCGGCGAGGATATGGGGCGTCGAGCGATAATTCTGCTCGAGCCGGACGACATGGGCGCCGGGAAAATCCTTTTCGAACCGCAGGATATTGCCCACCTCGGCGCCGCGCCAGCCATAGATCGACTGGTCATCGTCGCCGACGCAGCAGATATTCTTGTGCCCGCCCGCCAGAAGGCGCAGCCACAGATACTGCGCGACGTTCGTGTCCTGATATTCGTCCACAAGGATGTATTTGAACCAGCGCTGATACTGCTGAAGAATGTCGTCATGCGTCTGAAAGATCGTGACGACATGCAGGAGCAGATCGCCGAAATCGACCGCGTTCAACTCGATCAGGCGGCGCTGGTACTGTTTGTAGAGCGCGCCCGCCTTGCCGTTATAGGCGCCCGCCTCGGCGGCGGGCACCTTGTCGGGCGTCCAGGCGCGGTTTTTCCAATGGTCGATAACGCCGGCCAGCTGGCGGGCGGGCCAGCGCTTGTCGTCGATGCCGGCGGCTTGCACCAGTTGCTTGAGCAGGCGCAGCTGATCGTCGGTGTCGAGAATGGTGAAATTGGAATTCAGCGTCAGGTCCGTCCCCGGAATGCCGATGAGTTCCGCATGGCGGCGGAGCAGCTTGACGCAGATCGCGTGAAATGTGCCCAGCCACGGCATACCCTCAACCTGTTGGCCCAACAGCGTGCCGACGCGGGTCTTCATCTCGCGCGCGGCCTTGTTGGTGAAGGTGACGGCCAACACCTCGTTCGGGCGCGCGCGCCCGGTGTTCAGAAGATGCACGATGCGCGTCGTCAGCGCCTTGGTCTTGCCCGTGCCTGCCCCAGCCAACATCAGGACCGGGCCGTCCATCGTCTCGACCGCGAGGCGTTGTTCGGGGTTCAGCCCGTCCAGATAGGGCTGCGGGCGGGCAGCCATCGCGCGCGAGGATAGGGACGCGCCCTCGAAGGCATCGGATTCGTCAAAGCTGTTCATGCGATCCAATCTAGCGCGCATCGCGCCCAAGTTAAAGTGATGTTCGGCCTATGTTCTGCAATTGAAACGCATCAGGGCGGCACCTGGCCGCCCTGCCCCGTCATTCCTGGTCGACACGGCCGTCAGCCCGCTTTGCGACCATCGACGGTTTCGGCCAAAGCCTCGGCGCGCGCTGCAATCTCGGCCAGCGTATCGGTAACGGATGCAGGAACCACCGGCACCTCGACGCGCTCGGGCGCGGGCGCGGGCGCATCGCGCAGGCCCGCCAGTTCGGCGTCGCGCTCGGCCAAAAGGTCGGTCACCTCTGATAGCTTGTCCTGCAGACCCGCCGTTTTATCGGCCAGCATGAGACCCGCCATGAGCAGCATCCGCGCCTCGGGAATGCGCCCGATCTGGGCTGCGAGAACCGAGGCCTCGTCGTCCAGCATCTTGGCGGCGGAATGCAGGAAATGCTCCTCGCCCTCCTGGCAGGACACCTGGAACGTGCGGCCACCGATTTCAATATCGACTTCGGGCATCATGCGTCCTCCTTGCCTTGTCCATCCGCGCCGGCGGCGTCACCGATCCGGGCCAGCTCGCCCAGAATGGCGTCCATTTCGGTGCGGTCCGCAGCGCGGCTGGCGCGCAGGCCGTCCAGTTCGGCCATCATCGCCTTGTTGATCAGATGCGGTTCGGCCACGCCCTTCGCATTGGCTTCGCGCAGCTTGGCGTTGTTGTCGCGCAGCTGCTGGTTGGCATGGCGCAGCGATTGCAAGTCGCCTTCGACCTTGCGCAGCATCTTGGTGCGGGTGTCTTCCTCGGCCTTGCTGGCACGCCCGGCGGCCTCCAGATCGGCCAGCTTTGCCTCGGCCTCGCGGGCGCGGGCGCTTAGCTGTTTGACCCGCTCTTCCAGCTGGGCATTCGCCAGTTTTTCGTCCTCGACCTGTTGCGTCAGCTTAGCCAGCTTGTCTTCATCCTGCGGCTCGGCACCATTGCCGCCCATCCCGTCCAGCCCCTGCCCGATCCGGTCCAGCGCGGCCATGATCCGGCTTTGCATCGCGTCGATATCGCTCATCGCGTGAAAATCCTTCCTGTCTTTATGCCCCTCGCTCCCCTGCCAGGCATATCAGTGCCGAATCGCAAAAGGGCGCTCTTGAGGCAAGTCTAGCGAATGGTTGGCAAAAAGGCTTCCCCCCTTGCGCCGGTGCGGCGGGGCATGGCGCAGCGGGCGCATGGCAAGCTTGAACTTCGGGGCCACGCTGGTATTGAGGCGCCATATCGCCCCTTTCTCACAAGGATACCGCGCCCGTGGACCTAAATGCCCTTGCCCAAGCCAATCCCGATCACTGGTCCAAAGCGACCGCCATCCGCGCGCTGACGCTGGACGCCGTCCACGCCGCCAATTCAGGCCATTCGGGAATGCCGATGGGCATGGCCGATGTCGCCACTGTCCTTTTCGAAAAACACCTGAAATTCGACGCGTCCAACCCCGATTGGCCGGATCGTGACCGGTTCATTCTCAGCGCGGGCCACGGCTCGATGCTGCTTTATGCGCTGCTGCACCTCACCGGCTACGAGGACATGACGCTGGAGCAGGTCAAGAATTTCCGCCAATGGGGCGCGATCACGGCGGGCCATCCCGAATACGGCCATGCCAAGGGGATCGAGACAACGACAGGCCCGCTGGGCCAGGGCATTGCCAATTCGGTCGGCTTCGCCATGGCCGAAGAGATCCTGCGCGCACGCCATGGCCGCAAGCTGGTCGATCACCACACTTATGTCATCGCCGGTGACGGTTGCCTGATGGAGGGCATCAGCCAGGAGGCGATCACGCTGGCCGGGCGCCACAGCCTCGGCAAACTGATCGTCTTTTGGGACAACAACGACATCACCATCGATGGCAAGGTGTCGCTGTCGGACCGCACCGATCAGGTCAAACGATTCCGCGCCGCGAACTGGCAGGTTATCGAGGTGGACGGGCACGACCCCGCCGAGATTGACGCGGCCATCACCAAGGCCAAGACATCGAAAAAGCCCAGCATGATCGCGTGCAAGACGCATATCGCGCTGGGGCATGCGGCGCAGGACACGTCGAAAGGCCATGGCGCGCTGACGGACGAGGCGCAGATGGCCGCGGCCAAGGCCGCCTATGGCTGGACCACCGGGCCGTTCGAGGTGCCGGGCGATGTGAAAAAGGCGTGGGAGGCCATCGGCGCGCGCGGCGCGCCCGAGCGTCAGGCCTGGGCCGAGCGTTTCTCTGCCGCATCCGAGCGTCGCCAGAAGGAATTTACCCGTGCGCTCAATTTCGAGGCACCCAAAACGCTGAGCGCCCGTATCAAGGCGCTGAAAAAGCAGATCAGCGAAGAGGCGCCCAAGGTGGCCACCCGCAAATCCAGCGAAATGGTGCTGGAAGTGGTCAACCCGATCATGCCCGAGACTGTCGGCGGCTCGGCGGACCTCACCGGCTCGAACAATACCAAGACAGGCGATCTGGGCGTCTTCGACACGGATAACCGCAAGGGCCGCTACGTCTATTGGGGCATCCGCGAGCATGGCATGGCCGCCGCGATGAACGGCATGGCGCTGCATGGCGGCATCCGCCCCTATGGGGGCACGTTCATGTGCTTTACCGATTACGCCCGACCCGCGATGCGCCTTGCCGCCCTGATGCGGATCCCGACCGTGTTTGTCATGACCCATGACAGCATCGGCCTGGGTGAGGACGGCCCGACCCATCAGCCGGTCGAGCATCTGGCGATCAGCCGCGCGACGCCCAACACATGGGTTTTCCGCCCTTGCGATACCGTCGAGACCGCCGAGGCGTGGGAGCTGGCGCTGACGTCGAAAGAGACGCCATCGGTCCTGTCGCTGACGCGCCAAAACGTGCCGACACTGCGTCTTGAGCACAAGATAAAGAACCTCACCGCGCAGGGCGCCTATGTCCTGGCCGACGCCGAGGGCAAGCGTCAGGCGATCATCATGGCGACCGGCTCGGAAGTCGAGATCGCGATGAAGGCGCGCGAAATACTGCAGGCCGAGGGGATCGGCACGCGCGTGGTCTCCATGCCCTGCATGGAGCTCTTCGAGGCGCAGGACGAGGCGGTGCGCAAGCGCGTTCTGCCCGCTGGCCCCGTGCGCGTTGCTGTCGAGGCGGCGGTCAGTCAGGGTTGGGACAAGTGGCTGAGCGGCGAGCGTGGCCGCGCGGCGAAGTCGGGCTTTGTCGGCATGGACAGCTTCGGCGCGTCCGCCCCTGCCGACGTGCTCTATGAGAAGTTCGGCATCACCGCCGAGGCAGTCGCCGAGAAGGTGAAATCGCTGCTGTAAGGCGCGCGGGAAGACTATTCACCGAATAGTCTTCCCCAAGCTGTTCAAGCACTTTGGGCCTAGCGGATAGCCCGCTCACGCCCGTTTGCAGAAAATATCGAATTGGCCGTCATTTCCGGGCCATGAGAAGGCGCGCCGCCGCCGCTCTGCCTCGAAGGCAGGCGGGCCCACCAGCCGTTCGATATCTCGCAGGGCACGCCGGATGATGCCACCTTGAACGGCTGTTTCAGAGGCGAAGGCGGTCTAAAGCCAAGCCTCGTGTTCCAGACATCGCGCAGGCATGATCTTGTGCGCGGACTTGCCCAAGGGGGGCTGCCCGGTCAAGATCAGGCGACCGGATTGACCTTGCGCAGTTTTTGCCAGACCGGCGTGATGACCTTGGTCCCGATCGGGATCAGCACAAAGCCAAGCGCCAGACCGAACAGCCCGTCCATCGTGGCGACCAGCGCCCAATTGGCCGCGGCGCGCCCCTGCTCCATCCCTTGGGTGGCCACCTTGGCGATGTGATGCACGGTGTCATAGGGCCAATGCCAGCCCAGCACCTCCAGCCCGTGCAGCACGATATTGCCGCCGACCCACAGCATCGCCGCCGTTCCGACAATCATCAAGAGCGCCAGCACCTTGGGCATCATCGCCACAATCCCCTTGCCCAGCGAGCGCAGCGCCGCAAGGCGCGAGGCCGCCGCCATCCAGAGGCCCACATCGTCGGCTTTCACGATCAGCGCGACGGCGCCGTAGATCGCGACGGTGATCATCACCGCCACCGT
The DNA here is from genome assembly GCF_900156535.1 of Roseovarius nanhaiticus. NCBI lineage: Bacteria > Pseudomonadati > Pseudomonadota > Alphaproteobacteria > Rhodobacterales > Roseobacteraceae > Roseovarius > Roseovarius nanhaiticus. The sequence goes on along the minus strand of NZ_FTNV01000001.1, from coordinate 1,764,569 downwards.
GGCCAGCGTCGCCGCCTCCATCCAGAATGTACTCTCGGGGATGGCCGAGAGCGCGATGGTCATGATCTCTGCCGAAAGGATGAAATCGGTCTTGATCGCGCCTTTCACCTTCTGCTCTTCCAGATGTGCAGAATCACCGGGCGCTGTTTTTTTGACGTGACTTTTCTCGTGATGGGCCCAGCCCAGCGCATGGGCCACCTTCTCGGCACCCTCGAAGCACAGGTAACAGCCGCCCAGCATCAGAAGCGGCGTGATCGCCCATGGCGCGAAGGCACTCAGCGCAAGACCAGCCGGCAGCAGGAAGATCAGCTTGTTCAGAAGCGAGCCGCGGGCGATGCGCCAAATGATCGGCAATTCACGCGCCGCGTCGAAGCCGGTCACATATTTCGGGGTCACCGCCGCGTCATCGATCGCCGCGCCCGCAGCCTTGGCACCCGCCTTGGCCGCCTGCCCCACGACATCGTCGACCGAAGCCGCCGCAACCTTGGCAATCGCTGCCACGTCATCAAGTAGTGCCAGAAGTCCGCTCATCTTGTTCCTCTTCATCCGCCGCGCGGGCACGGTAGCTATCCGTGCCTTGGGCGCAAGCCCATATGATTATAGCGCTAACAGCAGGCATTGCGCGCATTTTGACCTTTCGGCACCCGGCGGAGCGCCGTATATCGCGCCCATCCCCTATGATCTGCCAAGGAGCCAAGCCCATGACCATCACCGTCGGCATCAACGGATTCGGCCGCATCGGGCGCGCCACCCTCGCCCATATCAGCGAGACGGGCCGCGAAGATATCAAGGTGGTCAAGCTCAACGCCACCGGCCCTCTTGAAACGGCGGCGCACCTGATCCGCTTTGACAGTGTGCATGGACGCTTTCCCGGCACCGTGACCACCGGCGATGGTACGCTGAACCTTGGGCGCGGCGACATCCAGATGTTCTCGACCTACGACATGGACGAATTGGATTGGAGCGGCTGCGATGTCGTCTTGGAATGCACCGGCAATTTCAACGATGGCGACAAGGCGAAAAAGCATCTGGAGCGCGGCGCAGGCAAAGTTCTGCTGTCGGCCCCAGGCAAGAACGTGGACCGCACCGTGGTAATGGGCGTCAATGATGGCGAGTTGCAGCCCGGCGAGCGGATGATCTCGAACGGCTCCTGCACCACCAACTGCCTCGCCCCGCTGGCCAAGGTGCTGCACGAGGGCATCGGCATCGAGAGCGGGATCATGACTACGATCCACTCCTACACGGGCGATCAGCCGACGCTGGACCGCCGGCACAAGGATCTTTACCGCGCCCGCGCCGCCGCGATGAGCATGATCCCCACCTCCACCGGCGCCGCCAAGGCCCTGTCCGAGGTGCTGCCCGCCATGAAGGGCCGCCTTGATGGGTCCGCCATCCGGGTGCCGACGCCCAATGTCTCGGCGGTGGATCTGACATTCGTCGCATCGAAAACCGTCACGGCAGAGGACGTCAACGCCGTCGTGGCCGAGGCTGCGGCGGGCGAAATGAAGGGCATTTTGGCCTACGATCCCGCGCCCAAGGTCAGCATCGATTTCAATCATACCGAGGAAAGCAGCATCTTTGCCCCTGACCAGACCAAAGTGGTCGGCGGAACCCTGGTGCGCGTGCTTGCATGGTATGACAACGAATGGGGCTTTAGCTGCCGCATGGCCGATGTTGCCGCACTGATGGGGCGTTTAGGCTAAGCGCCAAGGCATGTTGCAGGCCGCGGCCCCCGTCTGGCATAAGGCGCGGGGCCGCAGGGCTGTCTGCCGCACGCAATTTGGGAAAGCGATCAGATGACCGACCGTATCGCGCTATGGCTTTTTCTGCTGATCGTGCTGGCGCTGTTTTTGGATTACTACATCCAAGGCTGGGACGGCCTGATCTTTCTCGGGGCCAAGCTGGGCGACCTGATCGAGTGGATGGCGTTCTGGCGGTGATACGCCTTGCTGCAAGGGTCGCGCCGCTTAGGGTGCGAACCGTTTCACCAGTGCAGCATTCACATCAGGGGTTACGAATTTCGACACGTCTCCGCCGAGTCGTGCGATCTCCTTGACCAGTTTCGACGCGATGGCCTGATGACCGGTATCGGCCATCAGGAACACTGTCTCGATACTGTCGTCGAGCGCGCGGTTCATGCCGACCATCTGAAACTCGTATTCAAAATCCGCCACGGCACGCAGGCCGCGCACGATGACTGGGGCGCCCACGTCGCGCGCGCAATCAATCAGCAAATTCTCGAACGGATGCACGATGATTTCGCCCCCGCCCGGCACCTTCAGGCGCGCGGCCTCGGCCTCGATCATCGACACCCGCTCTTCCAGATCAAAAAGTGGCCCCTTGTCGCGATTGATCGCGACGCCGATGACCAGCCGATCGACCAGCGTGCTGGCCCGGCGGATGATATCGACATGACCCAGCGTGATGGGATCGAACGTGCCGGGATAAAGGCCAATGCGCATAAGCTATCATCTTTTGTTTCAGTTGCGCCAAAAGGCATGACAGGTCACCGGATTGCAAGACCCGGCGTGACAACGCGGCGCCAACCGACGCGGCGGATGTCCGCCCAAACCCGCGACCGGCGCTAATGGCCCATGATCATTCCCTGCATCGACGCGTTCTCCATCGCCAATTCGTCGAGGCGCGCCTTGACCACGTCGCCCAGCGTCACGATGCCGATCAGCTTGCCCTCTTGGACAACCGGCATGTGACGGAACCTGCCCTCGGTCATCTTGGCCAGAATCTGCTCGCCCTTGTCCGACGGGATGGCCGTGAAGGGATCGGCGGTCATCAACGCCTCGACCTTCTCCGACATGCACTCGGAGCCGCGCTCTCCCAGCGCGCGCACGATGTCGCGCTCGGAAAGGATGCCGACCACACTATCATCCGGTCCCGTGATGATCAGGACGCCAATACGCTTGGCCGACAGGATCTCGGTCGCCTCGGCCACAGTCATGCTGGGCGGCGCGGTAAATACGCCATCGCCCTTGGACTTGAGAATTTGTGAAACCAGCATGTCGATGCCCCCTCTGCGCTTGGTCCGGCTCATGCACCGGTTAACTCAGCGTAAAGGCGCGGCGCCCCCTGTCAAGCGAGCTCTGCGCGCTCTTCCAGACGTGCCACCTCACGCCGCATGCCCGTGGCCAGCGCTTCAGCAAAGCGGTTGAGCCGCTCAAGGCGGCGGTCATCCACATGCCGGATCAGGTAGAAACTGCGTTTCAGGCCGATCTGATCGGGCAGGACGCGCTGCATGCCGCGCCCGAAAGGGATCGAGAAGTCGTGCATCATTCCGATACCCGCCCCCTGCCGGATCCAGTTGAACTGCACCGACACCGAATTGCTGGCCAGTTGCGCGGGCGGCAGGCCCAGCTCGCCCATGTAATCCAGCTCCTTGTCAAAGATCATGTCCGAGATGTAGCCGACGATGCGGTGATGGCGCAGGTCCTCAAGTGTGTTGATGGGTGCGGCCTGACGCAGATAGTTGCGCGATGCGACCAGGCTAAGGCGATAATCGGTCACGCGCTGCACACTGAGGCGCCCGGCGGTGGGCGCGCTGACCGCGATGGCCATATCCGCTTCGCGCCGCGACAGGTTGAAGACGCGCGGCAGCGCGACGATCTGCACCTCCAGATCCGGGTTCTTCTCGACAATCTGCGCGCAGACCTGCGGCAGCAGGAAATTGGCCGACCCATCGGGCGAGCCAAGCCGGATCTGCCCGCTCAGCTGCGCGCCATGGCCGGACAGATCCTCAAAAGCGGCGGTCATCTCCTGCTCGGCGCGGGCCGCATGCTCCATGAGGCGCTGGCCCTCGTTGGTCAGCGCATACCCCTGCGGCGACTTGGCGAAAAGCGGCGCGCGCAGCGCCTCTTCCAGTCGCGCGATGCGGCGGCCCACGGTGGCCGGGTCGATTTTCAGGACCCTGCCCGCTGATGACAGGCTCTCGTGCCGCGCAACAGCCAGGAATATCTTGAGATCGTCCCATTGTGGCTGCATGCCTTGGCCCCCCGTGTCAGCGGCTTTGCATAAACGCAAATCACCTTTGAGACATTGCCTCTGTTCGGCTCAAATTTGCAAGGCTATGCTGCGGCCAACATGAAAAGGGAGGCTTCCATGACCACCGAACTCACGCATTACATCAACGGCAAGCATGTCAAAGGCACGTCGGGCCGGTTCGCCGATGTCTACAACCCGGCCACGGGCGAAGTGCAGGCGCGCACGCCGCTGGCATCCGTGGACGAGCTGAACCAGGCCGTGACAGACGCCGCCAAGGCGCAAAAAGAATGGGAAGCGGTCAACCCGCAAAAACGCGCCCGCGTCATGATGGAATACGTGCGTCTCATCAACCGCGACATGGACAAGCTGGCCGAGGCGATCAGCCGCGAGCATGGCAAGACCATCCCCGACGCGCGCGGCGATGTGCAGCGCGGTATGGAAGTGATCGAATTCTGCATCGGCGCGCCGCATTTCCTGAAGGGTGAGTATTCCGGCAACGCCTCGACCGGCATCGACATCTACTCGATGCGTCAGGCTTTGGGTGTTGTTGCGGGCATCACGCCCTTCAACTTCCCCGCCATGATTCCGATGTGGAAAATGGGCCCCGCCATTGCCGCCGGCAACGCCGTCATCATCAAGCCGAGCGAGCGCGACCCCTCCTGCCCGCTGATGCTGGCCGAGCTCTGGACCGAAGCGGGCCTGCCCGACGGCATCTGCCAGGTTGTCAACGGCGACAAGGAATCGGTCGACGCGATCCTCGACAATGACGACATCAAGGCCGTCGGTTTCGTCGGCTCGACCCCCATCGCGCAGTATATCTATGGCCGGGCCTGCTCGAACGGCAAGCGCGCGCAATGCTTCGGCGGCGCCAAGAACCACATGATCATCATGCCCGACGCCGATCTCGACCAGGCCGCCGATGCGCTGATCGGCGCCGGTTACGGCGCGGCAGGCGAGCGCTGCATGGCGATCTCGGTTGCCGTTCCCGTGGGCGAGGAAACCGCTGACAAGCTGATCGAGAAGCTGGTGCCGCGCATCGAGAAGCTGAAGGTCGGCCCCTACACCTCGGATACTGAAATGGATTACGGCCCCGTCGTGACCGCCGAGGCGAAAAAGCGGATCGAGGGCATGGTCCAGTCCGGCATCGATCAGGGCGCCGAACTGGTCGTGGATGGCCGCGGCTTCAGCCTGCAAGGCTATGAGGATGGCTTCTTCCTTGGGCCGCACCTTTTTGACAAGGTGACGCCCGAGATGGATATCTATCAGCAGGAGATCTTTGGCCCCGTCCTCACCTGCGTGCGCGCTGGCAGCTACGAAGAAGCGCTGAAGCTGGCGTCCGATCACGAGATGGGCAACGGCACCGCCATCTTTACCCGCGACGGCGATGCGGCGCGCGATTTCGCGAACCGCGTCAATGTAGGCATGGTCGGCATCAACTTCCCCATCCCCGTGCCGCTGGCGCATTACACCTTTGGCGGCTGGAAGAAATCGGCCTTCGGCGATCTCAACCAGTACGGCCCCGACGCGTTCAAGTTCTACACCAAGACCAAAACCGTCACGTCGCGCTGGCCTTCGGGCATCAAGGAAGGCGGCGAATTCCACTTCAAACTGGCCGACTGATATCACTTGGCGCCCGGTCTTATCGCCGGGCGCCAAAAGCCTGCACAGGCTTTTGCCCAAGAAAATTCGAATTTTCTTGGCAGCAGGCAAAACCTGCGCTTTGCTGGTCCTCCGCAACAGGAGGCGCGCATGGCCCTGGACGAGCCTGACTTCACCATAGGCATCGAAGAAGAATACCTGCTGGTGGATGCCGAGAGCATGGCCCTTGCCGAGGCGCCCGAAGCGCTGATGGAGGCATGCCGAACCGAGCTTCAGGATCAGGTCAGCCCCGAGTTCCTCAATTGCCAGATCGAAATCGGGACCAAGGTCTGCGCCACCATTGGCGAGGCGCGTGATGATCTGCGGCGTCTGCGGGCCTGCATTGCGCGCGAGGCGGCCAAATTCGGCCTCGCGCCGATCGCAGCCTCCTGCCATCCTTTCTCGCGCTGGCGCGAGCAAAAGCACACGGACAAGGACCGATATAACAACCTCTCGACGGATCTGGCGGGTGTTGTGCGGCGCATGCTGATCTGCGGGATGCACGTCCATGTGGCGGTGGGTGCGCCCGACCGACGCGTCGATGTCATGAACCAGCTCAGCTACTTCCTGCCCCATCTGCTGGCGCTCAGTTGCTCGTCACCCTTCTGGCAAGGACATGACACCGGCCTCGACAGCTACCGGCTGACGGTGTTCGACAATCTGCCCCGCACCGGCCTGCCGCCCCGGATGAGCAGTTTTGGCGAATACGAACGCGCCACCCATGCGCTCACGGATTTGGGAGTGATCGAGGACGCATCCAAGATCTGGTGGGATCTGCGCCCCTCGTCGAAATACCCCACCATCGAATCGCGCATCTGCGATGTGCAGCCCCGGATCGAGGACGCGCTGACGCTTGCCGCACTGACCCAAGGGCTGGCCCGGATGCTCTGGCGACTTTCGGTCAAGAACCAGCGCTGGCGCATCTACGAGACGTTTCTGATCTCGGAAAACCGCTGGCGCGCGCAGCGATATGGCGTGCGCGAGGGGCTGATCGATTTCGGCCTCGGACAGATCGTGCCGCTGTCGGTGTTGATGGACGAGATGATCGAGTTGATCGGCGAGGATGCCGCGCATTTCGGCTCGGCCAGCGAGGTCGAGCGCGCGCGCCATATCGCAGCGCAAGGGACCAGCGCCGACCGGCAGCGCCGTATCTTTGACGCCGCCGCGACCGCGGGCAAGGATCGCGAGGCGGCGCTGCGCGCCGTCGTGGCGCATCTGGTCGAGGAATTTCACGACGGGCTCTGACCCGCGCAAAGAGAGCACTTGCGCGGCATTGCCCCTGCCCGCCCGATGGCGATACATTGCCCCGAAATCAAGCATATGAGAGGGCATGTCATGAAAATCGGATTCATTGGTCTGGGCAATATGGGCGGGCCGATGGCGGCCAATCTGGCCGCTGCGGGCCATGACGTTGCAGGTTTTGATCCCGCGGGCGTGACGGCTGAGGGCGTCGCCGCCGTGGACAGCTCCGAGGCTGCCGCCACTGGCGCAGACGTTGTCATCACCATGCTGCCCAGCGGCGCGATCCTGCGCGAAGTCGCGGCACAGATTATTCCCGCCATGCAGAAAGGCGCTGTGTTTCTCGACTGCTCAACCGTGGACGTGACCAGCGCCCGCGCGGTGGCCGACGACGCGCTGGCCGCTGGCCTCTCGGCGCTGGATGCACCTGTTTCGGGTGGCGTCGGCGGTGCGGCAGGCGGCACCTTGACCTTCATGGTCGGCGGCGATGAAGCGGGTTTCGCCAAGGCCAAGCCCCTCTTTGACATCATGGGCCAGAAGGCTGTCCATTGCGGTGCCTCGGGTGCGGGCCAAGCCGCCAAGATTTGCAACAACATGATCCTCGGCGCCACGATGATCGCCACCTGCGAGGCCTTTGCGCTTGCCGACAAGCTGGGCCTCGACCGGCAGGCGATGTTCGACGTGGTCAGCACCTCGTCGGGCTATAGCTGGTCCATGAACGCCTACTGTCCGGCGCCGGGCATTGGTCCGCAAAGCCCGGCAGATAACGACTACAAGCCCGGTTTCGCGGCCGAGTTGATGCTGAAGGACCTCACCCTCGCGCAGCAAGCCGCCGAGGCGGTGGACGCCGACACGCCCATGGGCACCGCCGCACGCGCCATCTATGCCGAGTTCGTCGAGAACGAAGATGGGCGTGGCCGGGATTTCAGCGCCATGCTGCCCCGGCTGAGCGCGCGCAAGCGCAGCTGATTGACCAAATGTAATTTGCGCGGGCCGCCATGTCATAGTTCGGCAGGATCGCGCGGAACTTAGTGCCGCGAGGCGGCGTTGCCAATTCAACCGATATGACAAATGATCGCAGGCCAGCCGCTGACCAGAGTTTGGCCGCCAGCGTGATTACTGTGATCGGACAAGAAACAATTGCTGGGGGCGGAACCGACATGAGCGCGGAAAAACGCATATACGTGCCGCTCATCGGGATATTTCTCGTCCTTCTGGGCGCAGCTCTGGTCGAGGCGGCGAATTTTCTTATCCCCGTCACTGCCGCCCTTCTGTCCTATTTCGTCTTTAGTCGCCCTCGCCGCGCGCTCGAGCGAATGGGATTGCCCAGCATGGTGATCGCGGCGCTTTTCACCTCAATCCTTTTCGTCGGCGTCGGCATCGCCATTGCGTGGTTTGCCGAGCCGGTTGCCAACCTCATCGATGATATGCCGCGCCTGATGCGCGAGATGCAGTACAAACTGGGCGAGAGCACCGGCGCATTGGCCAAGGTCAATGACGCCGCCAAGGCGATTGATGACGCGGTCGGCGGAGGCGGCGAAAAAACCGCGATGGAAGTCGAGGTCGTCTCTGAAACCTCAACCTCAGTCACCATTCTCACCATGGCGCCACGAGTGCTGAGCCAAGTGATCTTTGCGATTTTTCTGACATTCTTTCTTATCGGGTCGGGCGATTTCTTTACCAAGCGTATGGTCGAGAGCCTGCCCAAGCTCAAGGACAAGCGCCACGCGGTAGAGATCGTCAAGACTATCGAGGATCGGCTGGGCCGCTATTTGGGCGGAATCGCGATCATCAACGCGGGGCTTGGCCTCTCCATCGGGGCCGCGATGTTTGCCTGGGGCGTTCCGAATGCCATCGCGCTTGGCGTCATGGGGTTCGCGCTCAACTTCGTGCCTTTCCTCGGGGCCGTGGCGGGCGCCTGTGTCGCGGCGCTGGTCGCATTCGTGTCGCTCGATACCGGGTGGGAGGCCGTGGGCGTCTTTGCAACGTACATGGCGCTGACTTCGATTGAAGGGCAGATCGTGACGCCGCTGGCGATCTCGCGGCGGATGCAACTGAACACACCGATCCTCTTTCTGGTCGTGGCGTTCTTTGCCTACATCTGGTCGGTGGTCGGCATGGTCGTGGCCGTGCCCATCCTGATCGTGACAAAGATCGTCTGCGACGAAATCGAGGGGCTGCACGCGCTGGGTCATTTCCTTGGGGACGCGTCGGACCGGCCCAATTCCAAGGCGCGCACTGCCGCATGAGCCGGTCTGGCGAATATGGCGGGCCCGTTTAAGACAATTTGCGGTAAAAAACGGCTGAGCATCAACGATACGATCATCTTTGAGCGTCAAAGGTAGGCAATTCGCTCTTCTCATCAGGTGATGCCTTTATGACAGCCCCTATCGCGCCCGACCCATCCATTGATCCTGCCACAGATCCCGCCGCGTTGTTGTCCTCGGCCCTGCAAATCAAATCTCGCAGCGGGGACGAGACGATCGACGCGGCACTTGATTTCGTACGCACGCATCTGGGGATGGAAGTCGCATACCTGTCAGAGTTTGTCGGCGACGATCTGATCTTTCGGGCCGTCAGCGCGCCGGGCTTCGAAGAGATGGCTCATGTCGGTGGCTCCATGCCGCTGGATCAGGTCTATTGCCGCCATATCCTGGCGGGCCGCCTGCCCGAACTGATCCCCGACACCGCCGACGAGCCGCTTTGCCTGGATCTGCCCCTGACAACGGCCATTCCCATCAAAAGCCATGTGAGCGTTCCCATCCGCCGCCGCGATGGTAGCCCGTATGGCATGTTTTGCTGTCTCAGTCGCACGGCAAAGCCGGACCTGACCGAGCGCGACCTTGATGTCATGCGTGCCTTTGCGGGGCTCTCGGCCGAGCACGTGAATGACAAGATCGCAAGCCGTGTTGCCCATGACAGCGCATATGATGCGATTACCGCGATCCTGCAGGAAAAGGCCTTCGACATCGTCTATCAGCCCATCATGGACGCCGCCGCGCGCACGCCCAAAGGCTTTGAGGCGCTGTGCCGGTTCCGGGCGGAGCCTTACCGCCCGCCAAACCAGTGGTTCGACGACGCACAGAAGGTCGGCCTGCATATCGAATTGGAGTTGAGCGCCATCAAGGCGGCTCTTTCCGCGCTGCCCAGCCTGCCCGCGCATGTCTATCTGTCCGTCAACGCCTCGCCCGCCACAGTCGCCTCCGGGCGGCTCGTCAGCGCCTTCGCCGGCCTGCCCGCCGAGCGGATCGTTCTCGAGATGACCGAACATGCCATGGTCGAGGATTACGACCATCTCCTGCGCGAGCTGGACAAGCTGCGTTTTCGTGGCGTGCGCCTTGCCATTGACGATGCCGGAGCCGGCTATTCGGGCCTGCAACATATCGTGCGGCTGCATCCCGATATCATAAAACTGGATATGTCCCTGACCAGCAGCATCGACGGCGATATCGTGCGCCGTTCGCTGGCTGCGGCGCTCGTGCGTTTCGCCGTCGAAATCGACGCTGCGATCGTCGCCGAAGGGATCGAGACCGAGGCCGAACTCGACACGTTGCACGCACTTGGCGTCCCTTTGGCACAGGGCTATTTCCTAGGACGGCCAGCCGATTTGGACGCCGCCAAGGCATGGTTTTTGCGGCGGGATTTGACGAAGCAAAATGCCATGTAGCGCGCGTAAGCCCCGTCAGGGCTTGAGGGCAATACCGCGGTCTCGGGCCAGGCTACGACAATAGGCAAACCAATCGCGGGCGTCCTCGGTCATGAAATAGCCAAGCCCTTTTGCATCCCATTTCTCAGCTTTGGAGACGGCCATCTCATTCAGGTAAGCGTCGATATGCCACCGCCCCTCGGCCCGTGCCTCGGACCGAGCAGCCAGCATCAACTGCGACGCTGCATAGTCCAGCATCGCCCCATTTTCCGCTTTGCGTCTCACCGGTTTGGCGCGGTTCAGCGTGTCATAAAGCTGGGCACAGTCCACAAACCTTTCGCTGATGGGCTGACTGGCGTCCGCAAAAACGGGCGATCCCATGCAGATGACGAAAGGCCAAAAAAATCGATGCACGCCATACTCCGTTCGAGTGTCAACCAGCAGCCTTCACGCAATCGTGGGCGATATTGGGCGCAGCCCCGCTCTATTCTGCCGCCACCTTGCGCGGCACCAGCATCGGACCGAGGTAGCGTCCGGTATGGCTGCGCGGCTCGGCGGCGACCTTCTCGGGCGTGCCGACGGCCACCACCTCGCCGCCACCATCACCGCCTTCGGGGCCAATATCGACAATCCAATCGGCCGTCTTGATGACATCCAGATTATGCTCGATCACCACCACCGTGTTGCCGCTATCGACCAGCTCATGCAAAACCTCGAGGAGCTTTTTCACATCCTCGAAATGCAGGCCCGTCGTCGGCTCGTCCAGAATATAGAGCGTGCGGCCCGTCGAGCGCTTGGCCAGTTCCTTGGACAGCTTCACGCGCTGCGCTTCGCCGCCCGATAGGGTCGTCGCCTGCTGGCCGACCTTGATGTAGCCGAGTCCCACGCGCATCAGCGCATCCATCTTCTCGCGGATTGACGGCACGGCGGTGAAAAACTCCTGCGCGTCTTCAACCGTCATATCAAGAACGTCCGCTATGCTCTTGCCTTTAAATCGAATTTCCAAAGTTTCCCGGTTATAGCGCGCGCCCTTGCAGGTCTCGCACTCCACGTAAACGTCCGGCAGAAAGTGCATCTCGATCTTGATGACGCCATCACCCTGACACGCCTCGCAGCGCCCGCCCTTAACGTTGAAGCTGAAGCGGCCGGGCTTGTAGCCGCGCGCCTTGGACTCGGGCAGATTGGCGAACCAATCGCGAATAGGAGTGAAAGCCCCGGTGTAGGTCGCCGGGTTCGAGCGCGGCGTGCGCCCGATGGGGCGCTGGTCGATGTCGATGACCTTGTCCAGATGCTCCAGCCCCTTGATCGTCTCGCAGGGCGCGGGTGTCTGGCGCGCGCCGTTCAGCTGCATCGACGCGGTCTTGAAAAGCGTCTCGATGGTCAGCGTCGATTTGCCCCCGCCCGACACGCCCGAAACGCAGACGAACTTGCCCAGCGGAAATTCCGCGGTCACATCCTTGAGGTTGTTGCCCGTCGCCTTGACGACTTTCAGTTTCTTGCCGTTGCCCTTGCGCCGCTTGGCTGGCACGGCAATCTCACGCGTGCCCGACAGGTATTGACCGGTGATCGAGTTGGGATCGGCGGCAACCGCCGACGGGATGCCGTGGCTGACCACCTGGCCGCCATGGACGCCCGCACCGGGACCAATATCAAAGACGTAATCCGCTTCGCGGATCGCCTCTTCGTCATGCTCGACCACGATGACCGTATTGCCCTGATCGCGCAGGTTTTTCAGTGTCTGCAACAGCCGGTCGTTGTCGCGCTGGTGCAAGCCGATGCTGGGCTCGTCCAGCACATAGAGCACGCCCGTCAGCCCGCTGCCGATCTGGCTGGCCAAGCGGATACGCTGCGACTCGCCGCCCGACAGCGTGCCGGCATTGCGGCTGAGGGTCAGGTATTCCAGACCGACGTTATTGAGAAAACCCAGACGCTCGCGGATTTCCTTGAAGATCGCGCGGGCGATCTCCTGCTTTTGGTTGCTCAGCGTCGCGGGCGCTTCGGTGACCCATTCCAGTGCCTCGCGGATCGACATTTGCACGACCTGGCCCACATGCAGGCGCTGCTCGGGCGTGCCGTTCGCCGGGCCGATTTTCACGGCCAGCGCCTCTTCGCGCAGGCGGTACCCATCGCAAGCGCCGCAGGGCCGGTTGTTCTGAAAGCGCTCGAATTCCTCACGGACCCATGCCGAGTCCGTTTCGCGATAGCGGCGCTCCATATTGGGGATCACGCCCTCGAACACGCGGCTGACATTGTAGACGCGCCCGCCCTCGTCATAGCGGAACGCGATCTCATCATCGCCGGAACCATGCAGAAAGACCTGCTGCACATGGGCCGGCAGATCCTTCCATTTGGTCTTCATGTCGAATTCGTAATGCTTGGCGATCGCCTCGATCGTCTGCCGGAAATAGGGGCTCTTGCCCTTGCGCCACGGCGCCAGCGCGCCGTCATAGATTTTCAGATTCTGGTCGGGCACGACGAGGCGCTCGTCAAAGAACAGCTCAACTCCCAGACCATCGCACACCGGGCAAGCGCCGAAAGGGGCGTTGAACGAAAAGAGGCGCGGCTCGATCTCGGGGATGGTGAAGCCACTGACCGGGCACGCGAATTTTTCGGAGAACGTCATGCGTTCCGGCTCGCCGTCGCTGGGCGCCGTTTCCAGAACGGCGATACCATCGGCCAGGTCCAGCGCCGTGCGCAGACTGTCGGCGAGGCGCGTCTCGAGCCCCTCTTTCACCACCAACCGGTCCACCACCACGTCGATATCGTGGCGGAATTTCTTGTCCAGCGTCGGCGGCTCGTCGAGCTCGTAGAACTCGCCATTCACCTTGACGCGCTGAAAACCGTTCTTGAGCAGCTCGATGAATTCCTTGCGATACTCGCCCTTGCGGTCGCGCACGATGGGGGCGAGCAGATAGGCGCGCGTGCCCTCCTCCATGCCCATGATACGGTCCACCATGTCCTGCACCTGCTGCGCCTCAATCGGCTTGCCGGTTGCGGGCGAGTATGGCGTGCCCGCGCGAGCAAACAGCAGGCGCAGGTAGTCGTAGATCTCGGTCACGGTGCCAACGGTCGAGCGGGGGTTCTTCGACGTCGTCTTCTGCTCGATGCTGATCGCGGGGGATAGCCCGCTGATATGATCGACATCGGGCTTTTGCATCATGTCGAGGAATTGGCGCGCGTAGGCGCTGAGCGATTCGACATAGCGCCGCTGCCCCTCGGCATAGATCGTGTCGAAGGCGAGGCTGGATTTGCCCGAGCCGGAAAGACCCGTAATCACAACCAGTTGGTCGCGCGGGATGTCGACGTCGATATTCTTGAGATTATGCTCGCGCGCGCCGCGCACTTCGATGTTCTTCAGCTCGGCCATGGTGCCCCCGGGTTTGAGGCTACACAGATAGTGTAGGGCGTCCAGCGATCCAACCCGTATTTGCGAACATAAGCGGAACGTGAAGAATGAAACGTTTGTCACTGGTCCGCGTTGATCCGTAAAGGAGGATGAAATGGATATTCGGACACGCCGCGCCTATGACGAGATGGCAGATAATGACGGATACCGCGTGCTGGTCGATCGGATCTGGCCGCGCGGGATCTCCAAAGAGGATTTGGCCCTGGACGACTGGATCAAGGAGGTCGCTCCCAGCGACGATTTGCGCAAGTGGTTCGATCACGACCCAAGCAAGTGGGACGAGTTCCAGCAACGTTACTTCGATGAATTGGACGGTTGCGATGCCGCCGCCGATTTGGCCAAGCGGGCACGCGACGGCCGTGTGACGCTGATTTTCGGTGCAAAGGACGAAACCCACAACAACGCCGAAGCGCTGCGTGACTGGCTGCGGAAAAAGGCAGGTTAAACCTTCTGCGCCAGCGCCCAGGAGCAGATCGGATAGTCAGGATCGTTCGCCAAATCATCCGTCGCCGGATCATAATCAGGTGGCCACTTATCCTCGAGGTTGCGGGCCGCCGCACGCCGATTGCCCCATTGCTCGGCCTTGATATGGGCCTCGTCGAAACCCGCCTCTATCAGCAAATTCTTGAGGCCGCGCGCCGTCCAGCGGCTGCAATCATAGGGCGCGCCGTGGTAGCGCACGAAGAATGGCACAGCGAGCCAGAAATAGCCGCCCATTCTCAGCATGCGCAGCACGTTGCGTGTAGCGGCATAGGGGCGGTCCAGATGCTCCCACACCTGATTGGCCAGCACGATATCGAACTTCTGCACCAGTCCGTCGTCCGACAGGAAAGGGCCGTTGCAGATATCATGTTCGGGATAGCGAAAACGCGTGTAACTCTGAAAGTCGTAGCGCCGCCCGTTCTTGCCCGAGATCTCGGCCGCATCCATCGCGGCCAGAGGCAGCGCCTCGAGCCACTCGCGCGAGGTTCGCTGCATCACGATCCGGTTGAGCGACGGCACCCGCCTTACATGTGGATGACGCGGTCGTAAGCGTCGAGCACGCTTTCGTGCATCATCTCGCTCAGCGTTGGGTGCGGGAAGACCGTGTTCATCAGATCTTCTTCGGTCGTCTCCAAAGTGCGGCCCACGACATAGCCCTGGATCAGCTCGGTCACTTCGGCGCCGATCATGTGCGCGCCCAACAGCTCTCCGGTCTTGGCGTCAAAAATGGTCTTGACCATGCCCTCGGCCTCGCCGAGCGCGATGGCCTTGCCGTTGCCGATGAAGGGAAAGCGCCCGACCTTGATGTCATGGCCCAACTCCTTGGCCTTCGCTTCGGTATAGCCGACGCTGGCGATCTGCGGATTGGAATAGGTGCAGCCCGCGATGCTGGCGGCTTTCACCGGATGCGGATGCTTGCCGGCGATCAGCTCGGCCACCATCGTGCCCTCGTGGCTGGCCTTGTGCGCCAGCCAGGGCGCGCCCGCGATATCGCCAATGGCATAAAGCCCCTCGACACCGGTGCGGCAATATTCATCGGTCAGCACATGGGTGCGGTCGATCTTGACGCCCAGCTCTTCCAGGCCCAGTCCCTCGGTATTGCCGACGATGCCGACGGCCGAGATCACGGTGTCGAATTCATGCTTCTCTACCTTGCCGTTCGCTTCGATATGGGCGGTCACCTTGCCTTTGCCGCGGTCCAGCTGCTTGACAGCGGTCTTTTGCAGGATCTTCATCCCCTGCTTTTCAAACTGCTTTTTGGCGAATTTCGAGATCTCGGCATCTTCGACCGGCAGGATGCGATCCATCACCTCGACCACGGTCGTCTCGGCGCCCAGCGTGTTGTAGAAGCTGGCGAATTCGATGCCGATCGCGCCAGAGCCGATGACCAGCAGTTTTTTCGGCATGCGCACGGGCTGAAGCGCGTGGCGATAGGTCCAGACCAGATCGCCATCCGCCTCGAGCCCGGGCAATTCGCGCGCCCGCGCGCCGGTGGCCAGCACGATGTTCTTGGCCGTCAGCTCTTCATCATCGCCCTTGTCCATCTTGATGGACACTTTGCCCTTGGCGGGCAGCGTCGCCTCACCGCGAAACACGGTGATCTTGTTCTTCTTCATCAGATGGCCAATGCCGTCCGACAGTTGCTTGGCCACCCCGCGCGAGCGTTTGACAACGGCATCCAGATCGTAATCCACCTTCTCGACGCTCAGCCCGAACTCCTTGGCCCGGTGCATCAGATGAAACACCTCCGAGCTGCGCAGCATCGCCTTGGTCGGAATACAACCCCAGTTGAGGCAGATGCCGCCCATGTTCTCACGCTCGATAATGGCGACGGACATCCCCAACTGCGCGCCCCGGATGGCGGCGACATAGCCGCCGGGGCCGGCGCCGATCACGATCAGGTCAAAGGATTTGGGGGCCATGTGCGTCTCCGAACTCGTGGGAAGGGGTGCGATTTAGTTCAATGCTAAACCACCCTGCCGATATGCACAACGCATCGCGCACAGACAAAAAGGCCGCGCCAGCCAGATGGCGGCGCGGCCCCGAAGGGCACTGCCCGAAGTTGCGTTGATGCCTGCCGGTTCAGGCGGCGTCTTTTTGTTGCAGCTGGCGCAGCGTATGCCCGTAACCGCCTTCTTTCAGAAAGACCGCCTCGGCGGGCGTCGTCTTGCGGCCCAGCGCGTCGTTGCGATAGGGAAAGCGCCCGAACTGGCGGATCACTTCGCGATGAGCGCGCGCATGCAGCAGGTTGTCGGCACCGGTTTCGGGCATCCGCTCGCAAATCAGGCGGATGCAGCGCTCTTGGTCGCACAGATTTTCGGAATGCATCAGCGGCAAGTAAAAGAACTGGCGCGCGGGCTCGTCGATGGTCATGTCCCATTTGCGCCCGATCGCGGCCTTGGCCGCCGCCACCCCGTGCCGGTCCGTGGCAAAGGCGGCGCCCTGCCCCCGGTGCATGTTGCGCGGCAGTTGATCCATCAAAATGATATAGGCAAGCGCACCGGTCGGATAGGTCAGCCAGAGACCATAGGTTCCGTTGCGCGCGCTCTGCCAGGCGTCTGCAAATCGCTCGGTGATTGTCGCATCCAACTCGTCGGTCGGAGCATACCACCCCTTGGGTCCGACTTCGTCCAGCCAGAAGGTCAATACGTCATCAGGTGTCGTCACGGGGCCAAACTCCTCATGTGCAACATGCCTACAACTGTTACCGTAGCGTCACAGGCGGGCAATAGGGTAGTAAAACATTGCTTCAATTGCGACATTCCCATCACGCGCGCGCAGTTTTGGCTCACGCCACGGAGGCTGCGCGCGCCTCCTGCTCGGCCTCTTCCTCGGCCTCTTCGGCCACGTCGATGGCGTATTCCTGCGCGAACGTGACGGCCATGGGCGAAGAAGAGGGCATGACGGGCGTATAGCCATCGACTGGGTCAATGACGGCCGGGCTGCTGCGCTGGGTCATTCGGTAGGCGGCATAGACGGCCATCGCGGCACCAAGCACCGCGATATAAAGGAAGAAGCCGGGCGGTCCCATAACGGACATCATCCAGCCTGTGGTCACGGGACCGGCGATGGCGCCAAGGCCGTTGATGAAGACCAGGCCGCTTGCGGCGGCAGGCATGTCCTCATGCTGCAAAAAGTCATTCGTGTAGGCGATCAGCAGCGAATAGAGCGGGTTGGACATGCCACCCACCAGAAACGCCGCGACCAGCAGCATCCAGAAGACCGCGCCGAAGACCATGCCGGCCACCGCGCCAACGGCCACGATCGCGCTGGAAATCAGGATCAAGAGGCGGCGGTCCATCTTGTCCGACAGCCAGCCGAGGGGATATTGCACCAGCATCGCCCCGATATAGAAGGCCGACACAAAGGCTGAAATCTCGCCCACGCTCAGTCCCGCCTTGCCGCCATAGACCGCACCCATGCCAAACTGCGCCGAGAAGACGCCCCCCAGCAGAAACATGCCCACGCAGCCCAGAGGCGACGTCTTGTAGATCTGCAGAAGGGTCATCGGCTTGGTCGCCTCGAAGGCCGGTGTCGGGCTGACCGACAACAGGACCGGCGCGAAGCTGATCGAGATCAGGACCGACGGGATGATGAAGAGGATGAAGCCGCCCGGATCGGCCACGATCATCAGGCCCTGCGCCGAAACGATGCCGATCATCTGCACGATCATGTACAGCGACAGCGCCTTGCCCCGGTTCTCGTTGCTGGCCGAATTGTTCAGCCAGGATTCGGCGGTGACATAGACCCCGGAGAAGCAAAATCCGATCAGCACGCGCGCCAGGCCCCACGCCCAAGGATCCGTCCAGGACGGATAAAGCAGCATCACCGACGAGATCAGCGAGCCGAGCGCCGCATAGACGCGGACATGGCCCACGCGGCGGATCATGTCAGGCGCCATGCGCGAGCCAAAGAGAAAGCCCACGAAATAGCCCGACATCACGAGGGACATCGCGAAGGTCGAAAAGCCTTCGATCTCGCCGCGAATACCCAAAAGCGTACCCTGCATGCCGTTTCCGACCTGCAAGAGCATCATACCGAAGAGAAGCGCCCACGCGCCCGACAGAACCTTGAACATCGCGTCTCTCCTTGGGGGATCCCGCCCCCGGCTTCAGGTGCCCGGCCCGCGGGGGGCCGCCACGCCGCGTTTTGCCCGCGGCGCTGGCCGGGACGTGCGGATCACTCGCCTCCGCCCTTGGCAGCGTTTCAGCGCGGGATCAACAGGGATGCGTCGCCATACGAGAAAAACCTGTAGCGGTTGTCGACGGCATGGGCGTAGATCCGCCGCACCGCGTCCTGGCCCATCAGCGCCGAGACCAGCATCATCAGCGTCGATTTTGGCAGATGGAAATTGGTCATCAGCGCATCCGTCACGCGAAATTCGAAACCGGGATAGATGAAGATATCTGTCTCGCCCTGCCAGGGTTGAATGGCGCCGGTGGCGCGGGCGGCGCTTTCGATCAGGCGCAGGGCGGTGGTGCCTACGGGAATGATGCGCCCGCCCGCCGCGCGGGTCGCCGCGATCTCGGCAGCGGCCTTGCCCGTCACCTCACCCCATTCGGCATGCATCTTGTGCGTGGTCACATCCTCGACCTTGACGGGCAGGAAGGTGCCCGCGCCGACATGCAGCGTGACATGGGTAAACGCGACACCCCGCGCGCCAAGCGCGTCCAGCAGCGGTGCATCGAAATGCAGCGATGCGGTGGGCGCCGCGACGGCGCCCGCGTGGCGCGCCCAAACCGTCTGGTAGTCGTCCTTGTCAGCAGCATCGGCGGCGCGGCGTGCGGCAATATAGGGCGGCAGCGGCATCGCGCCCGCCTCTGCCAGCGCTGCGTCGAAATCATCGCCGGTCAGGTTGAATTCCAGCGCGCCCTGCCCGTCCTCCTTGGCGATCAGCGTCGCGCTGAACTGCTCCGAGAAGGTGACAACCTCGCCCTCGCGCAGCTTCTTCAGCGGTTTTATCAGCGCGCTCCAGGCGCCATCGCTGCGCGGCTCCAGAAGAGTCACTTCGATACGCGCCTCCGTGTCGCCCTGTGCTCCGCTGCGGCGTCGCAGACCGGAGAGCCGCGCCGGAATGACGCGCGTGTCGTTCAGGATCAGCCGATCGCCCGGCCGCAGCCACTCCGGCAAATCGCCGACATGGGCATCGCTCAGATCATCGCCCGACGCCACCAGAAGGCGCGCGGCGCTGCGCGGGCGCACGGGGCGCACGGCGATCAGGTCTTCGGGCAGGTGGTAATCGAAATCGCTCAGCTGCATCTTGCGGCCCCGGTGGTGTCTGGCGCCGCGCTCAGCGGCTGTTGATCCCGCCGCGTCTGCCGGGATTGATCTCGCGCGGCGCCGAGGGCGGCGCGGCGGCAGTCCCGCCTTCCTCCCCCCCGTCCGATTGCGCAGGACGCGAAGCCTCTGGCGCGCGCCGTTCGGGCGGCTGGCGGCGGAAAATCTCGCGGAACATGCCGGGTGTCAACAGCGAGAGCGGATTGACCGAAACGGTGGGGTCGGTCGCCGCCCCGGTCAGCGTGTAATTGACACCCACCAGCCCCTCGCCCTGCCGCGTGAACATGCCGCCGATGGCGTTCACGATATAAAGCGGCGACACGACGCCCTGCATGTCCATCCGCTTTGAGCCGGGGTAGTAATAGCCGTCCATCGAGATGCCCATCGACGCACCGACAGCGCTGCTGGAATAGACCGTCAACCTCTCGGGCCCCAGCCGGAAGCGCGCGTCGACATCCGAAAAATGGATGCCACTCCCTGACATTTGCTCTAGCAAGCCGACGACGCTGAGCGCGCTCAGAAGTTCGGCCAGCGCGGGTGCCTCGGTCAGCCAGATGTCCCCGCCGCTCAGCCGGCCCTCATAGGTGCCGGGCGCGCCCGCGGGTGTCATGATCAGCTCCATCTCGCCGCCGCGCGCCTGTTTCAGCAGGCCCGCCGAGCCAAGGACGCCGCCCGCATCGGCGGTGACGATGCGAAACGCGCTGCGCCCGTTTTGCGGCACGATCTGACCATTGATGGCGGCGCCTCCGTTGACCCGCCCCGAGAAAGTGCCGTCGAGGCCGCCCGCCGTACTCAGCCGTGCCCGAAAGTCATCCAGCGCGATGCCGTCCGAAACGGTCAACCGCGCCAGCGAAAGCGCGATCGGCCCGCCCTGCCCGGCCCCGCCCCCCGCCAGATCGGCCCGGCGCAGATCGATCACGCCCCCCGAGACCTCGACGCCAGGTGCGGCGCCGCGCCCGCGCCCGACCAGAGTGACCGGCGCATCGAGCCAGCCGCCGACCCTGACCCGGCTGAAGGTTGCGCGGTCCAGTAGCCCGCCCGCGCCAAGCGCGACGCGCCCGGTGGCGCTCAGCCCCGGCGCGTCCAGCGTCAGCGCCTCGATCTGCAAGGGATCGCCCAGCTGCCCGCGCACCTCCAATGTGCCCTGCGCTGCGCGCGGCAGGCTCCAGTTCAATTGGCTCAGCGACAGGCCCAGCCCCGCAAGGTTCGAGTTGAGCGTAAAGCTTCCTGAGGGGGCGCCCGTCTCGCTGGTTCCGCCCGCCGCGCCGGGCGGCAGATCGACACGCACGCGGGCCTCGGCGCCGCCCGTCAGGCTGCCCGGCGGAAGGCCGATTCCGAACTCGTCGGAAAATGCCTGGCTGAGCGTGATGGTGCCGTCCACCGTGCTGCCCGCACTCTCCGGCCCCAGATCGGCGGTATAGGCACCGTCGAACGGCACCGCGCCCAGTCGGCCCTGCCCCGCGACGCGCAATCCGTCTGGGCCGACGCGCAGGTCCAGACGCTCGGCTGAAAGCGTGCGGTTGGGGACCAGCACCTCGCTGGATACATCCTCCAGAATGCCGGTGACGTCATAGGCGACATCCTCGGTCTGGACGTCCTTGATCAGGGGAAAGCCAAGATCGGCCGCGATCGCCGCGCGCCCATCGGCCAGCGTGGCAGGCCGGCCCTGCTTCGACAGAAAACGAAATGGCTCGTTGTCCAGCAGCGTAAGCGCGGCGGTGATCGTGCTTTGCGTGCGCAGGCGCACGTCGGCGGGCGGCGCCTCTCTATTGACGTTGGGCACGGCAAAGCTGGTGCCCGCAATATCGATGCGCCCGCCCGCGCCCGGATCTATCGTGCCCTCGTCGGCGGTGATGACGAAACGCCCGTCCAGCAGCCGCGCTTTGCCTTTCATGTTCTCGATGGGCGGCATCTGCTTCATGAAGCGCGCCTGCATTTGGTCGAAATCAAAGCCGAGAAAGACATCCGCGCGGTGCTTGGGCAAGGACCGCACGGCCAATTGCACATTGCTGAGCGCGGCGCGCGCGACGTTCTCGTCCACCCAGGACCGGGTGTTGGGCACCGCCGCCTCTGGCCAGAGCGCCATCAGCCGGTCCTTGTCGATCCCGTCCATGCGCCCGTCGAGCGCAAGGTTCCAGCCATCCTCCTGCCCCCGCAGATCGCCATTCAACACCAAATGGCGGCCCTGATCCGATAGGCTCAGTTGCCCGATGGTCAGATGAAAGGGCGCAAGCCGTAGCCGCATATCCAGCGCGGCACTGTCCAGCGCGATGGGCGTGTCGTAGAGATCGGCGGGATCGGCGACGATGTCGGTGACGCGCAGCTGTGCCTGCAGCTCATCCGGCCAGCCATTTTGCCCGCCGATCATATGCGCGGTCCCCTCGGCCCGTGCGGTGACCCATTTGCTCTCGACCGTGACGGCCTCGAAGGCGATGGTCTGCGCCTTTGGATCATAGGTGAAATAGCTGCCCGCCTTGTCGAAGGCGATCGGCGTCGTGCCCGCCGTGGGCCGCAGCGCGCCCTTGCCGATCTGCAGGCTAGCGTTGAGCGGGCCCAGATCGCCCGCCCCGTCCAGCCGCGCACGCAACGCGCCCGATATGGGCGCATCGAGCGCATCGAGCCATGTCAGCGCCGGCGATTGCATCGCCAGATCGCCCGCAGGAAGGTCCGAGAAGTTGAGCGCCAATTGCGCCGCACGGCTGCCGATCCGGCTGGCGATGCTGAACTCCAGCGTGCTGGGATAGGCGCGTGCGCCCAGAAGGGCGAAATTGGCACGCACGCGCAGCATGCCGCTCTGGCGCGTCGCCTCGACCTGACCACCGTCGATGGTCCAGGCGCGCCCGGTGCGCGCATCCTCGTAGCGCAGCGTCATGTTATCGGCATAGATGCCGCGCAAGGCGGCCATGGCTGGCCGCGCGAGCGCGCCGTCGATCTCGGCGATCAGCGCGCCGGGATCGCGCATCGCGGCCGGAGCGCCGCCCGCGCCGCCTGCCGTCTGCGCGGCCCGCGGCGCGGCCGCGATACCGCCCAGCTGCACCCCAACCTCGCCACTGTCGTTGCGGCGCAGATTGACCTGCAGCCCCGACAGGCGGATTTGCGAGGGCCGGAGTTCGCCCGACAAAAGCGGGCGCATCGCCAATGTCCCGCCCAGCTCGGCCAAGCGGGCGATTACGCGCCGGTCGGCGCCGCGCAATGTCACGCCTCTGAGGGCAAGGCGCGGTACCCAGCCCTCTTCGATCACGACGACCATCTCATCCAGATCGACCTGCAGATCGCCGGCGTCCGTATTGATCCGCTCGACGATCCGGCCCCGAAGCCAATCGGGGAGAGTGATCGGCGTGCCGAGAAACGACAGCGCATAAAGCGTCCCGGCACCGGCCAGAAAAATGACGCTCAACAGCGACCAAATCCCGGCCTTGCGCCGGCGACGACGCCGTCGGTGGCGGCGCCCAGCATGCTCGGGGGCGCGGCCCTCTGCAGAGGCAGACTGATCGGTGTCGTGACTGCTCATCTCATCCTTCGAGGCGGGGTTCGGGGCGGTGACTTCGGCGCGTCTCCGGCCAGTCAGCGTCCCCGTCCTGCGCGCTTTTGCATTCGGCCTTCGCAACGCTAATATATCACGAACACAAGCAACCCCAAGGATCACCGATGCCCGATATCTCTGATAAAGCGCCTGATTTTACACTGCCTTTGGGCGACGGCGGCGAAATTACGCTGAGCGCACTGCAAGGCGCGCCCGTCGTTTTGTTCTTTTACCCACGCGACGACACGCCTGGCTGCACGACCGAAGCGACGGCCTTTACCAGCCTCCTGCCCGAGTTCGACGCCTCCGGCGTCAAGGTCATCGGCATCTCGAAAGACAGCGTCGCGAAACATGCGAAATTCGCGGACAAGCATGGGCTGACCGTCCCTCTCGCGTCGGACGAGCATGGCAGTACCTGCGAAGACTACGGCGTCTGGCAGGAAAAGAAGATGTACGGCAAGACCTTTATGGGGATCGAGCGCAGCACCTTTCTGATCGCCAAGGACGGAACCATTGCGCGTATCTGGCCCAAGGTGAAGGTGGCAGGCCATGCCGAAGACGTGCTGGAGGCCGCGCGCAGTATCTAAGCGCCGGACCATGCGGGGCGCCAAGACATCGGCGCGCCCCGCATGGCCAGTTTGCCGTTATCTGCCGCAATGAATTGCAGTACAGCGTATAAACCCGACCTGTCTCAGCGCGTCCTGCCCTGCGGCATCCGGGCGCAGGGGGCCACTTGCAGATCTTCGCCCAAGCCGTTGCAGATCGGCAATAATCTGCCGTTTATGGGCGTTACGCCGCCATTTGGCCCTATTGGCCGGTAAAACAGTTGCCCAATCCGGCAGCGGACTCTAAGCACCTGTCCAAGGCGCCGCGCAGGCCACAACGATGCGGGCCAGCGACGGGACGGAACAGGACAAACGGGGACGGGACATTTGCGTACACGCATCGCAATCGCAACGCACGCTTTTCTTGAGCGCCATTTTCCAGAACGCCGGGTTTTCCTGCGCTCTGACAACGACACACGCTTTATCCGGCTGCGGCCCGCGACACAGCTGATCGCCTTTACCGGGGTCACGCTGATTGTGGGCTGGGCCATCATCGCCACCGCGATTCTTCTGATGGACAGCATCGGATCCGGCAATTTCCGCGAGCAGGCCAAGCGCGACCAGCGCACCTACGAACGCCGACTAAATGATCTGAGCGCGGAGCGTGACAAGCGCGCCGCCGAGGCACGCGAGGCACAGGAGCGTTTCAACTCCGCGCTCGAGCAGATCTCGGTCATGCAGTCCGAGCTTCTGGCCTCCGAGACGCGCCGCCGCGAGATGGAAACCGGAATCGGCGTCATCCAGTCCACGCTGCGCCGCACCATGCAGGATCGCGACGCCGCGCGCGCCAAGGCCGAAACGCTGACCGCGCAACTGGACAATTCCGGCGCCGCCAGCCCGCTCGCCCAGGATAGCGAGACCGGCTCCAGCCCGGTCGACTTTCTGACAGCCGCGCTGGCCGACACCGCCGCGGAGCGCGACAAGATCACAGCCGACGCACAGGACGCGCTGCTGCAGGCCGACGAGATGCAGCAGCAGATCCGCCTGATGCAGGACCAGAACGAGCAGATTTTCCGCCAACTCGAGGATGCGATGACCATCTCGGTCGAACCGCTGGACAAGATGTTCCGCGCCGCCGGGATGGATACCGATGACATGCTCAGCACCGTGCGCAAGGGTTATTCCGGTCAGGGCGGCCCGCTGATGCCCCTGAGCTTTTCCACCCGCGGTGAAGCGCCGTCACCCGATGCCGCGCGCGCCAACAGCATCCTGAACCAGATGGATCGGTTGAACCTCTACCGAATCGCTGCCGAGAAGGCGCCCTTTGCGCTGCCTCTCCAAGGGGCCTTCCGCTACACCTCGGGGTTTGGCAAGCGTTGGGGGCGTTTGCATGCCGGGACCGACATGGCCGGGCCTACCGGCACGCCAATCTATGCCACCGCCGATGGCGTTGTGACCCATGCAGGTTGGCTTTCGGGCTATGGTCGGCTGGTCAAGATCCAACATGCATTCGGCATCGAGACGCGCTATGCGCACCAGTCCAAAATCCGCGTGACCAAAGGCCAAAGGGTCTCGCGTGGGGACCGTATCGGTGATATGGGAAACTCTGGACGGTCGACCGGCACCCATCTACACTATGAGGTCCGCGTCAACGGAAACCCCGTCAACCCAATGACTTATATCAAGGCTGCGAGAGATGTTTTCTAAAAGCAAAATCAACGACCCGAGCCCGCAAAAGGCAGACGCGCCCAAGCCGGCAGGCCATGACAAGCCGCAGGACGCTCCGAAGCCCGCAGCGCCCCAAGGCGACTACAAGTCTACGGCGCCCAAGGCCAAGCCGCCCGCATCGGTGCTGTCCTCGGATCTGCATGTCACCGGAAACATGAAGACAACCGGCGACATCCAGGTCGAAGGCACGGTCGAGGGCGATATCCGCGCTCACCTGCTGACCATCGGCGAGACAGCGACGATCAAGGGTGAGGTTATCGCCGACGACGTCGTGATCAATGGCCGTATCGTGGGCCGCGTGCGCGGCCTGAAGGTCCGTCTGACCTCGACCGCCCGTGTCGAAGGCGACATCATTCACAAGACGATCGCCATCGAATCCGGTGCCCATTTCGAGGGCTCCGTGCAGCGTCAGGACGATCCGCTCAACCCCAAAGCCAAGACCGCCGAGCCTGCGGCAAAGCCCGCCGAGCCGAAGCAAAGCTAAGCCCTCGCAGGGCACCATGGCGCTGTCGCGCTAAGCATTTGAACCGCCACTAAGCTGCCCGCTTGGGGGCGGTTCACATTTTAAGCGTTGCGGCAAGATCTTGTGCCCGGCGCATCAATACAAAAAGGGCGCGCTTTTGGCACGCCCTTGAGCTCAGTAGACCGCAAAGAAGCTCTTAAGAGCAGCCCTTGATGCCCTCGCGGCAATCAGGGCGGGCGCTGTAATTAACCGGCTTGTGATGAACTTTGCGCGGCGCAGGATGCTTCATCATCTGACCGTAGCTCTGATGCTGGTTCGGCACGCCGCAGCAAACAACGCCCGAAATTGTAATGGGCTGTAGGCCCGCCGGGCAGTAATTTTCGTGCGTGGGAACGGCGTAAATCTTGGCCTCGGCCTGCGCCGGGGTGCCTGCAAAAAGCGCGGCACCTGCCGCCACGCCGAGTGTGAGTGTCATCAGGTTACGCATCTTGTCCCTCGTTTTTCCAGCGGGCCGTAACCTTGTTCGTCAGCACGGCCAATACCCAAATCATGGTATACGAGCCCCGAAAACTGTCAATTTTTTTGGACGGCGCCCAGTTTCATGAGTTGGCGCAAAACCAACCATGTCACAGGCAGGCTAAGCACAAAGCCCGCGGCGGCCCCTGTGACAACGCCGGCCGTGCCGTCATAGCCCGCCACCAATGCGATGATGACACCAATCCCGGCCATGGACGTTCCAATGATGATGTTGAGAAAACTTGCGAGCATGAACATGGCGGATCTCCTTTCGCACGGCCCCGTTTCGCGATGACCATGCATGCAGGCGCTTACACGCGCTTTGATTCATATCATGTTTTCAAACCGGAACCTTGCTGGGTGCGGCACGTTACTTCAGCAATATCCAACCCACAGGAGACTTCCGATGCCCAAGGTTCTTTTCGCTCTCGCCACAATCGCCGCACTTGCCGGTTGCAACACAGTCGCCGGGTTCGGCCAGGATGTCGAAAATACCGGCGAAGCGATCGAAGCCGAAGCCGAAGCCGAAGCCAATTAATTCCAAGCCACAGCATTGCAAAAGGCCGTCCCTCACTCGGCGGCCTTTTTGTTATGCGCGAGGGACGGATCAACGTGCGATTAATGGTTTGCGTGCAAAACCGGGGCATGAGCACTGTCACACACGATTCGACGCACCGTTACTTCGTCACCGCGCCACTGGGCGGGGCCAGCTTGCCTTTGGCACATTGGCGCCACGTGATGTGCCGCGCCATAGCCGCCGAGGTGGGCGATGATCGGATCACGGTGGATGCGATGGCCGTCTTGCCAGATCGTCTCATGGCGGTCATCGCTTGCGCCGCGTGGTCCGGCGTGACGCGCTACCGCCCTGCTCGTCTGTGGCACCGTTCCCGACCCGTGCCGCTGATGTGCAGCCTTCTACCGGGCCTTACTGCGCAGCAGCTGGTGGGCGCGAAGACCATCCGCGAGAGAATAGATCATTGTCATTACGCCCCCGTTTTGGCGGGCATGTGCCGCACCCCCGAGGCGTGGACGCACTCGACGGTGCGGGACCGCTCTGCGTCCGAAATGCTGGTCGCCTGATCGCGCTCAGCTATCCATCTTGAGGGCCGAGATGAACGCCTCTTGAGGGATGTCCACCTTGCCGAATTGGCGCATCTTCTTCTTGCCGGCCTTCTGCTTTTCCAGCAGCTTCTTTTTCCGGGTCGCGTCGCCGCCATAGCATTTGGCCGTCACGTCCTTGCGCATCGCGCTCAGCGTCTCACGCGCGATCACCTTGCCGCCGATGGCAGCCTGAATCGGGATCTTGAACATGTGGCGCGGGATCAGATCCTTGAGCTTCTCGACCATCGCGCGGCCACGCATCTCGGCACGGTCGCGGTGCACCATCATGCTCAGCGCATCAACTGGCTCGTCATTCACGAGGATCGACATTTTCACCAAGTTATCCGTGCGATAGCCAATGATCTGATAGTCGAAGCTGGCATAACCCTTGGTCACCGATTTCAACCGGTCGTAGAAGTCGAAGACCACCTCGTTCAGCGGCAGATCATAGACCACCATCGCCCGCGCGCCCGCATAGGTCAGATCCTGCTGGATGCCGCGCCGGTCCTGGCAGAGCTTCAGCACGTCACCCAAGAATTCATCGGGCACCAAGATAGTCGCCTTGATGCGCGGCTCCTCGACATGGTCGACCGTGCTGAGATCGGGCATATCCGCCGGGTTGTGAAGCGGAAAATCCGTACCGTCCTTCATGAAGACATTGTAGATGACCGACGGCGCGGTCGTGATCAGATCAATCCCGTATTCGCGGTCAATCCGGTCGCGAATGACCTCGAGATGCAAAAGCCCCAGAAACCCGCAGCGAAAGCCAAAGCCAAGCGCCGCCGAGGTCTCCATTTCATAGGTGAAGCTCGCATCATTCAGCGCCAGCTTCTCGATCGCATTGCGCAGATCCTCGAACTCGGACGAATCCACCGGGAAGAGGCCACAAAACACCACCGGGACCGAAGGTTTGAACCCCGGCAGCGGGGTGGCGCAGGGCGCCTTGTCATGGGTGATGGTGTCGCCCACCTTGGTGTCGCGCACCTGCTTGATCGACGCGGTGATAAAGCCGATCTCGCCCGGCTCCAGCTTGTCGACCACGGTCATCGCGGGGCGGAAAACGCCGATCCGCTCGACCTGGTGCACGCTGCCGTTCTGCATCATGCGTACACGGTCGCCCTTTTTCAAAACGCCGTCCATGATCCGCACCAGAACGACGACGCCAAGATAGGGGTCGTACCAGCTATCGACCAGCATCGCCTTGAGCGGCGCCGACGCATCGCCCTTGGGGGGCGGCAGATGCGTGATGATCGCCTCCAGCGTCTCGATGATGCCCTGCCCCGTCTTGGCGCTGACCCGGATCGCGCCCGACGCGTCGATACCGATCACATCCTCGATCTGCTCGGCCACCCGCTCACAATCGGTGGCAGGCAGGTCGATCTTGTTCAGCACCGGCACGATCTCGTGATTGGCGTCGATGGCGTGATAGACATTGGCCAGCGTTTGCGCCTCGACGCCCTGCGTGCTGTCCACCACCAGCAGCGATCCTTCGACCGCGCGCATCGAGCGGCTGACCTCATAGGCGAAATCCACGTGACCGGGCGTGTCGATCAGGTTGAGGATATACTCCTCGCCATTCTGCGCGGTGTAGTTGATCCGGACGGTTTGCGCCTTGATGGTGATACCGCGCTCGCGCTCGATATCCATGCTGTCCAGCATCTGCTCTTTCATGTCCCGTTCGGCAACCGTGTTGGTCTGCTGAATCAGGCGATCGGCCAGCGTGGATTTACCGTGGTCGATATGCGCCACGATGGAAAAATTGCGGATATGTGCAAGGTCTGTCATGCAATGGGATATGTCCGGCTTTGCCCCTTTGGTCAAGACGGATCCGCGTGCGCCCATGTCGCACCAAAGACGATCTTGTGAATTGAAAATCGTTGCCGGATCGGGCATTGAAGCGACAAGCGGGCTGGATGCAACAGAGCCCGCATGAGGCAGCAGATACGAGGCAAAGTGATGAGAAACGTCCTGATCGTCGGAACCATGCTGGCACTTGCGGCTTGCGGCGGCGTCAACCGCTTCGATGATCGCGGCCGGAACAGCCGCGCCCCCGCCCCGATCTATGCGCCGACCGCCACAGGCCCGATCAATTCGGCCTGCCTCGCCTCGGACCGCAAGGCGCGCTCGTCGCAGCTTTGCGGCTGCATTCAGGCGGTCGCCGATCAGACGCTGAGCCGCGGGGACCAGATTCGCGCCGTGCGTTTCTATGACGACCCGCAAGCGGCGCAGGACACGCGCCAGTCCGACAATGCCTCGGACGAGCGGTTCTGGGACGCCTATTCCAACTACGGCAAACGCGCCGCGCAGGTCTGCAGCTAGCACGTTAATCCCGCATCAAGGTTAACGCCGCGCCGCATTGGGCGCTGCAGTGCTTTTTCTTGGCAAAAATACCCATATCCCAACGGGGCGGCGGGCGCTTACGCTTCCAGTTCGGCATCCCAATAGAGAAAATCCAGCCAACTGTCATGCAAGTGGCCCGGCGGGAATTTGCGACCCAGATTGCGCAGCTCCTCGGCGCCCGGCGCGCGCGGTGGCTTGCGCAGTGTCATGCCCGAGCGTTTCAGGCTTTTCGATCCCTTGGAAAGATTGCAGCGCGCGCAGGCGGCCACCACGTTCTGCCAACTGGTACGCCCACCGCTGGCGCGCGGCACGACGTGATCGAAGGTCAAATCCCCCCGAGCGCCGCAATACTGGCAGCGAAATTCGTCCCTCAGAAAAAGATTGAAGCGCGTGAAGGCCACGCGCTTTTGCGGTTTGACGAAATCCTTGAGGACAATGACCGAGGGTATGCGGATCCGCGTGCTGGGCGAGTGAACCACGTGATCATACTCGGCCACGATATCCACCCGGTCTAGCCAGACAGCCTTGACCGCGTCCTGCCAGGACCAGAGCGACAAAGGATAGTAACTCAGCGGACGGTAATCGGCGTTGAGCACCAGCGCCGGATGGTGGCGCAGCGCGGCTGGTTCCCGCACGAAATCTGATCTGAAATCGCCTTGCATCCCCGTGACTGCCCCTGCCTGCACACCGCTCTGGACATGACTATATATCGCGCCCGACACATGGCAAGCCTGCCGTGCGTGGCACATCTAGGGGTAGCCTGCCTCGGAAACATGACAGAGGCGTGACGCAAGCGCGCCTCGCGCGCCGCTGCGGACGGGCTCAGAGCTGCGCCATGACCTCGTCGGAAGCCTCGAAATTGGTGGTGACGCGCTGCACGTCGTCGTCGTCCTCCAGAGCGTCGATCAGCTTCATCAGCTTCTGCATCGCCTCGAGGTCCATCTCGGTCGTCGTCGTGGGGCGCCAGGCAAGGCGGGTCGCCTCGCTCTCGCCCAGTTCGGCCTCAAGCGCGGTCGAGACGTCATTGAGGTCCGTATCGGCGCACCAGATCGTGTGACCGTCTTCGCTGCTCTCGACATCCTCGGCGCCCGCCTCGATTGCGGCCATCATGACCGCGTCGGCATCGCCGACATCCGCGGAATAGACGATCTCGCCCTTGCGCTCGAACATGAAGCCGACGCTGCCCGTCTCGCCCAGGTTGCCGCCATTCTTGGTGAATGTGCTGCGCACGACGCTGGCTGTCCTGTTACGGTTATCGGTCATCGCCTCGACGATCACGGCCACGCCGTTGGGGCCGTAGCCCTCATAGCGGATCTCTTCGTAATCCTCGCTGTCCCCGGCCTGAGATTTCTTGATCGCGCGGTCGATCACATCCTTGGGCACTGACTGGCCCTTGGCCTCCTTGACGGCCATGCGCAGGCGCGGGTTCTTTTCCGGGTCTGGATCGCCCATCTTGGCGGCGACGGTGATTTCCTTGCTCAGCTTGGAAAACAGCTTGGAGCGCGCGGCGTCCTGCCGTCCCTTGCGGTGCTGAATATTTGCCCATTTGGAATGGCCGGCCATGAATTACCTCTGAAAGCGAATGACGTGGGTTCGGCGCCTTCTATAAAACACAGCCCGCCCCCGGCGCAAGCCGCGCCGGACAGGGCCGCGCCGTGCCTGTCAGAGCGGCCAGATCAGCGGAATCAGCGCCGAGGCCAGCAGCCCGATACTGAGGTTCAAAGGCACCCCGATGCGCAGAAAATCGGTAAAGCGATAGCCGCCCGGCCCGTAGACCAGCGTATTGGTCTGATAGCCGATGGGCGTGGCGAAACTGGCGCTGGCCGCCACCATGACCGCCACGACCAAGGGACGCGGATCGATCCCCATTGCGTCCCCCAGCCCGATGGCGATGGGCGTGACCACGACGGCGACCGCATTGTTGCTGACCATCTCGGTCAGCACAGATGTCATCAGATAGACCGAATAGATCACCAGTACGCCCGGCAGCAGCATCAAACCCGGTGCGATCCCGCTCACGATCAGAGCGACGGCGCCGCTCTCCTCCAGCGCGGCACCGATGGCCAACATGGCAAAGATCAGCGCCAGAAGGCGACCGTCCACAAAGGAGAACGCCTCATCCGCATCGATACAGCGCGCGATCAGCACCGCGGCCACCGCCACCACCGCGAGCGCGAGGATAGGCGCCACGCCAAGGCCCGCCAGCCCGACAATGGCAATGAGGGCGATCACGGCCACAGGCGCGTGGCCGCGGCGATAGGCCCGCTCGGAGGGTTGCGAGACATCGACCATGTCCATTTCGGATGACAGCCGCTTGATATCCTCGGGCGCGCCTTCCAGCAGCAGGGTATCGCCCACCTTGACGATCAGCGTATCCAGCTGCCGGCCGATATTCTGGTTCCTGCGGTGCACCGCCAACGGATAGACGCCATAGCGGCGCCGCAGGCGCAGCGAGCCAAGGCTGCGCCCTACCATCTTGCAGCCCGGCGTGATCAGCACCTCGACCGTCGTCGTCTCGACGGCGCTGACCTGATCGACACGCTTGAGGCTCTTGTTGTTCTGCAGGCTCAACAGCTCGGTCATCTGCGTGCGCAGCACCACGCGATCGCCAACTTCCAGCTGCACCCCGCCCAGATCCCGGCGCAATGACTGATCGCCGCGCACCACGTCGATCAGGCGCACCCCCTCGCGCTTGAACAGCTGCACGCCGGTGACATCACGCCCGATCAGGTTGCTGTCGGGGGGAATCACCGCCTCGGTGAAGAACTTCATGCGGCTGCGATCCGACAGCATGTCCGCCATGCTGTCGCGATGCGGCAGCAGCATGGGCCCGATGAAGCGCAGATAGATCATGCCCCAGGCGACCAGCACGATGGCCAGCGGCGTGATCTCGAAAATGCCGAACGCGTCCATCCCTCGCGCACGCGCCACGCCATCGACCAGAAGGTTCGTCGATGTGCCGATCAGCGTCAGCGTGCCGCCGAGGATGGCCGCGTAGCTCAGCGGGATCAGCAGGCGCGAGGCCGGGATTTTCATCGTGCGCGCCAGCTGGACAAACACGGGGATCATCACGACCACGACGGGCGTGTTGTTCATCACCGCCGAGCCGATGATGACCAGCCCCAACATCATCGCGACGGCTAGCTTGGGATTGGTGCGCGCCTGCCGGTCGGCCAGCGATGTGAACGCCTCGAGCGCGCCGGTGCGCACCAGCGCCCCCATCACCACGAACATGACCGCGATGGTCCAGGGCGCGGGGTTCGACAATACCTCAAGTCCGGCGTCATAGGGCAAAAGGCCCAGAGCCAGCATCGCGGCCGCGCCCGCGATGGCGACCACCTCGGTCGGATAGATCTCACGGATGAAAAAGACGAACATGACCGCCACGACGCCCAGCGTCATGATGGCCTGCGTGGTTTGCGACAGGTCGAGATATGCGATCACGTGGCCAGGCTGCCTCTCATGCGTTCGGGCCAGCATCGCCCATGGGCCGCACCGGCGCAAGCGGCATGGCGCGCGCGCGCGGCTGCACCAATGCGATCCCCAGGATCATGATCGCCAGCGCCAGCCAGACCCAGATGGCGTAACGCTCGCTCAGGATCAGCATGGACCAAAGCACACCGAACCCTGTGACCAGATAACTGGTCTGCGCCGCAAAAACCGATCCGGCCCGCCCGACCAGCCAGACATAGACTGCATAAACCAGACCATGCAGCGCCGCCGAGGCGACAAGCGCCCATTCGGCCACGCCGATCCCGTCCAGCGGGTTGATCCACTGCCCGCTCACCACCGCAAGCGGGCCGGTCACGGCCATGCCAAGCAGAGCCGCGCCAAGGATCACCTGCATCGAATCGAGCCCCTGCGTGCCCCATTTCGCCACCAGATTGCCCTCGGTCGCATAAAGGAGCGGCGCCATGAGCGCGAGCGGGATGAACGCGACCATGGCCCGCTCGGGCAGGCTGGCCTCGGGGCCGACCAAGAGCAAGATGCCGACAATGCCGAAACTGAGGCCCAGAAGGCGGCGCCAGGCGAAGGTCTCGTTCCGCAGCGCCAGCGCGATGGGAAGCGAGAAAAGCGGCACACTGGCGATGACGATCGCCATGATCCCGGCGGGCAGCCTGGCAGCCGCGAGATAGAAGAAGATGTCGGGCAGCACCGCACCGCACATGGCGATCACGGCATAGAGGCGCCAGTATTGCCGCCCCAGCTCGAGCCGCTTGCCGCGCAGCGCACAGATCGTGCCAAGAAGCGCGATTATGACGACTTCCTGCCAGAAGATGAGACCGAGCGGCAGGTGCCCGGTGCTGACGGCGATCTTCGACAAGGGCACGCTCAGGCCCCAGCCTGCGCCCATGACGAAGAGGACCGCATAGGGCCCCAGATCGGCGCGGCTCATGGGCCGGCTTGGGCCAGACGGCCACCTTGGCGCACCATCTCGATCCGTGTGGCGCGCCCCGTGCGATCGTCCGTTTCGACATAGACACCCGACAGGGTGACGTCCTCCATCGCGGGGCTGAAGCGGCCCTTCGGCATGCCCGTGACAAAGCGGCGCAAGGGCTCGTCCTTTTCCATACCGATCACGCTGTTGTAATCGCCGCACATCCCGGCATCGCACAGAAATGCGGTGCCACCCGGCAGGATTTGCGCATCGGCGGTGGGCACATGGGTATGCGTTCCGACAACCAGCGACGCGCGCCCGTCGCAGAAATGGCCGACGCCCATCTTCTCGCTTGTCGCCTCGCAATGGATGTCGATGATCGCCGCCTGCACGGCGCCGCCCAGCACATGCGCCCGCAACGTCGCATCCAGCGCCGAGAACGGATCGTCGAAGGCCCGCTTCATGAAGACCTGGCCCAGGACCTGCGCCACCAGCACCTTGCGCCCGCGCGCGTCGGAAAATACGCGCGCGCCGCGGCCCGGCGCGCTTTTGGCGAAGTTGAGCGGGCGAATAATGCGCGGCTCGCCCTCAATGGCGCGCAACATGTCCTTCTGATCGAAAGCGTGATCGCCCAAGGTGACGCAATCGGCGCCCGCCTCCAGAATGCCTTGCGCGTGCTCGCCGCTCAGGCCCATGCCGCCCGTCGCATTCTCGCCATTGACGATGACGAAATCGAGGCCCCAGTCGCTGCGCAGTCGCGGCAGCATATCCGCAATCGCCCGGCGTCCGCCGCGCCCCATCACATCGCCGAGAAAGAGAATTTTCATGGCGCCAGTGTTAGGCGTGGCCGCTTTGGCGCGCAAGGGCACATCATCCGGATCGGTGCGCAGTCTGGCCACATCCGGATTTGAGTATTTTTGCCAAGATGAAGCCAACACGGCGGCGCCCGGCTTTCATTGTTCTTCAAACACTCTCGCGCGAAGCGCGTTCACGGGGCCGCGCCCCGGCGTGCGGCGAAAAATTCGGTCAGCAGCGCCTCGCACGCCTTGGCCGAGATGCCATCATAGATCTCGGGCTTGTGGTGGGCTTGGCTGTGGCTGAAGACGCGCGCACCGTGCAGCACGCCGCCAGATTTGGGATCGGACGCGCCAAAGCAGACGGCTCTCAGCCGGGCGGCAGCAATGGCCGCGGCGCACATCGCGCACGGCTCGAGCGTGACGTAGAGCGTGTGCCCCGCCAGCCGCTCGCTGCCCGCGGCGACGCAAGCGGCGCGCAGGGCCAGGATCTCGGCATGGGCGGTGGGATCGCACAGCTCGCGCGTGCGGTTACCGGCCTTTGCCACGACGCGGCCCGCCGCATCGATCAGCACCGCGCCCACGGGCACCTCGCCGCGCGCGGCGGCGGCGCGGGCCTCCCCGAGCGCTGTATCCATATGGCTGGCGAAACTCATGGCCTTTCCTGCCTCGCGATAGGCGCTTTCGCAAGGGGCGTGATTGCGCTATCCCCGCGCCATGAGCACAGATAGCCCCATTCCCGGCGACCGGATCGCCAAGGTCATCGCGCGCGCGGGCGTTGCCAGCCGCCGCGAGGCCGAGCGCCTGATCGAGACCGGCCAGGTCACCGTCAACGGCAAGGTGATCGACAGCCCTGCGCTGAATGTCACCGGGCGCGACCGCATCACCGTGAGCGGCAAGCCGCTGGCGGCGCCGGAGCCGGCGCGCGTCTGGCTCTATCACAAGCCCGTCGGTCTTGTGACCACCAACAGCGATGAGCAGGGCCGCAGGACGATCTTTGACGAATTGCCCGAGGATCTGCCGCGCGTGATGACCGTCGGGCGCCTCGACATCACGTCCGAGGGCCTCCTTCTGCTGACCAATGACGGCGCGATCAAGCGCAAGCTGGAACTGCCTTCGACGGGCTGGCTGCGCAAGTACCGCGTGCGCGTCAATGGCCGCCCGACCGAAGACACGTTCGCGCCCTTGCGCGCCGGTCTCGTGCTGGACGGCGAGCGGTTTCAGCCGATGGTCGTCTCGCTGGACCGCCAGCAGGGCGCGAATGCCTGGGCCACCGTAGCCATCCGCGAGGGGCGCAACCGCGAGGTGCGGCGCGCGATGGAGGCCGTGGGACTGACCGTCAACCGCCTGATCCGCGTCAGCTATGGCCCCTTCCAGCTCGGTCAGCTGGCCTCGGGCGCCGTCGAGGAAATTCGCCCCCGCGTGCTGCGCGATCAACTGGGCATGGATCCCGACGCCGATCTGGACGCGGCACCGTCCAAACCGCGCCCTCGCCGCAAGCTGGCATCGCTGGCGGGCAAGCCGGGCCCGGCCAAGCCCGACGTCACGCGGGGCCCCCGCGCCGGGGCCAAGCCCGGCGGCGCCAGGGGACCGCGATCGAATGCAAGGTCCGGAGCGCCCGCCGAGGGTGGCGGCACGAAATCGGCGGGCAGCCCCGCTGCGAAAAAGGGCTTTGGCGCAGGCAAGCCGCGCGGCGCCCCCAGCGAAGGCGCGAGCAACAGGTCACCCGGGAAGCCTCAGGGCAAGCCACCGGGTAAACCGGACGGCAAGTCCAGCGGCAAGCCCGGCGCCAGCCCGAAGCCCGCAGCGCGCAGGCCAAGCAAACCCGGCACGCAGCGGCGCCGCAACAGCGACTGAGACAGCCGGTGATCGGCGCCGCGGTTCGATCCCGCGCCCCAAGCGGTGCAAGCCCCTTTCACAGAAGGCCGCCTTGCCTCTGGTATCCGTCCAGCGCATCCCCTACCTTTGATTTGGCAACGATCCTGGGCGGCGCGATATGGCACGGCTTCTCTTTCTGATCTGCCTGGGTCTGGCGATACTGGCCCTTGCAGCGGCGGCGTTTACCGCCGTCATCCGTGCGGCGCGCGTGGGGCGGGATACGGTGCACGATCTGACCCGCGAGACGAAAGAGGACGGTATGGAAAAAGTGAGCTATGCGGCGCTGATGCTGCTGATGCTGGGTGTGACCAGCGGCCTTCTGGGAGGGCTGTGAGTCCATGGCGCGGAAGTTCGGCGGCAAATTCAGTCCAGGTAACGACGCAGGCGGCGCGCGCGCGAAAGCGCCCCGCGCCCGTGTCGATCCGGCGGGCGCACGCGCGAACCTCATGTTCGTTCCGGCGGCGGTCGTTCTCTTCACCTCGCTTAGCAGCGGTGCGCTGGTTTTGGCCATCGGGGCCGCATCGGCCGCTGTTCTGGCCCTTTCGGCCTGGCTCTTGCGCGGCGGCCTGCGCGCCGAGGCGGCCTATGCCGAGCGCAAGGTCGCGCGGCGCCCCGGCATTCCCCGCAAGCTTTTTTCCTCGGCCCTTGCCGGCATAGGTATCGCGCTGGCCGCCTATCCTACCGGCGGGGTTATCGCCGCCGTGCTTTACGGCGCCGTGACCACGGGGCTGCATATCGCTGCCTTCGGCATTGATCCGATGCGCGACAAGGGCATGGAAGGCATCGACACGTTTCAGCAGGACCGCGTGGCGCGCACGGTGCGCGAGGCCGAAACGCTGCTGGCCCAGATGCGGGACGCCATCCTGCGCGCCCGCGACCGCCGCCTGGAAGAGCGCGTGGCCGAATTTCAGGCCACTGTGCGCACCATGCTGCGGACGCTGGAGGACGATCCACGCGATCTGAGCGCCGCGCGCCGCTATACCGGCGTTTACCTGATGGGCGCGCGCGACGCGACGATCCGCTTTGCGGACCTCTACGCCCGCAGTCAGGACAGCGAGGCGCGCGCCGACTACCTTGCCCTTCTGGACGATCTGGATCAGAATTTTTCCGCCAAGACACAGAAGCTGCTAGAAAACGATCAAGGCGCGCTCGATATCGAGATCGGCGTGCTGCGTGACCGGCTGGAGCGCGAAGGCGTCCACCTGCCCCCATCCCCGACCCGAGAGGATCCTTGATGCCCGAGAATGTCCGCCAAAAGGCCGAAGCCAGCCTTGCCGAAGTCGAAGAAGTCAGCCGCCACATCCTGCCGATGCCGAGCGACGCGAACGCCATCGTGCCCTATAAGGATGCGGACAAGCCCGCCAGCGCCGAGATCAAGAAACGTATGGATGAGATCGACATGGACGATACGCAGTCCATCGTCTCCTTCGGCTCCGCAGCGCAGGCGGAATTGCAGGAAATCTCGCAATCCATGCTGCAAGGCGTGCGCAACAAGGATGTGGGGCCTGCGGGCGACAGCCTGCGCGGGATCGTCACCACCATCCGTGGTTTCTCGGTTTCCGAGCTGGATGTGCGCCGCGAGCGGACCTGGTGGGAAAAGCTGTTGGGCCGCGCCGCGCCTTTTGCCAAGTTCACAGCCCGGTTCGAGACGGTGCAGGCGCAGATCGACAAGGTGACGGATGATCTTCTGCGGCACGAACATGTGCTGCTGAAAGACATCAAGTCACTCGACATGCTCTATGACCGCACGCTGACCTTCTACGACGAGCTGGCGCTTTATATCGCAGCGGGCGACGAAAAAATCCGCGTCTTGGACGAAAAGGACATCCCCGCCAAGGAGGCCGAAGTCGAAAAGGCGCCCGAGGACGATCAGGTGATGAAGGCGCAGGAGCTGCGCGATCTGCGCTCGGCCCGCGACGATCTGGAACGCCGGGTGCATGATTTGAAGCTGACCCGGCAGGTGACGATGCAGTCGCTGCCGTCGATCCGGCTGGTTCAGGAAAACGACAAATCGCTGGTCACCAAGATCAACTCGACCCTCGTCAACACAGTGCCGCTGTGGGAGACGCAGCTGGCGCAGGCCGTCACCATCCAGCGGAGCCGCGAGGCCGCCGAGGCCGTGCGCGGCGCCAATGATCTGACCAACGAGCTTCTGACCGCCAACGCCGCCAACTTGCGTCAGAGCAACAAGGTGATCCGCGAGGAAATGGAGCGCGGCGTCTTTGACATCGAAGCGGTCAAGAAGGCCAACGAGGATCTGATCGGCACCATCCAGGAGAGCCTGCAGATCGCCGATGAGGGCAAGGCGCGCCGCGCCGCCGCCGAAGAGGATCTGAAAAAGATGGAGACCGAGCTGCGCGACACGCTGTCTTCGGCCAAGGCCAAGAAGACGGGCCTTGGCGATACCGTCGGCACTGCGGCCAAGGGCTGAGGCGATGCGGCGGGGCGCGACGGCACGGATATGGGGCGGCGCTGCGGCGCTTGCGGCTCTGGCCGCATGCACGGACATGCCCGCCCCGCCCAGCACCACGCCGCAGGCGCGCCCCGCGGGGTTGAAGCCGCCGGAGCCTGCCGCCGATCCCGGCCCGTCCGAGCGTAGCCGCATCCTTGCCGCGCATTACGCCCGCGTCGAGACAAGCCTGCTGGCGCAGGGCCTGCTGCGCACCGATGGCGGCGGGCCGGACACGCCCTATACCGACACCGACCTGATGCGCAATTTCGAGGCGATCGCCTTTCACGACGAATACGCGCGCAACCGCGGCCTGACGCCCGGCGACGGGCGCGCGGGCGGCTTGCGCAAATGGGCGTCGCCGGTACGCATCGGCGTCGAGTTCGGCGCGTCTGTACCCGAGGCGCAGCACGCGCCCGACCGTGCCATGGTGCGGGACTACGCGGCCCGCCTCGCCCGCGTGACGGGCCATCCGATCAGCGCCGGCGCAGGCGCTTCGGCCAATTTCAACGTCCTGTTCATGGGCGAGGATGATCGGGATCAGGCCATAGACCGCATCCGAGAGCTGGTCCCAAATATCAATCCCGCGTCGCTTGATCTGATCCGTACCCTGCCCCGCCCGATTCACTGCCTCGTCATCGCATTTTCGGGCAATAACGACGATCACACATATCGCCGCGCGATTGCCCTCATCCGGTCCGAGCACCCTGATCTGATGCGCCGCTCTTGCGTACACGAGGAGCTGGCGCAAGGATTGGGCCTTGCCAATGACAGCCCGCGCGCGCGGCCCTCGATCTTTAACGACGACGACGAATTCGCGCTGCTGACCACGCAGGATGAAGAGCTTTTGCGCCTGCTCTACTCACCGCGCCTGACGCCGGGAATGAGTTTCGATATCGCGCGCCCCATCCTCACCCAGCTGATCGCCCAGCGGCCGCGCGCCGGTTCGACCTGAGCCGTCCGCACGAACGGAGTGTTTACCCTTTGCCCCTAGGGTCATGCCCAGGCAGCGCGCCGCGCGCCATCTGGGGAGGGCCGCATGGTCGCAAAACTGCAAGGTGTCCGCTTTGATCAGGTCTACACGGACAATTCCGAAGGGGCCGAATTCGACACGGATGGCGATGGCACTGCCACACAAGAGGATGAATTCGTCTCGTTCACCAATGACTCGGGCGATCCCATCGATATATCCGGCTGGCAAATCTGGTCCCAGGGCAGAGGCGCCAATGCACCCGACAGCGCGCGCGAGGGGCACTTTCACACGTTTCCATCCGGCACGGTCCTGCAGCCCGGTCAGACGCTCTACGTCATCAATGAAATCACGGGCCCGCCGCCAGCTTGGGCGCAAGAGGCATCCCAGGGCGGTGTTGAATCGGGGGCTGGTGGCAATTCGACCAACATCATGACTGAAGGCAACACTGGTCAGCCCGACTCGCTGGCCCTCGTCGATCCCAGCTCGGGGGAGTACATCGTCTTCAACATGGATGCCGGGCCACCCCGGGTCGCCAGTCAGCCAAGCTTTCCCGGCACGACAAATATCGGCACGGTGGATGGCCAGTCTGTGCAGGACGATCAGGCAGCTGGGTCATCCTATCAGTACGATTCCGGCGCGGGCAGATACACCTACAGCAAGACCTTCGTGCCCTGCTTTGCCGCCGGCACTCGCATTGCCACGCCGGATGGCCCGCGGCTGGTCGAGCATTTGCGCGCGGGCGACCTCGTACTGACCCGCGATCATGGCGCACGACCACTGCGAATGGTTCTGGCGCGCACTGCCATCTTTGACCCGCGCCCTTCAGACGGCGCGGATGCGGACCGCGACAAGCCGATTGAAGTGAAACCCGGCACGCTGGGACATGGCCTGCCGGAGCGGATGCTGATCCTGTCGCCCAATCACCGGATCCTTGTCACCGACGCAGCCGGACGCGAGGTGCTGGTGCCCGCCAAGGCGCTGACGGGATATCCCGGTATTCGCAGGCGCCGTGGCACGCGGCAGGTGCGGTACCTGCATCTGGTTCTGGCCCGGCACGAGATCATCCTGGCCGAGGGCGCCGCCACCGAGAGCTATCTGGCCGGCGATCACGCCATGGCCGCGGCCCTGCCCGGCCTGCGCCATGCGCTTGCCACACTGCCCGGCCCTTTGCCGGACAAGCCTGCGCGCCCCATTTTCGGCGCCGCCGCCGCGCGCCGCATGCTGGCCGCGCGCGCCATCGGCAAAGTCTTGGCACCGCCCCCCAAACATGCGACGCTCGCGCCCGGCATCAAGCGGCAAGAGGACTACGTGCAATGGGCATCTTCGACTTTCTGAAAGGCGAGTTCATCGACGTCATTCACTGGACGGATGACACGCGCGACACAATGGTCTGGCGGTTCGAGCGCGAAGGGCACGAGATCAAATATGGCGCCAAACTGACCGTGCGCGAAGGACAGGCGGCGATCTTCGTCCATGAGGGACAATTGGCGGATGTCTTCACGCCCGGCCTTTACATGCTCGAGACCAACAACATGCCGGTGATGACGACGCTCCAGCATTGGGATCACGGCTTTCGCAGCCCTTTCAAATCCGAGATTTATTTCGTCAGCACAGCGCGTTTCAACGATCTGAAATGGGGCACGAAAAACCCGATCATGCTGCGCGATCCCGAATTCGGCCCCACCCGCATTCGCGCCTTCGGCACCTATACCGTACGGGTCGGCGATCCGGCCCTTTTCCTGCGCGAGATCGTCGGCACGGATGGCGAATTCACCCGCGATGAAATCAGCTTCCAGATCCGCAATATCATCGTGCAGGAATTCAGCCGCGCCATTGCCGCCTCGGGCATCCCGGTGCTCGACATGGCCGCAAACACCGCCGATCTGGGCAAGCTGGTGGCCGGTGCGATCAGCCAGACGGTGGCCGCCTACGGCCTGACCATCCCTGAGCTTTACATCGAGAACATCTCGCTGCCGCCCGCCGTCGAGAAGGCGTTGGACAAGCGGACCTCGATGGGGATTGCGGGCGATCTGGGCAAATACACCCAGTATTCCGCTGCCGAGGCGATGAGCGAGGCCGCGTCGAACCCATCGGGCGGCGGCGGCATGGGCGCCGGGCTCGGCATGGGGATGGGCATGGCGATGGCAGGCCAGATGGCCCCCGGCGGGCCTTGGGGTGCGCAGCCTGCGGAAGGCGCGGCCCCCGCCTCGCCGCCGCCCGCACCAGCGCCCGAGCGCGTCTGGCACATCGCGGAGAATGGTGAAACGCATGGCCCCTATTCGCGTGCCGCGATGGGCCGCATGGCCACCAAGGGAGAGTTGGCACGCGGCACCATGGTCTGGACCGCGGGCCAGGATGGCTGGATGCCCGCCGAGGATGTGCCGGAACTGGCGCAACTCTTCACCATTATGCCCCCGCCCCCGCCGCCTGCCTGAGCCACCCCTCCGGGGTTGCCTGCAGGCGCAGTCGCTCCCCGGTTCATCTTGGCAAAAATACTCACTCCCCGATCGGCCCCGCATGTATACGCCCGCCCCCGACGCCCCGACGCCCGCAGCGCCCCAGCACCGCTTTCCTTGCGATGCCTGCGGCGCCGATCTGCGCTTTGCGCCGGATGGCGGCGCGCTGATCTGCGATCATTGCGGCAACCGGCAGGAGATCGCCGGCCCCGGCCCATGGGACACGGCGCTCCGCGAACAAGATCTGGCCGCCGCCCTGCGCAGCCTCGGCGGCACCGACGACGCGGACACCGAGACGGAGGAAAGACAGCTTCTCTCCTGTCCCAATTGCGGGGCCGAGGTAGAGCTTGCGGGCGCCGCGCATGCGGGCGAGTGCCCGTTCTGCGCGACCCCCATGGTCACCTGCACCGGATCGCAGCGGCGCATCAAGCCGCGCGGCGTGCTGCCCTTCGCCATCGACGAGGAAACCGCGCGTGGGGCGATGGCCGAGTGGCTGGGCCAGCTCTGGTTCGCTCCGAACGGCCTCAAGGAGTACGCCCGCAAAGGGCGCCGGCTGAATGGCATTTACGTGCCCTACTGGACCTTCGACGCCGCCACCCGCTCGGCCTATAGCGGCGAGCGCGGCACGGTCTATTACGAGACGCGCACGGTCATGCGCGACGGCAAGCGTCAGACGATCCGCGTGCCCAAAGTGCGCTGG
The DNA here is from genome assembly GCF_900156535.1 of Roseovarius nanhaiticus. NCBI lineage: Bacteria > Pseudomonadati > Pseudomonadota > Alphaproteobacteria > Rhodobacterales > Roseobacteraceae > Roseovarius > Roseovarius nanhaiticus. The sequence goes on along the minus strand of NZ_FTNV01000001.1, from coordinate 1,721,043 downwards.
CGCAGCGTATCGGGCCGCGTGGCGCGCGCTTTCGACGATGTGCTGGTGCTGGCCTCGCATGCCCTGCCCAAGCGCTATACGGACGCGCTGCCCCCCTGGGATCTGGGCGCGCTCGAGCCATACAATCCCGAATACCTCGCAGGCTTCGCCGCCGAGGGGTATACCGTCGCGCTCGACACAGGATATGGCGAGGCGCGCGAGGCCATGGATGCCATCATCGCGCGCGACGTCAAATTCGACATCGGCGGCGACCGCCAGCGCATCCACCGGATCGAGACCGAGGTCAGCGACGCGTCGTTCAAGCATATTCTGCTGCCCGTCTGGATGGCCGCCTACAAGTATCGTGGCCAAAGCTACCGTTTCGTCGTCAACGGCCGCACCGGCCGCGTCCAGGGCGAGCGGCCCTGGTCCGCGTGGAAGATCGCCTTCGCCGTGCTGATCGGCCTGCTAGTCGCGGCCGCCATCGGCTATGTCGCCGCAACGCAATAGGCGGGCGCGTCGCCATTGCGCAAGAACCGGGTCGCGCCATGGCGCGGCAGGGGGCATGACAGCGCCATGACATCGCCCACCATATCCCCCGCCTCCGCGCTCATGATGCTGGCCCTTTCGGCCATCTGGGGCGGCTCGTTCTTCTTCGCCGAGATCGCCCTGACCCAGGTGCCGCCCCTCACCATCACACTCTACCGCGTGGCCCTTGCGCTGCCCCTTCTCTTTCTGGTGCTGCGGCTGCGGGGCATCGCTCTGCCCCGCAGCGCGCGGATCTGGGGCGCCTATCTGGTCATGGGCGCGCTCAACAACGCGCTCCCGTTCTCGCTGATCTTCTGGGGTCAGGCCAGTATCGAGGGCGGGCTGGCCTCGATCCTCAACGGCACGGCGGCGGTATTCGGCGCGGTCGTGGCGGGCATCTTCCTCGTTGATGAGCGGCTGACGGCGCGCAAGTTCAGCGGTGCGGCGCTCGGCCTTTTGGGCGTCGCGGTGGTAATCGGCCCGGATGCCGCGCGCGATCTGGATCTGCGCAGCCTCGCGCAGCTTGCCATCATCGCCGCCGCGCTCAGCTATGCCTTCGCCGGGGTCTGGGCGCGCAAGCATCTGTCGGCACAGCCCGCGCAGATGAATGCGCTGGGGATGCTGGCGGGCAGCACGATCCTGATGATCCCAATTGCCCTGATGGTGGACGGCGTGCCGCGCATGGATCTTGCCCCCGGCACCTGGGCCGCGCTGATCGCGCTGGCGGTCCTCTCGACCTCCTGCGCCTATCTGCTCTATTTCGCGATCCTGCGCCGTGCAGGCGCCGCCAACCTGATGCTGGTGACGCTGATGATCCCGCCCTTCGCCATCGGCCTTGGCGCCGCGTTTCTGGATGAGGCCCTCGCCCCGTCCGCCTATCTCGGTCTCGCCATCATCGCCGCCGGGATCCTCGTGACGGATGGGCGCGTGCTGCGGTCGCTTCGGCGGGCTTGACGGCGCAAAGCACCCGTCGCAGCATCGCGCAAAAGCCAAGGAGCCTGCCCATGCGCGCCCTCATTCAACGCGTGACCCGCGCCTCCGTCGAGGTAGAGGGCACAGTCATCGGCCAGACCGGGCCGGGCCTCTTGATCCTGATCTGCGCCATGCAGGGCGACGACGATGCACAGGCCGCGCAAATGGCTGCCAAGATCGCCAAGCTGCGCATCTTTCAGGATGATGCGGGCAAGATGAATCTCTCGCTGCGGGACAAGGGTGGCAGCGCGCTGGTGGTCAGTCAGTTCACACTGGCCGCCGACACGCGCAGCGGCAATCGGCCGGGGTTCAGCGCCGCCGCGCCGCCCGCCGAGGGCGATCGGCTCTACCAGCTTTTCACCGAGGCCCTGCGCTCAGAGGGGATCCCTTGCGAGACGGGCCAGTTCGGCGCGTCGATGCAGGTCAGCCTCGTCAATGACGGGCCGGTAACGATCTGGCTGGAGGTCTGACACCGGGCCAAGAGTTTTCGCGGAAAACTCTTCGGGCGATTTTTCGTAAAAATCGCATTACGGCTCGCGGAACGCCTCACGCGATTTGTAGAGCGGTTTGAGAAGGTATTGCAGCACCGTTTTCTCGCCGGTGTGCAGCTCGATCTCGGCCTGCATGCCGGGGCGGATCTCGATGCTGGCCTGCCGCGGCGTGAGGTCCGTCATGTCGACGCGCACCGTCACCTTGTAATGCGGATTGCCGTCCGCCTCGCGTGCGCGTTCGTCCTTGAACGTGTCCGCGGAAATGAAATCCACGGCGCCCTTGAGCGTGCCGTAGATCGTATAATCATAGGCCGTCAGCTTGATCGTCGCCTCCTGCCCCTGGCGCAGGCCCCCGATATCTTCAGGCGGCACGCGCGCCTCGACGAAAAGCTCCTCGTCAAGCGGGGTGATCGACATGATCTCCTCGCCCGGACGCACGACACCGCCGATGGTGGTGACGCTCAGGTTGTTGATCACGCCGCGCATCGGGCTGACCAGCGTGGTGCGGTTCAGCTGATCCTGGCTGGATTTGAGATTCTGTTTCAGCGTCGCAAGCTCTTTCAGCGTTTCGGAATATTCCTGTGCGCGCTCCAGCTCGGTTTGCGTGATGATCTCGTCATAGCGATTTTGCGCATCCGCATGATCCTTGCGCGCGCGCGTGACCTCGATCAATGCCACGATCTTGCGTTTCAGCATATTCTCCATCACGCCCAGCTCTTCGGTGGCCTGTTTGAGGATGCTCTTGGCGCCCTCGCTGCGCTTGACGAAATCGGCTTGTCGCGCGGCCAGAAGCGCACGCTCGGACGCCACGATCTCGGGCGTGCGCTCGGCCATCTCGGGCGGAACGGTAAAGTCGAAGGCTCCCTCCAGCTCGGCCTCGAGGCGCAAGCGCCGAATTTCCAGTGCTGTGATCTGGTCCAGCAGATCCGCCACCGAGGATTTGAACTGCGTGCCATGCAGCCGTGCCAGAACATCGCCGCGCTGCACAATGTCGCCTTCCTGCACCAGCAGCTCGGACAGGATGCCGCCCTCGAGGTTCTGGATGATCTGCGGCCGGCTGGACGAGATGAAGGCGCCCTGCGCGCGGACGATTTCATCGAGCCATGCAAAGGCGGCCCAGAGGATAAAGATCCAGACCGATGCGGCGCACAGCCAGATGGTCAGCGACGGGCCGGCAAGCCGCTGGGTCAGTTGGGCGTTCAGGTTGGTCGATGAGGTGGCCATTTACGTGCCCTCCTGCGCGGCGGCAAGATGGGCCAGAACCTGATCGCGCGGGCCGTCCACCGCCATGCGCCCGTTCTGCAGGATCAGCGTGCGCGTGGTCAGTTTCAGGATCGGCATGCGGTGCGTGGCGATGACCGCGGTGCGCCCCTGCAGCCATGTCTCCAGCCGGCTGACCAGCGTGCGCTCCAGCGTCTGGTCCAGCGCCGCAGTCGGCTCGTCCAGAAGGCACACGCGCGGGTTCTGCAGCCACAGGCGCGCCCAGCCGATGGACTGCCGCTGCCCCTGGCTGAGGCCGCCGCCGCCGTCGAGGATCTCGACGTCCAGCCCCTTGGGATGGCCGCGCACGAACGGGCCGAGGCCCGCGAAATCCAGCGCCTGCATCAGGCGGGCGTCGTCGCGCTCCAGCAGGTTGAGGTTCAGGTTCTCGCGAAGCGTGCCGGTGAAGAGGCGCACGTCCTGCCCCAGATAGCCGATGCCGCGGCGGATATCGCGCGGCTCGATCTGGCTCATGTCGGTGCCGTCCAGAAGGATGCGCCCCTTCGACGGCGGATAGAGGCCCGAGAGAAGCTTGAGCAGGGTCGACTTGCCCGAGCCATTGGTGCCAAGGACCGCGACCGCCTGACCGGGGTTAAGCTGAATGCCGGGGATATCCAGCGTCGGCGCGCCCTCCTCGTCATAGGCGAATTGCACCTCGCGCAGCTCGAAGGCCCCGTTGATCTCTTCGCGGCGCAGATAGCTGCGATCATTGCTGCGGTCCTGCGGCGCATCGGCGATGGCATCCAGCCCGTCGAGTGCGGATTTGACGTTGCCCCAGCGCGCCATCGTGCCCGCGATCTGCGTCAGCGGGGCCAGCGTGCGCGAGGTCAGGATGCTGACCGCGATGATCGACCCGACGGTGAACTGCCCGGCAAAGACGAGGTAGGTGCAGGTGATGATCGCCGCGATATAGGTGGCCTGCTGGACGCCCTGGCTCCAGAAGGTGAGGACAGAGGCCAGCTTGCGCTGATCCGAGGATTTGAGCGCGCTCAGCGTCGTCAGCTCGGTCCATGTGCGGCGAAAGCGATCCTCGGCGCGCTGCGTCTTGAGCGTGTCCAGCTCAAACACCGCCTCATGGAGCAGGCGCGAGGATTTGGCACCCGCGCCTTGGGTTTCCTGCGTGAGGCGGATCATCTTTTTCTGCAGGAAAAAACCCGGCACGACCATGACGATGCCGCCGATGACCAGCACCCAGACGACATTGCCCGCGATGGACGCGACCAGCAGCAGGAACACGAAGAGGAACGGGATGTCCGCGATGGTGCCCACGGTCGAGGCGGTGAAGAATTCGCGCACCGAGCTGAATTCGCGCATTGAGCTGAAGAGTTGCGAGGGCGCACGGCTGGCCCGGTCCGATCGCATGCCAAGGATGCGGTCCATCAGGAGGCTCTGAACGCCCACCTCGATTTGGCGTCCGGCCCCGTCCATCAGGCGCGCGCGCGCGATTTTCAGGAACGATTCCATCAAGAGGGCGAGGATCGCGCCGAAGGCCAGCATCCACAGCGTCGCCTCGGATTGATGCGGGATCACGCGGTCATAGACCTGCAAGCTGAAAAGCGCGACCGCGACGGCAAGGATATTGGCGACAAAGGATCCCAGCGCGATCTCGGCAAAATGGCGGCGAAACGCGCGGAACTGGCCCCAAAACCAATGAGGCGCCTTTTCCGGCGCCACATGAGCGCGCGACAGCGCCTCGACGGGCGCGTCGGCGCGCACGACGATGCCGGTGAAATAAGGCTCGAACTCGGCCACGGGCACCTCGGCGCGGTTGTCGGGGCACGTGGTGTCGTAGATGATCAGCGTTCCCCCGTGCTGAGACAGTACCAAAAGGAACTGGCCGCTGGTCATCTGCGCAAGGGCCGGCCAGTGATCGCCGGTCATGTTGGGGACCGTTGCCACCTCGGTCAGCATGTCACAGGCGGCCATGCCATCGGCCAGCGCCCGCGGCTGGACCGCGCCGCTTGTGCCATCGGCGCGCCGCTGCATCGCCTCGAGCACATCGCGCGCGTCGATCTGCACGCCCAGGAATGCGGCGTAGGTTGCGGCCAGCTTGGCGCGGACGGCGGCACGGTCATCGACGGGCTTGGCCTCGCGCGGGGCGTTGGCGACAAGGGCTGGAGGGGCGTTGCCTGAATTGCGCGCGGTTCCGCTGGTGATGGTCAGGGAAACGGGGGCCTTGGTCAAATCCGGCTCCCGTCTGCCAGAAGGCCCAGAAGGCGCGCCGATTGGAGGCGCGCGCGGGCCAGCTCATACTTGCGGTCCAGCGCGGATTGCTGGCGCGCGGCGAAGGTCTCGTAGACGCCGACGACATCCATGACCTGGCGTTGGCCGCCGTCATATTGTTCTTGAAAAAGGTCCAGATTGGTGCGCGCCTGCGCGGCCAGCGCTGCGGCCTCATCCGCCTGACGTTCAAGCGCGATGATCTGCTGTTCCAACCGGCGCAGGGTGCGCGCGGCGTCTTCCTCGGCCTGAGCGGTCTGGCGCGCGGCGGCGTCCTTTTGCATTTCGATGGCGCGCAGGCTGTCGCCGGTGCCAAGGCCCAGAAGGCCCCCGCCCAGATTGATGCCGCCGTCATTGTCGCTGCCCACGGTGCCGTTGGCGGTCAGCCCCGGCAGAAGGCCCGCGCGCTCGGTTCGCGCCTCGGCGACGCTGCGATCCTCCTCGGCGATCGCGCGCAGGACCGACAGGGCGCGTGGGCCTTTGGGTATGGGCGGCAGATTGGTCAGGCCGGTGACGCCGTCCAGCGGGGTCGCGGCCATGGCGTTCAGCTCGGCCAATGCCGTGCGCTCGGCCTCCTGCGCGGAGGTCAGACTGAGGCGGATCTCGCCCAGTTTCTGATCGAGAACGCTCAGATCCGAGCGGTCCGAAACCCCGCCCGCCACACGCTCCTGCATGATCCAGTTGAAATGACCCATGTCGCTCAGGGTGCGGGTGTCGAGCGCCGCGCGCTCGCGCGCTTGCGCCGCATCCAGGTAGAGCGTCAGCGCGGTAAAGACGCGCGCGTTGGTGTCGTCCGCCAGATCGACGGCCGCCACCTCGACATCGGCTTTGGCAAAGGCGCGCTCGGCCTTGAGGCGGCCATGATCTAACAGGACCTGCTCCAGCACGATATTCGCGACCACATCGCTGAGACTGGTGAGCGAGATGCTGGGCCCGATCTGCGGCAGCCAATTCTTGGAGGCGGCGCTGGCGCGCAGGCGCGCGGCGCGCAATTCGGCCTCGGCGGTGCGGCTGTTGGCGGCCAGAACGGCGTCTGAAACGGCGCTATAGGCGCTGCCGGGGGGCAGCAGGCTGCGCCGGGATTGCAGCGCGGTGATGACCGGCGATGCCGCCGCCTCGCGCTGCGCCGGGGACAGCTCGGACGTACCAGCGGGGCCGGAGGCGAGGCGCGAGACGTCGTTCCCGCCGCCTTGGGCGAGGCAACCGCCCAGCGCCAGGGTGCAGGCGCCGAGCAAGGCTGCACGGCGCATGCCGCCGGCGCGCCGCGCCGCGTGCTGCCTGTGCCTGCCCTTGATCCCCATGCGTCCGTCCGCCTTGCCCTTCGGTGCGCGTTTGTCCGCCACCTTTCTCTCATGCAGCGCGGCGAGAGATCCCGCGCGCCGCATGTGCGTATCGTGTCCTCGCCTCAGATCACCACGTTGGTGATGTCGTCGTCGATCAGCACCTGCGCGCTGTCGCCCAGCGTGTAGATCGTATGTGTGTTGCCATCGACCATCGCCGTGCCGCCCCGTGTGGCGCCCAGCATGGTGACGCGGTCATCCCCACCGCCATGCACGACCAGGGTGTCGCTATTGTCCGACAGGCCCGTCACGATATCCTCGGTCAGCGTCAGCTTGCTCTGATCGCCGAAACTGAGGTCGATCGCTTCGATCTGCAGGCCCTTCAGGTTTGGATTCGAGATATTCACGATATCCGTCGCCGTCTCGTCCAGCACGACGTAGGTGCCCACGCTGTTGCCTGCATTATCGGTGTTCGCGATGATCAACTGCGAGCCGTCGGGGATCGTACCCGCCCTGCCCGAGGCATTCAGGAAATGATAGTCCGTCTCGCCAAGGAAGGCGTCGGCGCTTTCATAGACCGACGCTTCGCTGACGCTGCCGTCGCGGCCCACGCGGAAGATGTCGATATTGTCGTCCGACGTCTTGATGGTGACCGAGCGATAGCCGCCACCCTCGCGGAAATAGCCAACGATATCAGTGTGGTCCGGCACAAGCGTGTCGATGGTTAACGTATCGTCGATGGTGGTGACGTTGCGCGCCGAATCGGTGGCCGTGACGGTCATGTCAAAGGTCTGATCCGCCTGCGGAATATGCGCCGCCGGGATGTCGAGCGTCCAGGCGCCGTTGGCCGCGACGACCGCATTATAGCTGCGGCCCAGCACATCGACCTGCACGGTCGAGCCGGGTTCGACCTCGCCCGTCAGGGTCACGCCCGCGCGCGCCTCGGCGGCGTTGATGACCGTGTCATCGCCGAACTGGTCGTTGTTGCGCGTCAGCTCGTCCACGAAAGTATCGACCTTGACCGTGTCGTCGATGCGCGAGACGTTGCCCGCGTCGTCTTGGACATTCACCGTGATATCCGCGTCGTACTGCCCGCCCCGGATGCTGGCACCCTCGAAACGCGTGCTCCAGGTGCCGGTGGCATCGTTCACCACTGCAGGCCGCGTTACGCCGTCGATGGTGACCGTGACGACCGAGCCAGGCTCGACCGTGCCGGTCACATCGAAGCCCGAGCGCGCCACAGCGCCGTTGATGACAGACACCCCGTCGGTGCCCACGACAAGGCTGGGCGGTGTCAGGTTCAGGTTGTCCACTTGCGTGTCGACATGGACCGTCGCATCGACGCGGGCGGTATTGCCCGCCGCATCGGTGATCGAGGCCCAGACAACGGGCGTATGCTCGCCCTGCATTATCTCGTGCTGCTGGTATGTGGTCTGCCAGACATTGCCCGGACCCGCGGCGACCTGGTGGCGCACACCGTCCAAAACGACCGTGACCAGCATGCCCTCGGGCGCCTGACCGGTGACCAGCACCCCGGCGCGCGCCTCGTCGAAATTGATCACGCCATTGCCGCCGATCGCGTCGGAATTGAGCGTCAGCAGCCCAGCCTCGGTGTCGATCTCGACCGGCGCTGTGATGATCTGTTCATTGCCTGCGGCGTCTGTCGCCACGGCTGTCATCGTCTCAATCCGCGTGCCGGTGGGGATCTGCGAGGCGGCGAAGGTTGCCGTCCAGCTGCCGTCATTCGCCACTTGTCCTTGCACCGTCCGCCCCGCGAGCGTCACGTCAACGCGCATGCCCGGCTCGCCCGTGCCGGTCACGGTCAGACCCTGCAGCGCCTCATCGGCGTTGATCACGCCATCGGTGCCGCCCGACTTGCTGGTGACCGCGGAATCCTGCACCAGCGTGTCGATATGGATCTGGCCGGTGGCGCTGTTGACGTTGCCCGCCGCATCCGTGCTGGTTGCGGTGACATCCATGTCATACTGACCCGGCGCCAGGCCCGTTCCGTCGAAGATGGCTGTCCAGGTGCCCTGATCGGTGGCGGTGACGGTCTGAGTCTGACCATTGAAGGTCACGACGACCTCTGCGCCCGCCGTGGCTGTGCCCGTCAGGTCGATGCCGTTGCGGCTTTCCTCGAGGTTGACGGTGCCGTCGCCCTCGATGGTGTCCAGATCGATCGCCACGTCATTCGGAATCGTGTCGATCCGCACGCCATCGGTGACGGTCGAGGTATTGCCCGCCGCATCCGAAGCCACGATGGTCACATCTGCAACGCGCTCGCCGCCCTCAAGCGTGCCGGGCTCGTAGGTGACGCTCCAGCTGCCGTCCTGGGCCACCGTCGTCTCGCGATCAACGCCGTCAACGGTCACGACCAGCGACGCACCCGCCTCGCCCGTCCCGGAAATCTGCACGCCATTGGCAAAATCATCCGCGTTGAAGATATCGCCCGTGGCAACCGTGCCTTCGGTGATATCCGCCGCGGGAGGCATGGTGTCGATCAGGATGGTCGGGCCGTCCAGAACGGTCTCGGTCCCGTCGGGTTCGGTCACCTTGACGATGACATCATGCTCGCCATCCTTGGGGAAATCATCGCCCTCGAAGGTCACGTCCCACTTGCCATTGTCGCCCGAGATGGCCTCTTGGGTCTTGTCACCGATGGTAACCTCGACTTTCGCGCCAGGCTCGGCGGTGCCGCTGATGTCGATGGGGCTGTTCGTGCCGTTGACGCCGTCGCCGCCCAGCGAAATGTCGGTGTCCTGGTCCACGGTCGGGGGAATGCGCCCACCGCCGCCCCCACCGATCCCGCCGCCCGTGTCATCACCCAAAAGCGTGCTGCCCGCGACCACCGCCGCGCCCGCAGCGCCCGCGCCCCAAAGAGAGGCGCCGCCAAGGCCCAGAAGGCCCGCGCCCAGCATGGTCGAGGCTTCTTCCTCACCCGTGCCCGCGCTGGCCACTTCTGTGCCGTCCAGAAAGATCAGCTCGTCCGATGGGCTCCATTTGCCCCATTCGGCGGCTGGGCCGTACTGGGCGAAGAGCGCGCCATCCATGTCCTCGGTCAGCGTCACCTCATTGAGATAGCCATCGGCACTGATGAACAGGCGCGTCTCGGCGCCATCGAAGTAATTGCTCAGCACGATGACGCGGCCATCGGCCAGCGTGATCTCCAGATCGCGGCCGAGGCGATCATAGCCGCGAATGTCGTTCTGTCGAAGATTGAGGGAAATCTCGCCGCCACCCGAGGCGTCGATGCTCGAATTGTCGCCGTCGGCGGAAACGGTACCATGGTTGGACGCGCCCGCAGAGCCGCGGGCGACGAAATTAATCGCGCTCATTGAAAACACCACTCTTCCTCAAGTGCGACGCTTTTTGCGCCGCTTATAAATTACGCCCGGTATGCTCCGAGCTAATAACCTTGTTTTGATGCATAATTACCCAAATATGGCCATAGTCGCCAGAGTTTTTCCAAGAGGTGGTAAATTTTTCATCCTCACGGCGCCCTAGCCCGTTTTCAGTGCCTTTTCGCAACAGGCAGGCCGGGTTTTGCGTCCTAAACGCCACACTTGGCACAAGGAGCGCCGCGTGGCACAGATCAATATATAGCAGAACCCCAGTGGTCTGCCCGACCTGAAACACCCCTCTGCATAGGACGCGCCGCCTTGTCCCTGCCCATCGAAGATACGCTGTTTCTGCTGCGCTCGCTCATCGCCTTTCCCACCGTGTCGCACGATAGCAACCTCGAGATGATTGGCTATCTTGCCACTCGCCTCGAGGCTTCGGGCGCGCGGGTCGAAATCATGCAGGATGCGTCGGGAAGCAAAGCCAACCTCTTCGCCACGCTTGGCCCCGAGGGGGATGGCGGCATCGTTCTGTCCGGCCATAGCGACGTCGTCCCCGTAGCCGATCAGATCTGGGCTACCGACCCCTTCACCATGCACGAGCAGGATGGCCGGCTCTACGGGCGCGGCGCCTGCGACATGAAGGGCTTCATCGCCGCCGCCGTCGCCATGGCGCCCACTTTCGCGCAGCGCATCGGCAACCGCCCGCTGCATTTTTCCTTCACCTATGACGAGGAGACCGGCTGCGTTGGCGCGCGTGATCTGGCGCGTGTCCTGACCGAGCGCGGCCTGAAACCCGCCGTCGCGCTGATCGGCGAGCCGACGATGATGCGGGTGATCGAAGGCCACAAGGGCTGCTGCGAATACACGACGCGCTTTTCCGGCCTCGCCGGACATGGCTCGGGGCCCGATCGCGGCGTCAACGCGGTGGAATATGCGGCCCTTTTCGTGGCGCGCCTTCTGGCACTCAAGGACACGCTGCGCGCCCGCGCACCCGCCCATAGCCGCTTCGACCCGCCATGGACCACGATCAACACCGGCGCGCTGGTGGGCGGCGTCGCGCATAACGTCATCCCTTCGACCGCGCAGATCGATTGGGAAATGCGGCCCGTGCAGCATTCGGATTTCATGCTCGTGAAGGACGATCTGCACTATTATTGCAGTGACATCCTCCTGCCCGCGATGCGCGCCGTGTACCCCGAGGCCGAGATCACCACCGAGACGATCGGCGAGGTCGAAGGTCTGATCCCCGCGGAGGTCAGCGAGGCACGCGACATCATGATGGAGCTGACCGGCGCGAACGGTGCCGACGTCGTCCCCTTCGGCACCGAGGCCGGCATTTTCCAGACGATGGGCATGTCCGCCATCCTGTGCGGTCCCGGCTCGATCGAGCAGGCGCACAAGGCGAATGAATTCGTGACGATGGACCAGATGACACAATGCCTGACGATGCTGGACCGGCTCAGCACCAAGATGCGGGATTATTAACCCTCAAACGCGCCGAAAGCGCAGGTAATGAGGCACGCGCCCCTCGCGCAGCGCCTTTTGCTCATAGCGTGTCGAAATCCAGCCCTCCCAGGGCTGCCGCCAGTCCTGCGGCCCCTCGGCGAGCCACTCGAACCCGCAGCGCGGCACCTCTTCGAGCGTCTGGCGCACGTAATCCTCGATATCCGTCGCCACCCGCAGTTCAGCGCCAGGACGCATCGCGCGCGCCAAAGGCGCCAGATGCTCCTCGGTGACGAAGCGGCGGCGATGGTGCCGCGCCTTGGGCCAGGGATCGGGATAAAGCAGGTAGGCCCGCCCGACCGAGCCCTCCGGCAGCACATCAAAAAGATCGCGCGCATCGCCCGGATGCACACGGACATTCGGGCGCGGCGTCTTGCGCAGCTTGGTCAGCAGCATCGCGACGCCATTCAGGTAAGGCTCGCATCCGATCAGCCCGACATCCGGCGCCTCCGCCGCGATATGCACCAAGTGCTCACCACCGCCAAAGCCGATTTCCAGCCACAGATCACGCCCGCCAAAGAGCGCCTCCAGATCCAGCGCGCGCCGCTCGGGATTCTCGTCCCAACCGACGGCGCCCGGCGACAGCCCCTCCAGATCCTCATCCAGCACGGCCTCCTGCGTTTTGCGCAGGGCCTTGCCCTTGAACCGGCCATAGAAATTGCGCCAGGGCGCGCCCGAGGGATGCTTGTCCTTGATCATGGCCAGAGGCACTAGCGCGCCGCGCCAAGGGGCGCAAGATCGCCTCGCCCTCCCTCCCGTTCTTCTTGCCGAAAATATCCCCGCCGGAGGCTCCCGAAATCGCCAGCAGCGCCCTCGCCGGCGCAGGCGCAGCACGCAGCCCCCAAACGCGCAGCGGCGGCCCCGCCAGGGGCCGCCGCTCCAAAATATTCAGCCTACGCGTCAGCGCAGTCCGTCTGGCTGCGCTCAGACGCAGGCTTTCAGCCGGTCCACCAGATCCGTGCGCTCCCAGCTGAAGCCACCATCGGCCTCGGGCGCGCGGCCGAAATGACCGTAGGCCGCCGTGCGCTGGTAAATCGCCTGGTTCAGCGACAGGTGCTCGCGGATGCCGCGCGGGCTGAGATCCATGCACTCGCGGATCGCCTTTTCGATGGCTTCGGGCGCGACCTCGCCGGTGCCGTGCGTTTCGGCATAGATCGACAAGGGCTTCGACACGCCGATCGCGTAGCTCAGCTGGATTGTGCATTTCTCGGCCATGCCCGCGGCCACGACATTCTTGGCCAGGTAGCGCGCGGCATAGGCGGCCGAGCGGTCGACCTTGGTCGGATCCTTGCCCGAGAACGCGCCGCCACCGTGCGGCGCGGCACCGCCATAAGTGTCGACGATGATCTTGCGGCCCGTCAGGCCTGCATCCCCATCCGGCCCACCAATGACGAAAACGCCGGTCGGGTTCACGTGCCATTCCGTCTCGTCCCGCAGCCAGCCATCGGGCAGCACGTCGCGAATGTAGGGCTCGACAATGTCGCGCACGTCGCGCGGCGTCAGTTCCTTGCCCTGCGCGTCATGGCGGTTGTGCTGCGTGCTCAGCACGACCGAGCTGATATGCGACGGCTTGCCGCCCTCATAGACGACCGAGAGCTGGCTCTTGGCGTCGGGCTGCAGCAGTGGCTCGCTGCCATCCTTGCGCACCTCAGCCAGCCGGCGCAGGATCGCATGGCTGAAATGGATGGGCGCCGGCATCAGCTCTTCGGTCTCGCGTGTGGCGTAGCCGAACATGATGCCCTGATCGCCCGCGCCCTCGTCCTTGTTGCTCGACGCATCGACGCCTTGCGCGATGTCTACGGACTGCGCGTGCAGCAGGTTCGTGACCTCCAGAGTCTTCCAGTGAAACTTGTCCTGCTCGTAGCCGATATCCTTGACGCAGTCGCGCACGATCCCGGCCATGCTGTCGCGCAGCTTGATCAGTTGATCCTCGTCGCGCAGACGCACCTCGCCACCGATCACGACACGATTGGTGGTGGCAAAGGTCTCGGCGGCCACGCGCGCCTCGGGCTCTACCGTCAGGAACGCGTCCAATACCGCGTCGGAGATCCGGTCGCACACCTTGTCGGGATGCCCTTCCGAGACGGACTCGGAGGTCAGTGTATAGTTCTGTCGTGTCATGAAATCGCTCCATTATGTAATCCCGCCGCGCCAGGAAGCCGTTGCGACGGGTATCGCTGTGCGTAGACCGCCCCGAGGGCCAAGGTCAATCGCTAAGCAGTGGGCAAGGTCCTATTCTTCCTGCGTTGCAGCGCCGCAGGCACGATGGCCATCAGCGCAAGCAGCAATAGCGCGGGCCAGTCGCCGGTGCGGGCATAGGGCGTGGGCGGCGCGGGCGGCGGCAGCGCGGCGTCGATATAGCCCGCCTCGCCCAGCGAGATCTGCGCGGTGATCTGCCCCGCCGCGTCGATCATGGCCGAGACGCCGGTATTGGCCGCGCGGATCATCGGCAGCCCCTGCTCGGCGCTGCGCAACCGCGCTTGCGCCAGATGCTGATAGGGGCCTGACACCTCGCCGAACCACGCGTCATTGGTGAGCAGCAGCAGCATGTCGGCCCGTCCCGGCGCGCCCGCCACATCGCGGGCAAAGACGCCCTCGTAGCAGATCAGCGGCACCGCGCGCCCCAGCGCACCCAGATCCATCATCTGCGGCCCCGGACCCGCCGAATAGCCGTTGCCATATTGCTGGGCGAGGCCGCGAAGGCCAAAGCGCGCCGCCAGATCGCCAAGGGGCATGTATTCGCCGAACGGGACGAGGTGGTGCTTGTCATAAAGTGCGGTCTGCCGGCCCGCGCCATCCGTCAGGATCATCGAATTGTAGTAGCGCGCGCCATCGGCCCGCTGTACGCCCAGCACCATGGGCACGCCCCGCGCCGCAGCCGCGATATCGCGCAGCGTCTCTTCGGCGCGGTTCAGCAGCACCGGCAGCGCGGTTTCCGGCCAGACGATCAGATCGGGAGTGCCCGGCGCCGCCGTCAGATCCATCTGGCGGTCATAGTGAAAGCCCATATAGGCCGGATCCCATTTCTGCTCCTGCGGCACGTTCGGCTGCACGATGCGGATGATGGGCGCGTCCGCCGCCGGCGCAGGCGCCCGGTCCAGCATCGGAGCCACCGCATAGAGCGCGGCAAAGCCCGCCAGCGCCGCAGCCCCCATCAGGCGGCGGCCACGCGCCACGTGCCAGAGCGCCACAGCGGCGCCCAGCACAAGCGCCGTCAGCGGCAGCGCCCCGCCCACCGCAGACCAACCCAGCATAGCCGTATCAATCAGCGCATGGCCCGGTTGCGCCCAGGGAAAGCCGGTAAGAAGCCAGCCGCGCAGCGCCTCGCAGAGGGTCAGGGAAGCGATCCAGACCAAGGCCGCACCCCGCATCCATCCCACGCCGCCAGGCATCAACGCCCGTGCCACCCCCTGCGCCAGCGCCCAGAAAAGCGCGAAGCCGACGGCCGATAAGAGCAGCGCGAAAGGTGCCATCCAGCCGTGGCGTGCGATGTCGATCAGGAAAGGCTCGACGATCCAGCTAAGCGCCAGCGCGAAATAGCCGGCGCCGCCCGCCAGTCCAAGCCATGCGGCGCGGCGCCATGTGGCGGCGCGGATGTAGAGGCCATATAGCCCGGCAAAAGCGGCGATACTGAGCGGCCAAAGCGACCAGGGCGCCTGCCCTAGCGCGGCGACGGCACCCAGCGCACAAGCCAGAGCCAACGGCGCCGCCCTGCTCCACCGATTTGCCCATCCTCGGCGCCGTGCCGTGTCAGGCATGCGCGCCCGCATAAGGCACGCGCACGCGCATCCGCTTGATGCGGCGCGGGTCGGCGTCGATCACCTCAAAGACGATACCGCCCGGATGTTCGACCACTTCGCCGCGCACGGGCACCCGGCCCAGCAGCATGAAGACCAGCCCGCCCAGCGTGTCGATCTCTTCTTCGTCGACATCGTCGTGGTCTGTCAGCGATTGGCCGATTTCGCCCTCGAACTCTTCCAGCGGCGTCTTGGCCAGAGCGACGTAGCAGCCGGGCTTTTCCTCGGTCCAGTAATCATCCTCGCCGATATCGTGCTCGTCCTCGATCTCGCCCAGGACCTGCTCGATCAGATCCTCGATGGTCACAAGACCGTCAACGCCGCCATACTCGTCGATGACGAGGGCCATGTGGCGCCGGTCCGTCTGCATTTTCTGCAGCAGAACGCCGATGCGCATGGAGGGCGGCACGTATAGCAGCGGGCGCAGCATATCGGCCAGAACGAACGCGTCTTCGGCATCCCCGTTGAAGCCATGGCGCAGCGCGAAATCCTTGAGATGGACAAATCCGATGGGCGAGTCGAGCGTGCCCTCATAGACCGGCAGGCGCGTCATGCCGCTGTCCCGAAAGACGTGGACCAGCTCGCCTTGGGTGATGGTCGCCGGAATCGAGACGATATCCGCCTTGGGAATGGCCACGTCCTCGACCACCTTGTCGCGCAGATTGATCAGACCGCGCGGGTCGCGCGGGCTCTGAGGCATTCCGCCGTCCTCTTCGGGTGCGTCCTCTTCGTTGGTCGAGAAGGCGCCGAAAATGCGCCTGAAAAATCCGTTATTCTCGTCGTCCTCTGTTGGCCGTGCCGGCTGCGCGCCTTGCGCTGCGCTAGAGGATGCGTCCGTACTATCGCCCATGCGTCCTAAATCCAAATTCTTACCGAGGCGCAGTCGCGCCTACTACCATGTCTCAATATGGGTCAGCTATGCCCAGTTTGCCAAGGATGGCAACCTCGCAGGCCTCCATCAACGTGGCATCTTCGTCACGAATGTGATCATACCCCAAGAGGTGCAGCACCGCATGCACGATCAGATGCGAGGCGTGATCGGCCAGCGTTTTCCCGCCAGCCTCGGCCTCGCGCGCGCAGGTCTCGTAGGCGATGGCGATATCGCCCAGCTCGGGATCGCCCCCCTCGGAGGGCAGAGCGGGCGCCTGCCCCGCCTTGCCCGCGCCGCGCTCTTCGCTGGGCCAGCTCAGCACATTGGTGGGCTGCGGTTTGCCGCGGAAATCCTCGTTCAGCGCGGCGATCCGGGCATCGTTGCAGGCCAAAAGGCTGATCTCGAACGCTTTGGGATCGAGATCGAGGTGACGTAGCGTGGCGCGTGCGGACGCTTCGGCCAGCGCTTCCAGTTCCAGCGCGCGCCAGCGCCGGTCCTCGATCATGACGTCCATCACCATGGCGTGACCAAAGATTGCGCGTGCAGTCCGGCCCGGAAAACGCCCGTTTTCCGCATCAAGGCGCCGCGATCACCCATCGGCTTCATACGCCTCGATGATGGCCGCGACGAGCGGATGGCGCACGACGTCCTTGGCGGTGAAATAGTTGAAGCTGATCTTGGGGATATCGCTCAGCAGGCGCTCGGCGTCATGAAGCCCCGAAGCCACGCCGCGCGGCAGGTCGATCTGGGTGCGGTCCCCGGTGATCACCATGCGAGAGCCTTCGCCCAGCCGGGTCAGGAACATCTTCATCTGCATTGACGTGGCGTTCTGCGCCTCGTCCAGCACCACGAAGGCGCGGGCCAGCGTGCGGCCCCGCATGAAGGCCAGCGGCGCGATCTCGATCTTCTTGTCCTCGATCAGCTTGGCCAGCTGCTTGCCCGGCAGAAAGTCGTTCAGCGCGTCGTAGAGCGGCTGCATGTAGGGATCGACCTTCTCCTTCATGTCGCCGGGCAGATAGCCCAGCTTCTCGCCCGCCTCGACGGCAGGCCGCGCCAGGATGATCTTGTCGACATGGCCCTCGATGAACATCGACACGCCGACAGCGACCGCCAGATAGGTCTTGCCCGTGCCCGCGGGGCCGATGCCAAAGGCCATTTCCTTGTCGAAGAGCGAGCGGACATAGGCCTTTTGCGCCTCGGTGCGCGGCTCGACCAGCTTCTTGCGGGTCTTGATCTCGACCCGCCCGCCATGGAACATTTCCAGCTGGTCACCGTTCTCGGGCGCCGCGCGCTCCTCGGCCGAGGACGCGCCCATGCCGCCGCCCATGCGCATCTCGCGGTCGATATCGCCCTGCTCAAGCTCTTTGCCGGTCTCCAGCCGCTCGTAGAGCGCCTGAAGCACCTGAACGGCGCCCGCGACCTGCGCCGCGTCGCCGTGAACGTCCAATTGATTGCCGCGGCGCAGAATCTGCACCTCAAGCTGACGCTCGATCTGGGCGATGTTGCGATCATGCTCACCGCAGAGGTCGATCAGCAGAAAATTGTCGGGAAATTCGACGATCTGGTGGTGCAGATCGCCCGCTTCGGGGGCGCCGGGCGCGTTGGTGCTGGCCAATCAGGTCTCCGCTTT
The DNA here is from genome assembly GCF_900156535.1 of Roseovarius nanhaiticus. Taxonomy (NCBI): domain Bacteria; kingdom Pseudomonadati; phylum Pseudomonadota; class Alphaproteobacteria; order Rhodobacterales; family Roseobacteraceae; genus Roseovarius; species Roseovarius nanhaiticus. The sequence goes on along the minus strand of NZ_FTNV01000001.1, from coordinate 1,703,171 downwards.
GGGTGGTGCGATGAAGTATCCTTGCAACCGTGCCAAGTTGGACGTCGGCGTGCAAGGCGCGATCGTGCAGCTGCGGCGTGATTTCGCACGCGCCGCCCCGCACATGAAAAACCGCGCGCCCCGAAGGAGCGCGCGGCAATCTTGCCCAAACACCAGGCCCGTTCGTATCAGCCCAAAGATCAGACCGGATCCGTGACGGTCGAGCCGGCCTTATAGGCGCCCGTAGCCGTGTTGGGCGGCGCAGTCCCCGAGCAGACCGGCTTGCCGTATTTGTCCAGACGCTGCGACAGGTAGCCTTCGGCCCCGTCGTCGATGATCCAGTGGTCGCAGCCATTGGGATCGATCCAGACACCGGCCTTGAGCTGGCTCAGATGCTTGCGATCCAGGCCGCGATCTACAGTCTTGTCCTTCTTGGGTGCATCACAGGCCGCAAGGCCCACGGCGGCACACAGGAGGAGGGCGATTTTAGCGCTTTTCATTGGTCATTCCCCTCAGCGGATGCAGATGATTTCGACGCGGCGGTTCTGCTGCATCCCGGCGGCGGTGCTGTTCGAGACCTTGGGCATCCGCTCGCCATAGCCGCGGACATCGGCGATACGCACGCCAGTCTGCTGGGCGATCCGTGCGACGGCATTCGCGCGGCGCAGCGACAGGTTCATGTTGTACTCATCCGAGGCGCGGCTGTCGGTGTGGCCCGTGATGATGTACGACACCGCACCTGTTTGGCGAAAGAAATTCGCCAGGTAGTTGCGGCCATGGCTGCTGATTTTCGCGCTGTCCGTATGAAAAAGCTGATCCGAATTCATAACGCCGCAGACATTACCCCGGCGGCAGACCGGGATACCCTGGCGGTTCGTGTGGGGCGACATGTAGCCCTCCCAGCCATCATCCATGACCCAATGCTCGCACCCGTCGGGATCAACCCAAATTGTTGGCACATAGCTCTCGCCAACGACCGTGGTCTGCTGTGCGGAGGCAGCCCCGCCCGTCACTGCGCCCGTCAGCGCGACAGCCCCACCAAGCGCGACGGCGGCACATGCCCCCATCGCCTTGCGGAGCGACATTGCAAGTCTTCCCGTCACACCCAAAATCCTTTTACTGTTCCCCCATCCGGGCGCTGCCGAAATAAACATCGCCCAAACATTTGATTATGCATGGACCTTAGCAGCTTATCGGACCTTGTGAAGTATAAATACATGCCGCAAGGGCACCGACGACCCAAGTATCGTGGCAAAGCCGCGCGGGTGCACCACATGAAGCGCCTGACCCAGCGTCACCTTGCGTAAGCGATTCGCGCCCGTTGGGCGCCTTTCAGGCGAGTTCTCAGATCAGGGTTCCGGCCAGGGAATTGGTCGCGGATCCGGTCACGCGCACGCGGGCCATGTCGCCAGGCCGCGCATCGGGAGCGGCCGCATGAACGGCGTGCAGATATTGCGACTTGCCCACCATCTGCCCCGGCTGGCGCCCGGCGCGTTCGAAGAGCACGTCCACCTCACGGCCCACCATGCTCTCTTGGATTTCGCGCTGCTGCCGGCCCAAGAGGGCTTGGAGGCGCTGGAGTCGCTCGGTCGCTTGCGCACCATCGACCTGCGCGCGCTCGGCCGCGGGGGTGCCGGGGCGGGTGGAGTATTTGAACGAATAGGCCTGCCCGTAGCGGACCTCCTCGATCAGATCGAGCGTCGCCTGAAAATCGGCCTCGGTTTCTTCGGGAAAGCCGACGATGAAATCGCCGGACAGCAGAAGGTCGGGCCGTGCGGCGCGGATGCGCTCGATCAGACGGATATAACTCTCGGCGGTGTGGCTTCGGTTCATACGCTTTAGAATGCGGTCGCTGCCCGATTGGACCGGCAAATGCAGATAGGGCATCAGCTTGGCGCAAGTGCCATGCGCCTCGATCAAATCATCACCCATGTCGTTGGGATGGCTCGTGGTAAAGCGGATCCGCTCCAGCCCGTCCACATCGTTCAGCGCCCAGATCAGCTGGGCCAATGTCCAATCCTCGCCCTTGGGCCCTGCCCCGTGATAAGCATTCACATTCTGGCCCAGCAAGGTGATCTCTCGCACGCCGCGTTCGACCAGATCCTTGGCCTCGTCGATGACGCGCTGCGCGGGGCGCGAGCTTTCGGCGCCGCGGGTATAGGGCACCACACAGAAGGCGCAGAACTTGTCACATCCCTCCTGCACGGTCAGGAACGCGGCGGGGGCGCGGCGGGCCTTGGGGCGGCGGGCCAGCTTCTCGAACTTGTCCTCTTCGGGGAAATCCGTGTCCAGCGCGGTGCCGCCTTGGCGCAACTTGGCCTCCATCTCGGGCAGGCGGTGATAACTTTGCGGGCCGACCACCAGATCGACCAGCGGCTGGCGCCGCATGATCTCGGCGCCCTCGGCCTGTGCGACGCAGCCCGCAACGCCGATCTTGAGGTCCGGCTTGGCCTCTTTCAGATCGCGAAACCGCCCCAGTTCGGAATAGACCTTTTCGGCGGCCTTCTCCCGGATATGGCAGGTGTTGAGCAGGATCATGTCCGCCTCATCGGCGCTCGCCACCTCGGTATAGCCCGCGCCGCCCATCGCCTCGGCCATGCGCTCGCTGTCATAGACATTCATCTGGCAACCATAGGTCTTGATGAAAAGCTTCTTTGGCTCGGCCATGCCCCACCTCCGGGTATCGCGTTCAGGATGGGCTGGGCTATATCACAGAGGTGCCCGCTTGCAATGCGCGGCATTTTGGCAGAACGTGGCTTCCAAAAAAGATGAGCAGCATGCGATACACATCCATCAAAGACTTCTGCATGCGCGGCGCCGCACATCTGGCCAAAGGGCCTATCGCGCTGATATTCGCCGAGGACGAGGTCGAGCTGGATACCTGCCTGCGCCATCACGACAGCCTCGGCTTCAAGGCGCTCGTCCTCTTCGCCCCGTCTGCCTTTCGCCTTCCCGCTGATCTGGACGCGCGCACGATCCGCGTCGATCATTCCTCATCCGAGGACGGTCACCATATCCCCGCCATCAATGCCGTGATCGCGGCGGCGCCTGTGGGTACGTGGATGTATTACTGCTTTAACGCGGAATACCTGTTCTTTCCATTCTGCGAGACGCGCAAGATTGGCGAAATGCTCAGCTTTCACGCGGAAGAACGGCGCAGTGCCATGTTGACCTACGTCGTGGATATCTACGCGGGCGACTTGGGCTCCGCGCCCGAGGCGGTTTCGCTGGAGGATGCCTGGCTGGATCGGTCGGGCTATTACGCGCTGGCCCGCAACGATCCTGACAATCACGAATACCCCAAGGAAAGGCAGCTCAACTTCTTCGGTGGCCTGCGCTGGCGCTACGAAGAGCATATTCCCGCCCCGCGTCGGACCATCGACAGAATAGCGATTTTCCGCACAGCCAAGGGCCTAATGCTGCGAGAAGGGCACGTGTTTTCGGACGAGGAATATAATACCTACGCCTGCCCGTGGCACAACAACCTGACCGCGTCTATCGCGTCATTCCGCACGGCCAAGGCGCTCAAGCGAAACCCCGGCTCCACCTTCGATATCCACACCTTCAAATGGCATAACAGCACGCAATTTGAATGGCACTCGCGGCAATTGCTGGATCTGGGCCTGATGGAGCCGGGTCAGTGGTTCTGACGGTCTAGGTCCAGTCGTCGGCCACCAGATCGCCGGGATCCACCCCCAGCGCGTCAAGCTCGGCTTGGACAGCATCCATCATCGGGGGCGGCCCGCAGAGGTAGCACAGCATCCCCGGCTCAATGAACTGACGCAGATAATCGCGGTTCAGGTGGCGCTGCGGCACCGTCTCGCCCTTCTCTTCGGTCACTGTGTAGGCAACGGTCAGACCCGGCATCGCCGACAGCTTGTCGCGCCAGATGATGTCTGCCTCGGTCTTGTTCGAGAAAACCAGAGTCGAGCCGCTCAGATTACCCTCGTCGCGTAACCGCTTGCGAAGCAGGGCGATCATCGGCGTAATTCCGGCGCCACCCGCTATGAAAACGCCCGGTCCCCGGTCGCGCATATCGCCGAAAGGCCCGTTTATCTCGACCTTGTCCCCGGCGCTCAGCCCCGCGATCTGCTCGGTCACACCGTCATGCGACGGGTAGCTCTTAATCACGAATTCCAGCGTACCCTCGCCCGGCAGGCTGACGGGCGTGAAGGGACGGCCTTCGTCGCGCCACCCATCTTTCAGCAATTTCATCTCGATGGCCTGCCCCGGCTCGAAGGTAAAATCTTCGGGGCGGTCGAAAATCAAATGATAGGTGTCATGGGTCGCTTTGTGGATTTCGCGCAATGTCAGCTGATGGCTCATGGAAAATCTCCTTTGAGCAGTCAACGCCATCAGGGCGCCGCGCGTTCCCGCTGGCGCCCTGTTTCATCTTGGCAAAAATACTCAAAAATCCCGCGGGGCAAATCAGCGGGACATCCCCCGATCAGAGGTTCTCGGCCTGCGGCATGCCCAGTACGTGATACCCGCCGTCGACATGAATGATCTCGCCCGTGGTACAGGCGCCCGCATCCGAGGCAAGGTAGACAGCCGTTCCGCCTATCGCATCCAGCGTTGCGTTCGCACGCAGCGGTGCGTTCAGGTCCGTGTGCTTGTAGGTCCGGCGGGCGCCGCCAATGGCCGCCCCAGCCATGGTCTTCATCGGGCCGGGGCTGATCGCGTTGACGCGGATGCCGTCGGGGCCCAGATCGTTGGCCAGATAGCGTGTCGCAGATTCCAGCGCCGCCTTGGCAACGCCCATGACGTTATAGCTGGGCACGACGCGGTTGCTGCCCTGATACGTCATGGTCAACAAAGTGCCGCCATTTTCGACCATCATCGGGTGCGCACGGCGCGCCACGTCAATGAAGCTGTAGCAGGAGATATCCAGCGAATGTTTGAAATTGGCTCGGCTGGTATTGAGGAATCGGCCCGTCAGCTCGGACTTATCGGAAAACGCGATGGCGTGGACCAGAAAATCGATGGTTGGCCATACCTCCGCCAGCTTGGCGAATGCCTGATCCAGAGACGCGTCATCGGTCACGTCCACATCCATCATCAGATCCGACCCGACCGACGCCGCAAGCGGCTGTAGCCGCTTGCCGAATGCATCGCCCTGGTGGCTGAAGGCCAGCTCGGCGCCGGCGGCATGCATCGCGCGTGCCACGCCCCACGCGATCGAGCGATCGTTGGCCACACCCATGATCAGGCCGCGCTTGCCCTGCATCGGCAGGGGGGCGGTGGGCAGTTCGGGTGCCCCGTCGATTGTCTGTGTCATGCGCGTTTATCCGTGAAATTTGCTGAGCAGCATCGAGCCGTTGGTGCCGCCGAAACCGAAGGAATTGGTCATCACCGTATCGAGGCCCGCATTGTCGATCCGCGTCGTCGCCACCTCGGACGCATCCAGCGCCGGATCCAGCGTTTCGACATTGATCGATGGGATGATGAAATCGTCTTGCAGGGCCAGCAGGCAGTAGATCGCCTCCTGCGCACCGGTGGCACCCTGGCTGTGGCCCGTCATCGACTTGGTCGAGCTGATGGGGGGCGTGGAGCCTTGCCCGAAGACGCGGCGCACGGCCTCGACCTCGCCCACATCGCCCACGGGCGTCGACGTGCCGTGCGCGTTGATATAGCTGACCTTGCGGTCTTCGCTCAGCGTGCGCAGCGCGCCGCGCATCGCCCGCTCGCCGCCCTCGCCCGAGGGTGCAACCATGTCGGCCCCGTCGGAGGTGGCGGCAAAGCCGGTAACCTCGGCATAGATCTTGGCACCGCGTGCCTGCGCATGCTCGAGCGCCTCCAGCACCAGCATCGCACCGCCGCCCGAGATGACGAACCCGTCGCGGCCCGCGTCAAATGCGCGCGAGGCTTTCTCGGGCGTGTCGTTGTACTTCGAGGACATGGCGCCCATCGCATCGAAGAGGCAGCTGAGCGTCCAGTCCAGCTCTTCGCCGCCACCGCCGAACATCACGTCCTGCTGGCCCAGCGCGATCTGCTGCGCCGCCATGCCGATGCAATGCAGCGAGGTCGAGCAGGCCGAGGTAATCGAGAAGTTCATGCCCTTGATCTGATGCGCGGTCGCAAGGTTTGCGCTGACCGTCGAGGACATGCATTTGGGCACCGCAAAAGGCCCTATCCGCTTGGTCCCGCCGGTTTTCAGCACGGTCTGATGCGCGCTGAGCATGGCCGATGTCGACGGCCCGCCCGATCCCGCAATGAGACCGGTCATCGGATTGATGACATCCTTTTCCTCAAGGCCCGCATCCTTGATGGCCTGCTCCATGGCGATATGGGCATAGGCCGCGCCCGGCCCCATAAAGCGCAGCGTGCGCTTGTCGACATGGTCGGCGACGTTCAAATCAATGGCCCCGGCCACCCGGCTGCGAAACCCGTGCTCGGCCATTTCCTCGTTCGCGGTAATGCCGGATCGCCCTGCCTTGAGCGATGCCAGCACCTCATCCGCACTGTTGCCAATGGACGAGACGATTCCGAGTCCCGTAACGACGACGCGGCGCATGGCGCACTCCTTAGATGTTGCTTTTTATCTTTAGGCCAGCGGGCGCGCGGTATGCAACCCGTTCGGGCCGATGATTGCGCGGCGCACCTGCGACCATCAGCTTTCGCTCAGGGCGACCTTCATGTCCTTGACCTGATAGATCACTTCGCCATCGGCCTCGACGATCCCGTCGGCGACGCCCATGGTCAGGCGCCGCGTCTGGACGGCTTTGGTGAAGTCGATCTTGTAGGTCAGCATTTTGCGGTCGGGGCGCACCATGCCGGTCAGCTTGACCTCGCCCACGCCCAGCGCATAGCCCCGACCCTGCCAGCCGCGCCAGCCGAGGTTGAAGCCGGTCAGCTGCCAAAGACCATCAAGACCGAGGCAGCCCGGCATGATGGGGTTGCCGGGAAAGTGGCATTCAAAGAACCAAAGGTCCGGCGTTATGTCGAATTCGGCGGTGATATGTCCCTTGCCATGCGCGCCACTATCGGCGGAAACATCCGTGATGCGGTCCATCATCAACATGGGGGGCAGCGGCAGTTGCGCGTTGCCAGGGCCGAAAAGCTCGCCCCGCGCGCATTTCAGCAGGTCTTCCTTGGCGAATTGCGTCGGATAGTCGGCCATTCGGGCGGCTCCTTGGTCTTGGTGTCTGCCGCACGGGTGGTCCCCGTCGGTATTTGCGCCATATCCTCTAGCACCCGTCCCCGCGCAGGTGCAAGCCCGCTGGCGCCATGGCGGTCCATGCCGGGCCACTGGCGCGTTTGGCGACGTCCCGGCGGCCCCGGCCTGCCGCGCCGGATGCGTCGCCGGAAGCCTGGCGCCGGATGGGTGGCCCGAAGAGGATGCGGCGCCACGCCCCATCTTGGATTTTGTTTGAAGTCCGGTTCCCATGCCGGGTATAAGATCGCAATGAGAGTAAGTCGCAGGTAGCACATGACACGCCAAAGCCCCCTACCGACCGAAGAGCGCGGCAGCCAATGGCTGGCGAGCGCGGGTTTGCGTCCGACGCGCCAACGCGTCACGCTTGCCAGCCTTCTGATCGGCGACGGCCAGCACCGCCACGTGACCGCCGAGAGCCTCTTCGCCGATGTCCAAAAGCGCGGCGAGAGCGTGTCACTGGCCACCGTCTATAACACGCTGCGCGCATTCTGTGACGTAGGACTGATGCAAGAAGTGCTGGTCGATGGCACCAAATCCTATTTCGACACCAACACGCATGATCATCCCCATTTCTACTGGGAGGATGAGAACCGCCTGAGTGATGCGCCGGCCGACCAGTTGGAAATCACACGGCTGCCCGACGCCCCCGAGGGCGCCGAGATCGCCTCGATCGATGTGGTGATCCGCCTGCGCCGCCGCGACTGAGGCTGCTTATTTCAAGCACAGATACAGTCGCTCGGTCGCCGAGGTATACTGGCCGGTACTGAACGTGCGGCTGCTGGCGTATTCGGCTTTGCGGTTCGGACCGCGGCTGCAGATTTCTGCAGCCTTTGCATCCGCTTTGGCAACTGCGTCGCGGCGGGCCTCTTCGGTCGCAAAGCCCATCTGGTTGGCATCCAGCTGAATCCCGACGCTGGCCTCGTTGAAAGAGGCGACGACCGGCTCGGGCCCCGCCGCAGCGCAAGCCATAAGGAAGAACGGCACCACCAAGGCTGCGGCAAGGCGCGCATATCGTTTCACTTGGAACATTCACAAATCTCCTTGAGGTTGGTTTTCTGTCGATGCTTTCCGGGGTAGCTTGCAGTCGTTAAGGCTCCGATAAACCCGCCGAATGAAATGGAGAAAATTCTATGCGCGCCGCCTGGTACAGCCGTTTTGGCCCCGCCGCCGATGTCATCGAACTGGGCGAAATGGACACGCCCCGGCCCGGCCCGGGCGAGGTGCGCGTCAAAATCGCCTATTCCGGTGTGAACCCGTCTGATGCCAAGGCGCGCGGCGGCACCCGGCCGGGTGTTACGGCGCCTCCTTATGATCGCGTGATCCCCCATTCCGATGGCGCGGGTGTGATCGACGCTGTGGGGGATGGCATTGATGCGGCCCGCATCGGCCAACCCGTCTGGCTCTGGAACGCCGCGTGGCAACGCCCCTATGGCACCGCCGCCGAGTATGTTTGCCTGCCCGAGGCGCAAGCGGTGGCCATGCCTGACGGGCTGGACCCGAAGCTGGGCGCGGTGCTGGGCATTCCGGGCCTGACGGCAGCGCAAACCGTCTTTGGCGGCGGAGATGTCAGCGGGCAGACAGTGTTGGTCAGCGGCGGCGCGGGCGCAGTCGGCCACAATGCCGTGCAACTGGCCAAGTGGGGCGGCGCGCGCGTCATCGCCACCTGCAGCAAGGATGGCATGAAACATGTACACGCAGCCGGGGCGGATGCGGTTTTCGACTACTCGGATCCGGATTTGGCCGCCCAGATCGACGGTGCGGCGCCGGGCGGTATCGACCGCGCCGTCGAGGTCGAATTTGGCGTGAATGCCCCACTCCTTGGCGAGGTGATGAAGCCCATGGGCACGATTGCAGCCTACGGCTCGGGCAAGGACATGACACCGACCCTGCCCTTCGGCGCATTCCTGTTCAAGGCGCTCAAGGTGGACATCACGCTGATCTACCTGCTGAAACAGCGTGAAAGGGACGCAATCATCGCGCGCCTGCACGCCGCGCTGACGGCAGGGGCGCTCGCCCCCGCGATCGACGCAGTCCTTCCACTGGCGGAATGCGCCAAAGCGCATGAGGCAGTGATGACACCGGGCCGCACGGGTGCGGTGCTGCTGGAGATCTAGCCAGCCTCGCACGACGTCGGGTCCGTCCGGGGCATGGTGACGTCAGCCCAACACCGGACACGCTACTCTTGGGGCACTGGCAAACGCCAGTGCCCCCGTTTTTCGGGCCAGGTCGGAAGGGCGCCCTCCTACGGATCAGACCTTGCAGTTCTTGCCGTCGGCGATCTTGTAGAGATGCTCCTGACGGTCCTCCGCCGCCTCGATCGCCTCTTCGGAATTGCTGTAAGTCACCAAAAGTGCGGGCCAGAAAAACAGGCCCGCGGCCACATTGGTGCCGGTCACGCCCTTTTCCGCGCGCGCCTTCTCCTTGAATTTCTCGGCCTCGCGCAGCTGTGCGCCCAGTTGCGCGCAGGTCAGGGCCGTATCGCCTGCCTTGCGCTCGGACACGACCTCGGGTGCGGCGCAGGCGGACAACCCCGCGAAAGCGGTCAGTATCAGTGCAATCTTGGATGATTTGGTCAAACTCTCGTTCCTTCTTACCAGTGCGTGATGCGCCCGGCCGAAGGTAGAGCTGAGTCGTAAAAACCTGTTTAAGATCTGTGGCTTCTACGGCTTTCTTAAAAGTCCGAAGCGTCATTGGGGGACAAGGACGTATCCCGTACGCATCGGTACATTTTTCCACGCAGCGCGAAAAAAGCCCCGAAGCAACGCTCCGGGGCCTTTCACGACAATTGTGCTTTTCGCCTTACGCGATGGCGACCAGCTCGATATCAAATTTCAGGTCTTTGCCTGCCAGCGCGTGATTGGCATCAAGTGTGACCGCCTCTTCGGTAACCTCAAGAACGGTCACCGGCAGGACCTGACCATTCTCGGTCTGCACCTGCAGCTGCGTGCCAGGATCCAGCGGGATGTCCGCCGGGATGCCTTCGCGCGGCACCTGCTGGCGAGCGTTGGGGTCAACTTGACCATACGCCTGATCGGCAGGCACTTCGACGGTCTTCTTGTCGCCGACGGTCATGCCGGGCATCGCGGTGTCGAGGCCGGGAATGATCTGGCCCGAGCCGACTTCGAATTTCAGCGGATCGCGGCCCTCGCTGCTGTCAAAGACAGTGCCGTCGGTCAGCGTGCCGGTGTAATGAATGTGAACGGTATCGCCCGATTTTACTTCGGTCATGGATAGACTCCAGTTCTGGTCAGTTTGGGGGGAGGTGAATGAATTTGCAAGGCCACGCATCGCGCGGGTGCTTGTGCGAATTGAGAGGGGATGTAGCGATGCCGGGTGCGGATTGCAAACGGATGCCGGGCGAGATCGGGCCAAGTTACTGGTTTTGCTTAAAGGTTTTCGCCTAGAGGCGCCGTCTGCGTGACAGTATCGATGCGCGTCGCCCCGTCGCCCGAAACGCCCTTTTCCGCCGGCGCTGCCTGTGCCAATCTGGCGCCAGCGCAAATCCGAGGGGACGGCATGGCCATAACGACCTGCATTTTCGACGCCTATGGCACCTTGCTGGACGTGGCCGCCGCCGCCCGCACCGCCGCCGAAGAACCGGGACAGGCACAACTGGCTGAATGCTGGCCGGATATTGCGCAGAACTGGCGGCTCAAACAGCTGCAATACACCTGGCTGCGCACCATCATGGAGGACCACGCGGATTTCTGGACGGTGACGGGCGACGCGCTCGACTGGGCGCTGGCCGCCGAGGGGATCGAGGACGCGGCCCTGCGCGCGCGCCTGATGGAGCTCTACCGCGAGCTGGGCGCCTATCCCGAAGTGGCGCCCATGCTGCGCAAGCTGAAGGAGGCCGGGCTGAACACCGCCATCCTGTCGAACGGAACGCCCGAGATGCTGGAGGCGGCGACCGTCTCGGCCGGGATCCGCGGCGATCTGGACGATATCCTGTCGGTCGAGATGTGCGGCATCTACAAGCCGGCCAAGGTGGTCTACGACATGGTCGGGCGCCGTTTTGCCTGCGCGCCCGAGAAGGTGCTCTTCGTGTCGTCCAACGGCTGGGACGCGGCGGCCGCTTCGGCCTATGGCTTTACCGTGGCCTGGGCAAACCGCGCGGACGAGCCGGTGGAGTGCCTGCCCGGCAAGCCAGCCCATGTTCTGCGCGACCTCAGCGGCATTCCCGCCCTGGCGGGCATCTGATGGCCCGCTTCACCGCCCCCGATGGGCTCAACCTGCATTATATCGACAGTCTGGACGCGCCGGGCGCACATGATGGCCCCGCGATCCTATGCCTTGCGGGCCTTACGCGGAATTCCGAGGATTTCCGCTTTGTCCTGCCGTTCCTGCCCGAATACCGCGTGATCCGCATGGATTATCGCGGACGTGGTCAGTCGGATTGGGCGCATGATATCACCACCTATTCCGTCGCGCAGGAGGCCGAAGACGCCATCGCCCTCATGGATCATCTGGGGCTGGAGCGTGCAACGATCCTCGGGACTTCGCGGGGCGGTCTGATCGCAATGCTGCTTGCGGCGACGCATCCCCAAAGGCTGAACGGCGCCATTCTCAACGATATTGGTCCGGAAATTGCGCCCGGCGGGCTGGAGCGGATTTTCGAGTATGTCGGCCAACGTCCGACCTTTGCGAATTACGATGCGGCTGCGGATGCTCTTGTGGCCCTCATGGCGCCGCGCTTTGCGGGCGTGACGCGCGATCGTTGGCGTATCCATGCCGAGCTGATCTGGAACCAGGCCTCTGATGGTCTCGATCTGCGCTATGATCCGCGTTTGCGCGACGCGCTGCTGGGTCAGGCGGGCGCCGGCCCCGCGCCCGATCTCTGGGCGCTGTGGGATGCCTTGGCCCAGCTGCCCGTCACGGTGCTGCAGGGCGCGAATTCCGACCTGCTGAATGCCGAGATACTGGCGCGGATGCAGGCCCGCGCGCCAGATATGCGGGCCGTCACAGTGCCGGACCGGGGCCATGTGCCCTTCCTCGACGAGCGCGCGGCGCTGGAGGGAATTCTCAGCCATCTGAAGGACTTCGCATGAGCGATATCGACATGATCCGCGCCGCTGCCGCGCGCATAAAGGGCCACGCCCGGCGCACGCCGCTGCTGTCTTCGCCCTTCCTCGACCGGATCGCCGGGCGGCGCGTCTGGGTCAAGCCCGAGTGCCTTCAGCATACTGGCAGTTTCAAGTATCGCGGGGGATATGCGGCGGTCTCGGCGCTGGACGATGCCACTCGCGCGCGCGGCGTGCTGGCCTTTTCCTCCGGCAATCACGCGCAAGGCGTGGCACTGGCGGCGGCGCAGCATGGCGTGCCCAGCGTCATCATCATGCCCAGCGATGCGCCAGCGCTGAAAATTGCCAATACCCGCGCCCTCGGGGCCGAGGTGGTGTTATATGACCGCGCCGGCGGCGAAAGCCGCGAGGAAATCGGCGAGGCTCTGGAGGCCGCGCGCGGCTTGACCCTGATCCGCCCCTATGACGAGCCGCAAGTGATCGCAGGCCAGGGCACCGCGGGCCTCGAGATTGCCGAGGATGCGGCGGAGATGGGCATCCGGCGTGCCGATGTGCTGGTCTGCTGCGGCGGCGGCGGCTTCACCTCGGGCATCGCGCTGGCGCTGGAGGCGGACGCACCCGGCCTGCGCGCGCGGCCCTGTGAGCCTGAGGATTTCGACGATACCGCCCGCTCTTTGGCGTCGGGCCGGATTGAGCGCAACGCGCGCACCTCCGGCGGGCTGTGCGATGCGATCATCACGCCCCAGCCGGGCGAAATTACCTTTCCCATCCTGCAGCGCCTCTGCGGTCCGGGCCTCGCCGTGTCCGACGAAGAGGCGCTTCGCGCCATGGCCCTCGCTTGGGGGCGGCTGAAACTGGTGGCCGAGCCGGGGGGCGCTGTGGCGCTGGCCGCCGCGCTTTTCCGCGCCGATCAGATCGAAGGCGACGATGTGATCGTCACCATCTCCGGCGGGAACGTGGATGCCGATATCTTTCAACGCGCGCTGTCCCGTTACGGCAGCCTCGATACTTAGGAGCGCACGCAATGCGTCTCAATCATCTCGACATCATCGTCACCTCGCCCCCCGCCCCCGGTTGGGGCGGGCGCTACTGGATCCTCGTCAAGGTGACCACCGATACCGGCATCATCGGCTGGGGCGAATGTTATGCCGCAAGCGTCGGCCCCGAGGCGATGCGCGCCGTGATCGAGGATGTGTTCGAGCGGCACATGGCCGGTGAGAACCCCGAGAATATCGAGCTGATGTTCCGCCGCGTCTATTCCTCGGGCTTCACGCAGCGACCCGACCTGACCGTGATGGGCGCGTTTTCGGGACTGGAGATCGCCTGCTGGGACATCCTCGGCAAGGCGTATGATCGCCCGGTGCATGCCCTTCTGGGGGGCCGCGTCAATGACCGCATCCGCGCCTACAGCTATCTCTATCCCCTGCCCCATCACGACGAGGACGCGTTCTGGTCCTCTGCCGACATGGCCGCCGAAAGCGCGGCGCAGCTGGTGGATGAGGGCTATACAGCCGTGAAATTTGATCCCGCAGGCCCCTACACGCTGCGCGGCGGGCATATGCCCTCGCGGCGCGACATCGCGCAATCGGTGGCCTTCTGCGCGGCGATCCGCGAGGCGGTGGGCGACCGGGCGGATCTGCTTTTCGGCACGCATGGGCAGTTCACCACCGCGGGCGCCATTCGCCTCGGCCGTGCCATCGCGCCCTATGATCCGCTTTGGTACGAGGAGCCGTGCCCACCCGATAATGTGGGCGCATTGGCCAAGGTGGGCGCCGCCACCGGCCTGCCCATCGCCGTGGGCGAGCGGCTGACCACCAAGGCCGAGTTCGCGCCCGTTCTGCGCGATGGCGGCGCCGCGATCCTGCAACCCGCCTTGGGCCGCGCGGGGGGCATTTGGGAATGCAAGAAGATCGCGGCCATGGCCGAGGTCTATAATGCGCAGGTGGCCCCGCATCTATACGCCGGGCCCATCGAGTGGGCCGCGAATGTGCAACTGGCGGCCAGCATCCCGAACCTTCTGATGGCCGAGACGATCGACACCGGCTTTCACCGCGCGCTGATCCAGAGCAGCATCACCATCACGGACGGCTACATTGATGTGCCTGAGGCGCCCGGCCTTGGCATCGAAGTGGACGAGGATCTGGCCCGCGCGCATCCTTGGCGCGGCGAGGGCCTGCATCTGGAAATGACCGAGGAGCCAGTGAATTACCACGGCCCCAACGCGTTCAAGGGGGGCGGGGTGCGCGACTAGGTCCGCCTTCAGGGGCGCGGCGCTTCGGGCACCGGAAAGACGATGTCGTAGAGCCAGTTATAGCCAAAAGCGAAGACGAGATAGAACAGCGATATCGCCACATCCATCAGCAACGCCTCGATCAGACCGATCTGGAGGTAAAGCGCGATGAAGGGCACGAGTATGGTCAAAAGCCCGATCTCGAACAGCACCGAATGCCCGACGCGCAGCCACAGCCCCTTGCGCGTATGGCCGACGCGCGCTTGCATCACTCGGTCGAACAGCAGGTTATAGACATAGGTCCAGAGCGTGGCGAGCGTGGTGCTGACCACCGCGATCACGCTCATATCCCGCGTCGCGAGGCCAAAGAGCCAGCCGCCGAAGCCGATGACGATGGCAAGGCCGACCGCCTCGAACATGACCGCGTGGCGAATCCTGTCGCGCGTGGTTCGCATCAGAAATGCTTTCGGCGGGTTATCACGGCAAAAGCCCCAGCCAGACCCATGTCGTCAGGATCGAGAGCGCGGTACCGATCAGCACGGCCGAGGCCGCAACCCGCCGCGCGGCGCAATACATGTTGGCAAAGATATAGGCGTTGATCCCCGGCGCCATTGCACCGGTGACGACGGCGCTTCGAATGGCGTTCTCGGGCAGGCTCAGCACGGTGCCAAGGGTGAAGGTGATCGTGGGATGCGCGATCAACGCGATCACGCAGACCATGGCGATCACCCGCAGGTCTCCCTCGGGCTTGTACTGCACCAGCACACCGCCCAGCCCGAAGAGTGCCGCTGGCAGGGCCGCGCGCGCGATCAGGTCAAGCCCGCTCTGCAGCGGCGCGGGCACCGTGAGGCCACTGAGATTGACGATCACGCCCAGCCCGATCCCGATGATCAGCGCGTTCGAGAACATGGCCTTCAACACCTTGCGTGCCACTTGGGCAGAGCCGCCCCCGCCCGAGCGCGCAATCTCCATCGCCGTGATGCCCACGCCGTAGCAAAAGGGCGAGTGCAGCGCGATGATGGCAAAGTTCGCCTCCAGCGCATCCGCGCCATAGGCGCGCTCGGTGATAGGCAGGCCCAGAAGGACCGAGTTGGAAAAAAGACAGCAGAAGCCGATTGCGATCGCGTCCTCCCAGCGGCGGCCAAAGACCAGCCGCGCGCCGAACATACCAAGGAAGAACCCGGCCAGCGCGCCCGAATAGAAGCTGAAAAGCAGCGGGAAATTGAAATTCTCGCCCAGATCCAGCTGCGATATCGCGGTGAAGAGCAGGCAGGGAATGGCGAAATTCTGCGTAAAGCGGATCAGGCCCTCGACGCCCGACTGCGCGAACCAGCCGCGCCAGACCACCAGATACCCTGCCC
Organism: Roseovarius nanhaiticus; assembly: GCF_900156535.1. Classification (NCBI taxonomy): domain Bacteria; kingdom Pseudomonadati; phylum Pseudomonadota; class Alphaproteobacteria; order Rhodobacterales; family Roseobacteraceae; genus Roseovarius; species Roseovarius nanhaiticus. Next base: position 1,687,424 of record NZ_FTNV01000001.1, on the reverse strand, counting down.
CGATCACAACGAAAACGGGCAGGACGACGTCCAGAAGTGCGCTCAAGTCCCTACCCCGCCTTCGGCACGTCGAATGTCAGTGTCATGCCATCATAGGCCACGTCGATACCCTCCGGCAGCTCGGCCAGAAGCGTGCGGTAATCCATATCCGTGTGCATGTTGGTGATGACGCCCCGGCGCGGCGCGGCGCGGGCCAGCCATTCCAGCGTCCGCTCCAGATGCAGATGCGTCGGATGCGGCTTGCGGCGCAGCGCGTCGAGGATCCAGGTGTCGAGGCCCTGCACCTTGTCCCAGCACGCGGCGTTCATATCGGCCACATCGGGCAGATAGGCAACATCGCCCACGCGGAATCCCAGCGCCATCATGGCGCCATGCTCGACCTCGAAGGGGCTGAGCGTGATCGCACCGCCGGCGCCCGTCACGGTGATGTCGCCATCGATCGTGTTCATGTCCAGAATGGGCGGATAGCTCGACCCTTGGGGCTGAACGAAGGCGTAGCCGAACCGCTCCATCAGGGCGGCTTGCGTCGCGGGCTCGGCCCAGACCGGCAGGCGGCCGGGCGAGTTGAAGACAATGATACGCAGATCATCGAGGCCGTGGCAGTGATCGGCGTGGCTATGGGTAAAGACAACCGCGTCCAGCGTGCCGATACCGTGGCGCAAAAGCTGCTCGCGCATGTCGGGCGAGGCATCGATCAAAACGCGGGTGAGGCCGCCATCCGCGCCCTCCTGCTCGATCAGGATCGAGCAGCGCGTGCGGCGGTTGCGCGGCTCGGCGGGGTCGCAATCACCCCAGTTGCCACCGGGCATATCCGCCAGACGCGGCACGCCACCGGACGAGCCGCAGCCAAGGATGATGAACCTGCGTGTCGTCATCAGCCACGCCCCTCATAGGCCGCGACCTTGGTAAAAAGCCGGTCGAAATTGGCTTGTGTCTGGGCGGCGAATTTGGCCCAGTCCATGCCCATCGTCTCGGCGCCCTTTCGGGCCGTATGCGCGGTATAGGCCGGCTCGTTCCGCCTGCCGCGATGGGGCGGAGGGGCAAGATAGGGCGCGTCCGTCTCGACCAAGATACGGTCCCGCGGAGCGGCAGCAAAGATGTCACGCAGATCGCCCGACTTGGGAAAGGCCGTGATGCCGGACATGCTAAGGTAGAACCCGAGATCCAGAGCCTTTTCAGCGAGTTCCGCGCCGGAGCTAAAGCAATGCATGACGCAGGCATAGGCGCCTTGCGCGTGCTCTTCGGCCAGGATGCGGGCCATGTCCGCATCCGCATCCCGCGCGTGGATGATCAAAGGCAGGCCTGTGCGGCGCGCGGCCTCGATATGGATGCGCAGGCTGGTCTGCTGCACCTCGGCACTCTCGGCGGTGTAGTGATAATCCAGCCCCGTCTCGCCGATGCCGACAAATTTCGGGTGCTGCGCCAGCGCCACCAATTCGTCAACGCTCACCAGCGGCTCGTCCGCCGCGCTCATCGGGTGGGTGCCGGCGGCGTAGAATACCGGCGCATGCGCTTCGGCGATGGCGCGCACCTGCGGCTCCTGCCGCAGCCTGGTGCAGATCGTCACCATGCGCGTGACGCCAGCGGCAACGGCGCGGTCCACGACGTCGGGCAGCTCCTCGGCGAAGTCTGGAAAGTCGAGGTGGCAGTGGCTGTCGGTGATTGTAATTTCAGTCATGCGCCCCTCAGGCGGGCTGACCCGCCGCCGTCTTTTGTATTCTGAACACGGTATCTAGGACGAGTGAGGCAGGGTCAAGGTTGACCGCCCGGCCATGGCGCATCCGCGTCCCCACATCCTGCGCGCAATCGGCCCAGGCGCGGGCGGCGGCCAGATCGGGCGCGGCGCGGGTCAGCATCTCGGCCTCGCCGGGGGCGGCCTCGGGGCTGGGCGCCGCGCCGGTTGCGCCGGTCTGAGCCATGCGGCCCAGGATCAGCTCGATCATCCAGATGAGCAGGGTCAGCTTGTCCTCGGCGCCGCGCTGTGCGGCGGCATTGGCCAGTGCCAGCGCGCGAGGGCGATCGACATTCGGCAGATCCGACAAGAGCGTGACCAGCTGCGCATAAAGCTCCAGCCCGCCGAGGTTGATCAGGCGCACCGCCTCGCCCACCGACCCGCCCGAGAGCGCGGCCAGCGCGGCGGTCTGTGCGCCCGTCTCGGCCCCGGCCTGCGCCAGCGCCGCGGCCATGTCATCTGCAGTGAGCGGTGGCAGGCGCAGCTCGCGGCAGCGCGATCGGATCGTGGGCAAGAGGCCGGAGGGCTGATGGCTGATCAGAAAGAATGTCGTGCGCGCGGGCGGCTCCTCCAGCATCTTGAGAAGGGAGTTGGCGGCGGTCACATTCATCTCATCCGCCGCGTCGATGATAACGGCGCGGCGGCCGCCATCGGCGCTGGAAAGCATGAGGAAGTTGTGCAGGCTGCGCACATCCTCGGCGCGGATCACGTCACGTAGGCGTTTGGTATCTTCGTTGATCTGGCGCGTGATGTGGAACAGCTGCGGCTCGGACCGGGCCAGGATGCGCCGCGAGACCGGATGATCGGGCGATATATCAAGGGTATCGGGCGCGGGCGGCGCGCCGAACATGCCGTCCTCCCCTTCATCATGGGCCAAAAGGAACCGCGCCGCGCGCCAGGCAAATGTCGCCTTGCCCACGCCGCGCGCGCCGGTCAGAAGCCACGCGTGATGCAGGCGGTCGTCGTTGTAAGCGGCCAGAAACGCCGCCTCGGCGGCGCCCTGCCCAATCAGCTGCGCTGTCTCGCGCGGGTGGGGCGCGCCTTCGATGCGGTCAGGCTGCGGGGCGTCGTCGCTCATGCGGCCCCCAGCCGGGCCATGACGGCGGCGCGCACATCGGCGGCCACGGCATCCGGCGCGCGCGCGCCATCGATGACCGCAAAACGGCCCGCAAATTCCTTGGCCAGCGCGAGAAAGCCGTCGCGCATGCGCTGCTGCATCTCGCCGCCGAACGCCTCGAACCGGCCCTCGCCGCCCCGCTCGATCGCGCGGGCAAGGCCGGTTTCGGCATCGATGTCGATAAGGATGGTCAGATCCGGCTCCTGCGCGATCATCAGATCGTGCAGCGCATCTACGCTGGCGCGCAAGCCCGGCCCGCGCAGGCCCTGATACATGCGCGTCGAGTCGGCGAAGCGGTCGCAGATCACGGTGCGCCCCGCCTCGAGCGCCGGGCGCACCGTCCGCTCCAGATGGTCGCGCCGCGCGGCAGTGAAAAGCAATAATTCGGTCTCGGGCGACCACCGATCCGGCGCGCCGTTCAGCACCAAAGCGCGGATTTCTTCGGCGCCGGGGCTGCCACCCGGCTCGCGCGTCAGGATCGCCTCATGGCCTTCGGAAGCCAGATGATCGTGCAGCATCCGCGCTTGCGTGGATTTGCCCGACCCGTCTATCCCCTCGAAACTGACGAAGAGGCCATGCGTCACAGCGTGCCCTCGGGCCCCTGCTGCAACCGCTTGATCAAAAGGCTGGACACTGTCTTGAGCCGGATGGCGAAACCGCCCCGCGCCACATCCGATCCGGCCAGCAGCGGTACGCGCGTCTCGGGCATGCCCTCGGGGCGCACGATCAGCTCGCCCACCTTGGTGCCCGCAGTGATGGGCGCCTCAAGCGGGCCGTCATAAATCACCTCGGCCGCGACCTTGTCATCGCCCAGAACGGGGAGCAGCATCGTCAGATCGTTTTCGGTAACAAGACCCACGCTGTCCGTCTCGCCCATCCAGACATCTGCGCGGGCGACATCCGTGCCTGCCTCGACCAGCGTGTTTTCGGCGAATTGGCGGAAGGCCCAGTTGACAATGGCCTCGGATTCCTCGGCCCGCGCCTGCGCGGTCTCCAGCCCCGAGACGACAAAGATCACGCGCCGGTCGCCCTGCTTGGCCGAGCCGGTCAGGCCATAGCCCGCCGCCTGCGTGTGTCCGGTTTTCAACCCGTCGGCGCCAATGCCGAGATTGAGGATGGGATTGCGGTTCTGCGTGTTCTGAGGCGCACGTCCGTCGAACTCGAATTCGGTCTCCGCGAACATCGGATAGAATTCGGGAAAATCCTGAATGATATGGCGCGACAGCAGCGCGAGGTCGCGCATGCTCATCACGTGGTTCGGCGCGGGCCAGCCGTTGGAATTGGCAAAGCGCGAATTGGTCATGCCCATCTGCTGCGCGCGCTGCGTCATGAACCGGGCAAAGCCCGCCTCGGTGCCGTCGGGGCTGAGCGCCTCGGCGATGACGGCGCAAGCGTCGTTGCCCGAGAGCACGATGATGCCGCGCAGCAGATCCTCGACCTTGACCCGGTCGGTCGTGTCCAGAAACATGGTCGAGCCGCCATAGCTCATCGCGTGGCGCGAGACGGGCAGCTCTTCGGAGAGCGACAGGCGCCCGTCGCGGATCGCCTCGAACGCGACGTAGAGCGTCATCAGCTTGGACATCGACGCAGGCGGCAGGGGCTGATCTGCGTTCTTGTCGAGCAGAACGGTGCCGGTGCCGACATCGACTACATAGGCCGCCTCGGCCGCGGTATCGAAGGCCGATACGGGCGCCGAAAGGCAGGCAAGTGCCAACCCCGCGGCCAGCGCGTTACGCAGTGATGTGAGCGGGCTCGAGGTCCGGGCGTGGTGCATCTGTGTCTTGCTCCGTCGTCTGGTATCTGAGGGGGCGGCGCCCGAGGACGCCGACCCTTTCGTCATGTCCTAGTTGCTGACCGCATAGGCATCGTCAAAGCCGACGCCCTTGATCTTGGTCAGAAGCGCCGCGCGCTCGGCCTCGGTCTGGGCCGGGCCGACGATGACTCGCCAGAAGGTCTTGCCTTGGCTGCCCTCCTTGCGGACGGTGGGCACCATGCCAGCCTGGCGCATCGCGGTTGCCGTATTCTCGGCATTCTGCTCGACCGAGAAGATGCCGATCTGAATGAAAGGCCGGCTGAGATCCGAACTGGCGGGCGCGCTGGCCACGCGCGCGGGCTGCGGCGCGGCCTCGGAGGCGCCGGGCGCTGCGGCGGCTTGCGGGCGCACCTCATCAGCTTCGTCAATCGCGGCGGCGGCACCGGCCACCGGGTCTAGCGAGCTGGTTTCGACCGTGCCGGGCGCAAGCGTCTGAGTCCCGTCATCGAGCGCAGCCTCCTCCGAGACGTCCGCCACCGGCGCTTCCTCGCGGCGAAGCGCGGTCACGTTGAGCTGTGCGGGCGCGCCGGCCAGCATTCCCAACGCGGCGGCGGCGTCGGACGACACTTGGAACGCCGGACCCGGATTGGCCCGCTCGCGCCGGAAGAGCGCGCCGATCACGAATTTCGAATTTGCGGTATTGCGAATGATGACACGCTCGGGCTCTTTGACGTCCGGATGCGCCACCCAAACGCCGCCCAGCGACGGGCGCCCGTCCCAAAGGCCCTTGTCGGTGACCTGAAATACGTTCGGCGCCTCGACATCACGCTCGACCAAGCGCACCGATGAGGCATCGCCCGAGACCGATGCAGGCTCGGACTTGCCCGCAAACATGCCGCCCATATCCTCGCATCCCGCGAGGGCCAGAGCCATCGCGCCGCCACATGCCGCCTTGCGCCATCCCGGCGCATTGCCTGCCCTAAGAATTCCCATGCCTCGCCCCTTGCCTGTCTTTCGTGCCCCGCGTTCCGCTGCCTCCTCGTGCCCGGATGGTCAGACCTTGCCATTCCCGGATCGAGGCGGACGCACCGCGCCAGCATCCACGGTCGTTGCCGCGTGCGCGCACTCTAGCTAACCGCACCAGTCAAGAAAAGCACACAGTGCCCCCCGCGAACGCATTCGGCGGAATTCCCCAAATTCGGCGCAGTGTCGTCGCGCCAGACACCTCTCGCGGCCGAAGCCGTATTTGACGCAAAGAGACACTTTCAGAATCGCGCGGCGCCGCCTAAACGGGTGTCGTCGGAGGAGTGGCAGAGTGGTCGAATGCACCGGTCTTGAAAACCGACGAGGGTGTAAGTCCTCCGTGGGTTCGAATCCCACCTCCTCCGCCACCTATCTGTGAAAACGCTCTGCGATAATTCACTGTGAGCTCGCCATATCTCGACCAACCCATCATGCGGGTTGCGCGTGATGGCCACTCACTGCGATGTGTCGCTCCTTTCGCCAGACATGGCTACCGCACGCACATGAACAAGCCGTCGCGCGCTTCCAGCGTTTTGCTACCGGCTTAGTCCAGGGTCTTCACGGATCGATTACCGAGCTTCTCGGGTGGTGAACGGTCACTCGCGGCGCCTCGCACCAAAGGCAGCAATACGCAGATAGCGATTTTTGCGAAGGCCGGGCGGCCTTCCTGTCGCGAATTTTCAAGCCAAGCGCAGCAAGTGACGGGCTAGAGCCTAATTCACTGGATGCCGCGCAGTGTATGAATGCGTGCTAAGTGTCTGCCAGACTGCAAAGGAAGCGCCTCTTTCTTCATTGCCCAGATCGCCGGCGTAAGCGCCCAAACGCGCAGCTGAATGACCGATCAGAACGTGATCAGCCGCGTTGGCGCCGTGGCTTACCTGGAATTTTCGCGGACATTCCAATAATGCAAGACCCGCGAAAATCCGTTTATCCAATTGGCGCGTTCGTCAACGCTCAATTCGAATGGCTCGAATTTGTTATTCAACGTCACGCGATAAAAACCCGCCCCATCAAGTTGGCAATTTGGTGCTTCAAACTGAATGCGATGATAGCCAAGAGCATTCAGCTCAGGCGTGATGATCATGTCCAGGCAACTGAGAGGCCGCCCGTTTTTTTCTTTTGTCGAAGCAATGCGCTGAAATCTGTATCCCTCATCAATTTCAACCCAAAAAAAATGATACTTTCCTTCCTCCACCGTTCCTTGTTTCTTTAACAGGGGAATGTCTGCGGTAAGCACGGCCGCAAGGTCTTTGTCCGGACGGGTCGCGATGGAAAAAGGATCAGGAAACTCAAAGCTTTCAATCTCAGCCCCAGCAGGTGATGCCAGAGACAGAACCGCAATTGAGCGGGCAAGAAACGCCGCATCTGCCTCAAATCGACTTTGCTGATTTGCCGTGATGTTCAAGGAGCGGGGAACGGACTTTCCCAACTGAACGACCTTTAGTTCATCTAGCGTTCCGTCACACATCAGATCTTCTGCGATAAACCTACCCGTCGTAGGAACCGTCTCCTCAATGATGCAGAGGTCTTTGAGGTCCTCGCCAGCGCCAATATCCAAGCGGAACTCGCTACCATTGATTTTTAAGGCAACTTCCCAATTGGGAATAAAGAGAGATGCCAGAGTAAAAGGTTTCGATCGCGCAAATTCAGCAACATAGCGGATGGAGTCCCGAGCATCAGGCTCGTCACCAAGCGCAACGGTCGGAATGCACAAGAGGAGAGCGGCAATGGCTGCTTTGATGCGGCGGCCGATGCGCGTCCGAAAGTCTTCTTCTGATTGTGCAGGTCTCATCGGGGTTATCTCTCTCAGCCAACATATTCCAAGTGGAGTGTCTGATTTGACATCTTTTCGCTGTTTTGCGCTGCAATCAAGCCTGGCACGTCCGCTATTCGGTAATACCGCCATCTGACGCGCGATCCGAGCGTGAGTTCCGGTCTCCAAATCAGGATTGATAGGGTTTTTGGTCCGATTGCGTCCAATCCGGGTGTCTGTCGGCAATCCGCCTGCAATGCCGTGCAGACCGAGCACCTCATCCAGTTCACGGACGACGACTGTAATGCCTTGAACGGGCCGTGCGCACTAGGCTGGATTATCAGCTCGTGCAAAATGCTGCGGGACGACATCTGGGAAAGTTGGGCTCGCATCTGTCAATCAGTGTGTAGAGCACAAAGGCCACAGCGTAGCAGGGTTGCAGCGCGCCGAGCGTCGATCTCAAGACCACTTGGAGGAGGAACGCACCCACGAGCCTTAAGGCGGATGCGCTGCGTTCTTGTTGCGATGGAACAGGCCTCATCAAAGACGTGGGCGAATGTTTCTGCGGTCAGAATATGCTGGAGCAGAACCTCTGACCGGTCCGTGTTGGTCATCGGGCAACGCATGATCTCCTGCCGGGGCTGGATCAGGATCGCGGTTCCGGAAATGTCGCAAATGGTGGTGTCGTGCGGGTAGTTCTTGCGCCGTATTTTGTCGATCTCGACAGTCCGATCGTCATCGATATCGACGGCCTTCCACTAGCCGAACGAAACGCGCAGAGCGCGCTGGATCGTGCCATTAAAGCAGACCTGAGTATTCTGCGTGGTTTCCTATCGCAGCTCAGGCACGAAGATCAGGATGATGGCCGTGGCGCAATCCTCGATCAATTCATCTCTTGCAGACATCGCCCGGCTAAAACCACACGTCGGGACCAGCGCCGAACAGGTGATCCGCGTGACGTTCAAGGGCTTGCAGTGGCCTGACAAATCAGCACGCGCGGGCCAAAGTCCATCTGTGGCAGAGCGATTGGCGCAAGTCCCCTGCCCCCAAGAGACGCTGAACGCAGTTTTGGGACGGCATGCCGCCATTCTCTGCGATCGTCTTCAATGTCCGAACTCAGCTTTTGCACAGTGCAGTCGATCTACCGTGCGAGACGGCGCTATTCATGTCGTTTCTCGCACCCACATTTCGCAATCATCCCTGACTTCTTGCAGAGGCCCGGCCAGTATCTGTGAAACGAGGAGGCTCTGCCATGAATGTCCAGCCCGCCAAGACCCGATCCCGCGCAGGGGGCCGCTCGGCCCGGCGCACCCTGCGCAGCACCCGCGATATCACAATGCTGCCGGGACTCTCGAACCGGCTCCCATTCTGCGAACTGATGGACGGCGCACATGTCGAAAAGATTGACGCGGCCTCGATGGATATTCTCGAGAATGTCGGCGTCATCTTCAGGGATGACATCGCCATTGCGGACTGGAAACGCGCTGGTGCGAAGGTCGTCGGAGATCGGGTTTACCTCGACCGGGGTCTGGTGCGGGCGTTGATCGCCTCGATCCCGTCGGACTTCACCTACCGCGCGCGAAACCCCGCCAATAACGTGCGGCTGGGCGGCCGGCATGCGGTCTTCGTGCCAATGACCGGCGCGCCCTATTTGCGCGATCTGGATGATGTGCGGCGCAATCCGACTTTGGGTGACCTCGCCATGTTTCACAAGCTCAGCCACATGAGCCCGGCGCTGCATTCCACCGCGCATCATATTGTCGAGCCCTACGACCATCCGATCAGCCAGCGTCACCTGCGCATCACTTATTCGTCGATGAAGCATTCGGACAAGATGTTCATGGGCATGACCACCTCGCCCAAGAACGCCGAGGATGTGATGGAGATGTGCGCGGTTCTCTTCGGGGAGGACTTCCTCGAGGATCACCCCGTCACCACCGGTAACTGCAACGGCAACTCACCGCTGGTCTGGGACGAGACGATGCTGGGGGCGATGCGCGCCTTCTGCAAACGCAATCAGCCGGTGCTGTGCTCGCCCTTCGTGCTGGGCGGGGCGAACACGCCCGCGTCCGTCCCCGCGACAGTCGCACAGCTGAACGCCGAGGCGCTGTCGGCGCTGGCCTACACGCAGTTCATCCGCAAAGGTACCCCGGCGATCTATGGTCACTACCTGTCGACCGTCAGCATGAAGTCCGGCGCCCCGATGGCGGGCACGCCGGAAATTAGTTTGATGAACTTCATGATCGGGCAAATGGCGCGGTTCTATGGTGTGCCGTGGCGCACCTCGAACACCCTGGGCGGGGCCAAGACATTCGACGCTCAAGCCGGCTATGAGAGCGCCACGACGCTGTCAGCCGTCATGCATTCGGGTGCGAATTACATCTGGCATTCGGCGGGCTGGAACGAGGCCGGGATGCACTGCTCGGTCGCGAAGTTCATCGTCGATGCCGAGCAATGTGCCATGGCCTATCGCATGGCCCAAGGGCCGCAGTGGGACGATTTCGACGAGGCACTGGCTGCTGTTTCGGATATCGGGCCGGGCGGGCACTACCTTGGCCATCCGCATACGCTGGAGAATTTCCAACGGGCCTATTTCATGCCGGAGATGTTCGACAACAACTCGGTCGAACAATGGGTTGCCGACGGCTCGAAGGAGATCACCGAGCGCGCACTGGAGCATGCACGCATGTTGCTGTCGGAGTATAAGGAGCCAAAGCTGGACGAAGCGAAGAATGAAGCGTTGCTGGACTACATCGCGCGACGCGAGCGCGAGATCCCGGCGGCCGATGCCCTGAACCAGGAGTATTGAGGCGGTCCCGGAGATCGGGCTCTACTGCATAAATGGCCCTTGCACCGGCGCAGACGAACGGAGGCGCGGCCCGGTCACTCCTCCCGCGCGCGCCACTCCTTTATCCGTAGCAAGGCATTGGCGCCGATCTGCTGAAACGGCTGTGGTGGCAAGCGCTTTGGGCGGGATTCGCCTGCGAAATATTGCGTCGCACAGCTGGCATCCCCCACGGCCATCTCGGCGGCCGCGATGCCCGCAAGGGTGCCTCGCGCAGTCCCCAGCCCGTTCTGGACACAGCCGGAAAACACGCCCTCGTCCAGTTGCCGCGTGACCGAAACACCGTTCAAGGACAGGCAGAGATGCCCGGCCCAGGCGTGCTCCATCCTCAGTCCGGCAAGCTGTGGAAACCGCTGGTCGAACTTGGCCTGCATCACGCGCGCGGCGCGGGTGACGTCCTTGGGTGCCGCCCGCATGCCGGGGCGCAGCGCAGCGCAGGTGCGTACCACGATCCGGTTGCCGCCCTGGCCGCTGTCGATCCTGCGCACGGTCGTGCCCATGGGGTCGGACGGGGTGATGCCCCATCGCGGCTGCCCGCCCAGACGGCCCAAGGCATCCGCGTCCAGCACGGGCGTCATGACGGCGAAAAGGAAGAGCTGCAGGAGGCGGCCCTTTTCGATCCCGAAGCTTTCCAGATGGCCATTGACCGTCAGGATCACACGCGGGGCCGTGATGCGCCCGTGGTCCGTCTGCACCTGCCAGTCCGCGCCAACCCGGTCGATGCGCGTGCAAGCGGCCCCCTCGTAGATGTCCACGCCACCCGCGCGCAGCCCCTTGGCGAGCCCGCGGATATACCCCGCTGGCTGCAGCATGACGGTGCCCGGCGAATAGAGTCCCGAGCGGTAATGGCCCGAGCCTGTCATCTCGCGCATGGCCTGCGCATCCAGCATCTCGCAGCTTTCACCCAAGGTTTCCAGGTGGCGCGCATAGCTGCGGTTATGCGCCTCGGCAGCGGCGCTGACAGCGCCGTTCACCTTGCCCGCACGGTCAAAGTAATTCTTGTCGATGCCATAGGCCTCGACCGCATCTGCGGCAAAACGGATGGCGTGGCGGTTGACTTCGATCATCCGGCGGTCATCGCCCGCCCCCGCGTAATCCTCGGACTGAAGGTCATGCGGCAGGTCGATCATGAAGCCGGAATTGCGGCCCGCCGCGCCTTCGGCCACGCGGCCTGCCTCCAGCACCGCTATCCGCGCGCCCGGCTGAAGCTGGGTCAGCCGCCGTGCCGCCGACAGCCCGGCAAACCCTGCGCCGATCACGATGAAATCCGCCGTTCTGTCGGCCTCGAGCGTCTGCGGGCCGGGCTGCGGCCCGAGGATCACATTCCAGGCCGCCGGGCCTTGGTGGACCGGCCGCCGCGTGGCGCGGTAGCTGGTCAATCCACCGCCTCATCCGCATCATCGGACAGGTCGATCCAGATCGTCTTGAGCTGGGTGTATTGATCATGGGCGTGAACCGAATTGTCCCGCCCGCCGAAGCCCGATTGCTTGTAGCCGCCGAAGGGCGTGGTGATGTCCCCCTCGCCAAAGCTGTTGACCGTCACGGTGCCGGCGCGCAGCATCCGCGCGCCCCGGATCGCCCGCTTGGCATTGGCGGTGAAGAGCGAGGCGGCCAACCCATAGTCAGTGTCATTGGCCATCTCGATTGCCTCGTCAAAGCTGCCGGCGGTAAGGACCGACAGGACAGGGCCGAAGATCTCTTCGCGCGCGAGGGCGTCACCGTTCGAGGACACGTCAATCACCGTCGCCTCGACAAAGCCGTCCTTGGCCGCGCCGCCGATGACAAAGCTCTCGGCTTGCTCCAGATAGCCGCAGACCTTGTCGTAATGCGCGCGCGAGACCAGCGCGCCGATCCGTGTTGCCGGGTCGAGGGGATCACCGACATTCCAGGCCTTCGCGTGATGGGCGATGCGCTTTAGCAGCTCGGCCTTGACGTCCTTGTGGACGATCAGGCGTGACGTGGCCGAGCAATTCTCGCCCATGTTCCAGAAGGCCCCCTGCACGATATGCGCGGCCACCCGATCGAGGTTCTGGGCGTCGTCCATGACAATGGCGGGGTTCTTGCCGCCCATTTCCAGCACCACTTCCTTGACGTTCGACTCGCCCGAATATCCAAGAAACCGCTTGCCGGTGGCCGTCGAGCCGGTGAACGAGACCATGTCGATATCCATGTGCCGGCCAATCGGCTCGCCAACCTCGGCGCCGCCGCCCGGAAGCACATTCAGCACGCCGCGCGGCAGCCCGGCCTCGGCGGCCAATTCGGACAGTCGTAATGCGGTGAGCGACGTCTCCTCTGCGGGCTTGAGCACGACCGAGCAGCCGGCAGCCAATGCCGGGGCGATCTTCCACGCCATCATGAGCAGCGGGAAGTTCCACGGCAGAACCAGCCCGACCACGCCGATCGGCTCGCGCACGATCATGGCGATATGATCGTCCGAGGCGGGCGAGACCTGATCGTAGATCTTGTCGATCAGCTCGGCGTGCCATTTGATGCAATGGATGGTTTCGGGCACGTCCACGGTTTCGCAATCAAAGATCGTCTTGCCGGAATCGAGGCTTTCCATCACCGCCAGTTCGCGAGCATTGCGCGTCATCAGCTTGGCCAGCCGGACCAGCACATCCTTGCGCTCCGAGGGATGCAAGCGGGACCAGCGACCGTCGTCAAATGCCTCGCGCGCCTTGGCCACCGCGAAATCCACGTCCTCCGCGCCGCAGGAGGCGACCTGCGCCAGCTCGACACCGGTCGCCGGGTTCACAGTCGCGAATGTCTTGCCCGAGATGGCCGGGCGATAGCCGCCGTCGATGAACGCGCCGACCGGAAAGTCCATATCGGCCGCGATGGCCTTGTATTCGTCTTTGGTCGCCAAGCTCATGTCGTGCCCTCCGCGCGGATATCGGCTATGGTTTTCTTCAGCACACGGGTCACCTGTTCCAGCGCCCGTTTGTCGTCCTTGTTCAGCCCCTTCAGCGGCGGGCGGACGATCTCGCAGTCGATCCCGTTCATCGTCACGCCATGCTTGATCGTCTGAATGAACTTGCCGCCCTGTTCCAGCACCCGCATCAGGGGCATCATCGCCGACATGATCCGTCGGCCCTTGGCGAAATCGCCCTGCAACACGCATGCCTCGTAGAGCGCCACATGCTCGGCGGGCAGGAAATTCGATCCGCCGCAGACCCAGAAGGGCGCGCCCCAGGCGAAGAATTCCAACGCCTGATCATCCATGCCGCAGCCCAGCTGGATATGCGGATAATCGCGCGCCAGAAGGTGGACGCGGTTGATGTCGCCCGAGCTTTCCTTGATCCCGCAGAAATTGCGCGACCGACCCACGCGGTCCAGAAACTCCTCGCCCATCATGGTCCCGGTCCTGCCCGGATAGTTGTAAAGCATGATCGGCAGATCTGCCGCCTTGTCGATGGCCAGTGCGTTCAGCGCATTTTCGCGATCCGTCGGCACGGAATAGGCGGGCGAGGCCAGCAAAATCGCATCGGCGCCCATCTCGCGCGCAGCCTTGGCCAGCGCAATGGAATCGCCGGTGAGCATCGCGCCCGTGCCCACGATCACGGGCAGCCGGCCCTTGACGTGCTGAACGGTAAAGCGCGCGACCTCGATCCGCTCGGCAACGGTCTGGGCATAATTCTCGCCGGTGGAGCCACCGGTGATCAGGCCGTGAACGCCCTGTTCGATCAGCCAGTCGATGATGTCGGCCAAGGCATCCCAGCGGACCGAGTGATCATCGGCGAAGGGTGTGACGACGGGCGTATAGATTCCGTCAAATCTGAAAATCGGGGTCATGTGTTTCTCATCCGGTTGTCGCCTTGGGCAGGGCGCCGAGGGGCAGATCGAGGCTGCCGGGCATCACGAAAAGCTCGATCTGCCCGCGCGATAGGTTCCAGTGCTCATCGGCCAGTTGACCGGCACGCAGCTCATCACCCGCCGCGATCGCGGCGATGATTTCGTCGTGCTGGTGGCTTGCCTTGTTGAGGTTGTCGGCCATTTCGTTGGATTGCGGTCGGTAAAAGGTGGTGCCGATCCGCGCGTGATCGATCAGCAGGCGCTGAAAGGACGGCAGCAGATAGATGTTGCCTGCCATCTCGCCAGTGACTTCGTGAAAGCGGTTATTGGCAAGCGCACGGTCCACGGCAGTGCCTTTGCTGAGCGCGCTTTTGAAGCGCGCCTGCGCCTCGTGCAACGCATCCAGCTGGCCCGGCCGTGCATTTCGCGCAGCCAAGCGCAACACGGCCCCATAGATCATCGGAGCCGCCACAAAGAAATCCCGCATGGTCGCGAAGGACATGTCCGTCACGCGGACCGAGCGATTTTCGCGCAGCACGACATATCCCTCACCCGCGAGCTGCCGCAGCACCTCGCGCAGCGGGGTACGCGATATCGAGAAGCGGGCCGACAATGCGGCCTCGTCCACATCGGCGCCCGGTGCCATCCGAGTGGACAGGATCTCCATCCTCAGATGGTCGTAAAGCATCGCTTTGGTCATCTTGGCATCCGCTGTCACGCGGCTCTCCTTCATCTCGTTCGGGAATGGCGTCGATCATGTCTATACCGACTTTATAAAGTGTGTATATAGTTGATCGACATCTTTCGTATCAAATACGACCCCCGCCACCGCCCCCATTCCGAAGAATGCTAGTATGAGCCCACAGCACTTCGTCTTTCTCTTGGTCGAGAATCACACCCACCTGACCTTGGCCTGCGCGATCGAGCCGTTGCGCATCGCGAACATGATCGGGGATGCGCCGCTCTACACCTGGTCCTATGCCTCCGAAGACGGTGTCTCGGCGAGGGCCTCTAACGGGTCGGTCACGCTGGTCCAGCATGCCTTCGGCGACGTGCCCCGTTCTGACAGGCTATTCGTCATTCCGGGGCTCGGCATGACAGACCACATCACCGCCGGGCTCCTGACATCGCTGCGCAAGGCGCGCACGACAGGCACGAAAGTCGGCGCGCTGTGTTCCGGGGCCTGGGTTCTGGCCGAGGCCGGCTTTCTGGACGGAATGAAGGCCGCGATCCATTGGGAATACCACGATGCCTTCGTGGAGCGATTTCCGGACGTGACCCTTGTCCGAAGCGTGTTTGTCGCGGACGAGAAGCATGTCACCGCATCCGGCGGGACGGCGACGGCGGACTTGATGCTGCACCTGATCGAGCAGGATCACGGCTATGATCTGTCTGTCGCGGTGTCCGACATGATGGTCTATGCCGGGGCCCGCGAATCCTCGGTCGATCAAAAGATTTCGCTGCAGTCCCGCCTCGGCATGCGAAACCCCCACGTGTCGCGTGCCATCGAAATCATGCGCGGCGCGCTAGAAGAGCCCGTCTCGCCGAACGTGATCGCGCAGGAACTGGGGATTTCAGCGCGGCAGTTGGAGCGACTCTTCGGTCGGTATTTCAATACCAGCCCAAGCAGATACTACATGGAGCTTCGGTTGGATCGCTCCCGCAACTTGCTGCTGCAAACCGAGATGTCGATTTCACAGATCGCGGTTGCGAGCGGTTTTCAGAGCGTCGGTCACTTCACGCGGCTCTACAGAAAATTTTTCGGGACGACGCCAAGCGCTCAACGGGGCAGAATGGGATGATGAAGGAAATCCAAATTGGAGATTGATGTTCTCGGCAAGGACCGACCGCTTCCGACCTGCCCTGCTGCCCAGAGGTCCATCGCCCGCGCAATGGCAAGCGCGTCTTCGGATTTAATGACGAGGCAGCGCGCCGTGTTGTCCATTTTCGTGTGGCCGCGCAGACGCGGCACCGCGCGTAGATTGCCAGTCTTGCAATCACTTTCCTTTCAAGGAGTCGTCTCGGGGTCCTCAACGAACAAGAATGCGCGGGAATTGGAGCGGGGACCCCTGCCCTTTTACGGCCATATGATCGGCGCTACTGGCAGAGGCTTAGCGGCCCGATCCGGGCGGCCCTCACTGCGCAATGCCGGTCTGGGTGAGGCGATTGTGGATCAGTCTTCCGCTGGCCCCTCACTCAGAGTGAGAGCCTGCGAATTTGATTTTGAAACTCTGCGCGTTCTGGAGCCGGGCGCGCAGGACATGAAGCCGGAACTTGAGATCGAACGTCAAGCCACACCCCACATGCCCTAGCCAAGGCGAATTGTAGTTGGTCTGGCAGCACCGGCGAAAGGCATGCAGTATTCACATCAAACGCTCACTTTCCCAAAAGCAGCTATGCGGGCACTTCGCGAAATGCCTTATCCAGGAGGGACGGATGCAGAAAGCAAAATTGGCGGATGCGGTGAAGAGTTGCTATCTGTTTGCCGGAGCGGAGCGGCAAAGTGTCGAGGCGCTGGCCGACGCCAGCTATGTCTGGAAAAGCTCCGCAGGTGAGACGCTGTTTCAAACCGGAGACGCCGCCGACGGGTTACGGATCTTGCTTTCCGGCCTTGTCAGAATCTGGATTGCCGATGCCGAAGGGCGCGAATTGACGCTGGCATTGCTGGAGCCCGGCGACCCTTTCGGCGAGATCGCGCTTCTCGACGGGCTGCCACGCTCGGCCAATGCAACCGCGATCGAGAGTTCGGAATGTTTGATCTTGCCCTGCAAGGCGATGGAGGAGGTTCTGGCAACCGACCCTGCCCTTGGTCGCCATCTGATCCAGCTTCTGTGCGAGCTTTTGCGGCGCAACATCGTGGCGATCGGCGGATTTGCGTTCAGCGGTCTTGGCGGTCGACTGGCGCTCAAATTGCATGAATTGGCGCTGTCCCACGGAACGGTGGAGGCAGGCAGCGCGCGGCTGAACCGCAAATTCTCCCAATCGGAACTGGCCGCGATGCTGGGTGTGACCCGTGAGGCTGTGAACAAGCGGATGACCGCGCTTGCACATGACGGTCTCGTGTCCGTCGATGGCGGCTTGATCACGGTGCCAAGCCTGACGGCGCTGGCCGCGCGGGCAAACGCCGAGGCACGTCTGGGCGCCTGATATCGCCTCTAGAGCGTCAGGCGAAGCAACACGAGACCGCCCAGCAGCACGAGCATTCCGCTGCAGGAGATTTGCAACGGAACAGCGAGCCCGCCCTTGGCCAACGCATTCGACGCGATGACGTATGGCACCAGCCCGGCGGCGGATGACGCCACCACGGCGGAGGCATAGAACACCAGCATGCCTAAATCCGGCGCGGTGGCATTGACCGGGACAAAGGCCGGGAAGAGCGACAGGAAAAAGACCAGCGCCATCGGGTTTGCCAGCCCGATCCAGAGGCCATGCGCCGCGACACGGGCGCGGCGCGGCGCACGCCCAACGTCGATGGCATCAACCGGCGCTGCCCGCAATGTGTGCAGGCCAAGCGCCAAAAGAACGATGCCACTGCCTATCTGAAGCTCCGTCCAGAGCGTCGGGCTCAGCTCGCGCGCGCCTAGCGCAATAACAAGTGCCGCGACAGACCAGATCAATTCCGCAGCCAGTATGCCGACCATCGCGAAGCTGCCTCCGGGCAGGCCGGAGCGGGCGGTCGAAGACCCGATAAGCGCGGCGTTCTGGCCGGGAACGAGGGACGCAATGAAATTTGCGGCGGCGAGGGCGATCCAGATTTCGAGGGACATGGGACACTCCAATCTTGTGATTGGCAGTAGATCGCACAGATGCGTGCGTCCCGATGTGAACCGGATCACATCCCCGCATGGCGCTGTGAACCAGGTCACATCCAACAACCGGTGCGGAGTGTCATGCAGGAGTCGACAGCGCAGGAAAGGAAATGCCATGGCCGAAATATTTCTGCAGTTCACCGATCCGGTGGGGTGGCTGGTACTGGCCGGTGCGGCACTCCAAGCCGGCGCCTGCATCTTCACCAATCAACTTGTGCTGCGCGCCATGCTGCTGACCGGATCGGTGCATTATCTGGCTTACTACTCTGCTGTGGCAGATGCTCCGCTATGGCCCGCCATCACCGGCACGTCGGTGATGGCGCTGGCCAATGCGATTGGAATGCTGCGTGTTATGGGCAAACGGCGCCGGGATCGGCGCGGCAGGTCAGCGGCGCCGGGCCTTCGGCAGGCCGATCCGGCGGAAAACCCGGCTGCCGTCTGGAGTTTCCGGTCTGTACAATCAACTGGATTAGAGGCGCCAGCAGCCGGTGATGCGCGGCATGCGCCGGCGCGCCAGAGCGGCCTTGGCGACCCTTCGTTTCAACGCTCCAGAGCAAGCGAAATGCGCGTCGAAAAAGACCTGTGTCGCGGCAAGCTCGATCAAGGTAGTTGCGATGCGGCCTGCGCCGACAAGCGGGCATTCGTCCTCATGAGCTTGCGCCCGGTCTCACGGCTCATGCCATTCTCCAGCAGGATCCGGAAATCAGGATCGCGCGCCGTCAATCGTCGCAGCGAGTCGCCTGAAATCACGAAAAGTCGCGATGGGGACGCAATCTTCACTGTCGCTGACGCTTCTGCGCCTGAGAGGACGTTCATCTCTCCAACCAAGCCCGAGGTGATTTCACCGATCATCTGTCCGCCCGATGTCACCTGAGCCTGACCCTCTGCCAGATAGTAAAGGTTGGTGACGGGCGTTCCCTCTTCGGTCAGCGCGGCCCGCTCCTCGGCATTGACCCATGTCCCCCGGTTCAGAAAACGGCGGGCAACGGATGGTGGCATATCGGGAAAAACCTGCCGCAAAAGGGCCTGTTCCTCGGTGGAAAACCGCACCCGGCCGTTCATCCATGCAAGACGTGCGATGCCCATAAGACTGATCACGATCCAGGATACCTGAATGATCGCAGAAGACAGATTAAACGCGGCCATCAAGCTGATTAAAACCAAGCTGGCGGCACAAAGATTCAGGATCGCATAAGTATAGCCACTGCCGTGCAAGATACCGGCCTGAAGCAGCGCGTACGAACTCAGATACAGAACCACACCGGCCAGACCTGCGGCGTTCAAGGCCTCATCAGTCAGGAATTGCTCCAAGTTGTTTTGCCCCTTGCGACTTTTCCACTCCTACAACAGGTCACCGGCAGGACCAACACCTAACCCGACTCAAAGATGCCGAAGGTCGTTCAATACCGAGCGCGATGCACGCAAAGTGAGGGCCGCGATCGTCAGGGTCGGATTTCCGGTGGCGATCGTCGGGAATGTGCCGCTCCCCAATAGGTAGAGGTTTTTGTGCTCCCAGCACCGTGAGTTCGCATCCACCACGGAAACCCGCGCGTTGTCACCCATGCGATACGTGCCAGCGATATGGCCTGCACCGTAGAGGTTCGTCTTGTAGTCTTTTCCATCCAACGTGAATTCGATGCCCGGAAATCCGCTTTCATCTATGAATTTCGAATAATTCTGTGGGTGATTGGGGAAGTAGCGGTTTGCCCCGATCTTGTCGAAAATCAGATCGGTGGTCTGCTGGGCCGCCACGATGCCTCGCAACGTATATTCGCTTCCGGTCACGGAGTAGTTGATTTCAGGTCGCGGCAGCCCCAGCCCGTCAACAAGGCGTTTCGACAGCGTGACCCTGTTGGAGTGCTGCGGCTCCTGTTCGACCAGATAGCACAGCCTCAACATGCGGGTGTTGGCCGTGTTCAGACGCTCGGCAAGCGCCCTGCCGAACAGCTTTTCTCCATTCGGATTGAGGCGCGATTTGTTCTGCCCGGAAATGAAATCATGCGTGGATGTCGTGGGATCGTCATCGGCCCATTCCCAGCCGACATTTCCCACATCCACGCGCCAGGCAGAGCGATGCTTGCGGAAAGGGCCATCGCGCAGGCTCTCGATGCCCGAGCCGCTGCGCGGACCGCGATAGGGAAACCCCTGCGTGTTGGTCAGCCCGTAGCCCAGATAGCATAGGTGATCCATCAGATTGCAGCCAAGCTGACCAGAGCCGTTGGCGATCCCCTGCCCGCCATTGGACATGAGCAGTATCTTGACGCTCTCTATCGCATGGGCGGCCAGAATGACGATCTTGCCCGACACCGTTTTCCGCTGTGCGCGATAATGTCCGGTGTCGCCGGAATAGTGAAGAAAGTTCACGCCGGTGATCAGACCGTTCGGGCCGACCTCCAGATCGGTCACCACGGCGCTGGTGAGCGTGGTCACCAGATTGGTGCTCTCTGCTTCCCGCAAGGTGAAGGTCGCGTCGTATTTCGCCTGGATCGGGCAGATCGGGATGCAGCTGGAATTTCCCTGACACGCTGGCCGGCCATCACGGTATTCTGAATTGCGGCCCTGCGGCGTGCAGGTCATTTCGAGGTCCTGCCCGTCGAACTGCAATCCCTGGATCGTGTCGCCCAGCAGTTTGTCGGACACGCTCATGGGAATGCGCTTCATGGGATACTCGTATCCCTTGGGAAACTGCGCGCCAAGGTAGGGTTCCAGCGCCCTTTGATCGCCCACATCCGCGGAAACGCCAATCGTCTCTTCGGCGCTGGCATAGTCGTCGTAAAGGTCCGGCAGGGTGATTGGCCAGTCCACCAATTGTCCGTATCTGGACCGCATGCGAAAATCGCTCTCGGTAAAGCGCAGCGCAGTGCCCAGCCAGTGCCAGGTGGTGCCGCCTGCCAACCGCTCGTAGGTCGAAAGAAATGGAAGCTCGGTGGTATTGGTGTAGGTCAGGTAGCTTTGCTTGTTGAACGCATCGAACTTGGCTTGGGACCCGTTCCATTTCTTGAACTCCGTCAGCCCCGGCCATGCAAAGGTCATCGCGGTCATCGGGCGCGGCACGGCCTCCTTGTCCGGTTCGTGCGCGGGATCAGTGCCGTGCCAGTAGGGCGGATATGGCGTATTCGGCAATTTTGCCATCGCGGTCAAATAGGTGTCGTGAAACGATTTTCGGTCATCCCTGTCGCGCGGTCCGGATTCCAGGATCAGAACGCGCGTTCCCTTCGCCGCCAGTTCCTTGGCCATGATCGCGCCGGCTATTCCTGCGCCGACAATCACGACATCGTAGTGGGTGGAATCTGCCATGACCGGATCCTAAAGGTAATCGTCGAAGGGGGCGGGCGGAGTGGCCCAGTACCCGAACCGCAGAGTGCTGACGCCAGTCGGATGGGCCTGAACCGCGCGCCATGCCAGCGCCTGAGCGTAGTGATTGGCAGAGGGGATGTGCAGATCCTCGCTACCGTCATGCGGTGCGATCTGGCCCAAGTACCAAAAGACCATGAGCGCGCGCGCAGTTTCGGCAACCGGGCTGCCATCCGCCAGTATCGCCTCGCCGATCTGCTGCGCTGCGCTTCCTGCTTGCCGCCGGGCTGTATAGAAGGCAATCAGATCGCCCAGCTGCGCGGACCCATAGACCTTTTCGAACACGCCGTAGAAATCTGCATCCTGTTGCGCCAGACGCAGCGTGCGCACCCTGAAGCCCGTCAGGATCGCGGACAGCTCAAAGAAATCTGATGGCGGCGTGGCGGTCATTTCTGTTCACTCCTTGGCGGTCACGCGCGACAGAATATAGGTGAAATCAGCGGGCTTCGCGCCGGCTGTTGCGGTTGCCCGGTTGTGACATGCGATGCAGCTTGAACTGACAGGCGGAACGCTGCCCTGAAGGAACGTCTCGATCGTGCTATTGGCCAGAAATTGCGGGAACGGCCGCCCTTGCGGATCCGTCGGGTCATTGGGCGATTGAGGGTACTGGGTGCCAACCAGCATGTAGTTCGCCCATACCGATGACGCGTTCACCTCTTGCAGCAAGCCTTGGAATTTCTTGTTGATTGCCGCTGTTGCCGCGTCGATGGGCGTGCCACGTTCTACCTGGACTGGGATCTGGTTTGGCAGTGCCGGGTTCCAGGGCGTCGGAGGCAAGGCATTCGCTGCGCAATCTGATCGGGGACGCAATGCCGTGCAATCGGGATCGAAAAAACTGTAATGCGCGCTGGCTGTGGCGGCGCCTGCATCGGGGGCATTGTCGACATGCTCGAAGGTCGACCATATCCACTGGGGCGCCGACTCCGTCTTGGCCGAGATATGGAAGCCGACCAGGCCAAGCGCCTCAACTGCGCAGGTGTTTGCCTGCTGGTTCAACACATAGGCCCGCGAAACATGGAAGCGGGACGGATCATCCCCTGCCCCCAGCACCTTCCAGGCCGCCTTGATCATGATGGCCCCGATCTCGCCGGTATCGAGCGAACTGGACGGGAAGTCGATCTGTCCGAAGGCGTCCAGACCCTCTTGAGTGTAGAGCCGGTTGTCGCGGATATAGTTGTACATCGGCTCGTTTATCGCGATCTCGTAGCGCACATAGCTGCCATTCTGATCTATCAGCGGGCCGGCCTGTGCCTGATCAAAAAGCCCGACAACACCGTCCATCTTGGAAGTATGTGCGAATGTGCGGGTGATCCCGTCGCCGGCATTCAGGGTCGTGCAGGCTTGGGGAGGGGTCAGCGGCGTGCCCCAGGGCGCAGGTGTCTGGCCGTCCGAGACGAGGACCTGAAAATCCTCCATCCAGGTTGACCACAAGGTTCGGTTATCCCCGCTCGCGCCAAGGACTCCGCCATCCACAGGCGAATTGAGTGCGATGAAGTTCAACCATGAAAAAACGTCATACTCCGAGCGCTCGCCAAGCGCACGGTCGCCGCCGTTCGAGGCTCCGCGTACATCGACGGGGTAAACGCCGCTCAGGCTCAAGGTCTGGTCGCGGTTGGAGGAAGACGCATACGCATAGATCCCCGCCACCCCGACTGCGGCCACAACGGCGGCCGCAACAAGCGCGCGCCGGCCCGTGCTGCCGCCCTCGGGCCCGGGAGCTGTGCGTGGTTTATCAGACGTCCGCATAATAGAGTGAGCTTTCCGCGACGACGGGCGCGGAATGGTAGGTCATCACGCCTGCCGGCGAGAACTGGCCCGAGCCTCCGAGCATGGCGTTCAGGTCGGCAACCACTGGATGCGCCGAATTGCCGAGCTTTATGGTGCAATCGGACATCGGCGTACCAGCCGCAGCAGCGCTCTCGGCAGTCATGCATTTGAATTGGCCGAAAACATTGCGCCGCGATCCGACAAGCCGTTGG
Organism: Roseovarius nanhaiticus; assembly: GCF_900156535.1. Classification (NCBI taxonomy): domain Bacteria; kingdom Pseudomonadati; phylum Pseudomonadota; class Alphaproteobacteria; order Rhodobacterales; family Roseobacteraceae; genus Roseovarius; species Roseovarius nanhaiticus. The sequence goes on along the minus strand of NZ_FTNV01000001.1, from coordinate 1,664,267 downwards.
GAGGCAGGTTTTGTCGCAGGGTGCGGATACAGGCTGAAATCAATGATTTCCGACTGGTTCGATGCAATCACCCCCGGTCCGCCCACAAGGTCATCCATCTGCAGGCGCAACAGCGTGCTCGTTGCGGATTCATCCATGGGCGCCGGTATCGTGAAGTCCCAGATTGTCCGGTCCGGGTTATTCGGTGCGGGATTGTTGTAGGTGAAAGGATGGGTCATCACCTTGTTCTCGCCGAAATTATGCATGCCCCAGTAAACTGCGATCCGGTCGTCACAGGGGACCCACAAGCGATAATTGCCAAGCGTCTTGGTGTGATCGCGCCCTTCTATGAACTGCGAACTGGTCAAGCCGAACGGCGTCTGAGCCGCCTTTGCCGTCGCATAGGAACCGATGTTGATCTCGCATTCATGGGTCGGCTCGATGCCCATGCTTGCAGGCGGCTGGTCGCCAAAAGTGATTGGCTGGAGGATGTCCGCATAAGACTGTGGATCGTTGACCCCGGAGTCAGAGGAATAGGTCATGAAGTTGATATTCATGAGCCCGTACTCTTGGCCATTAGCGGCCAGATCATCGAATGGAAACGCCTTCAGGGCGGAGGATTGTGTTGCCAGTATCTTGTTGAGGGTCGCCACAGGGACCTTGAAATAGACCCAGACCGCTGAAAACGAGCCGTACCAGAATGGGGCGTTGCCGACGGATGGCATTGTTTTGCTTATATTATCGTTTCCGGACATACGTTTCTCCTAAAGTCATTATCGGGCTTCAAATCAGCGATACCTAGGGAAATAAATTTCGTGTCTGGTCGGTCAGCTTTTCAATTCTCCGGCCTCAAATTCGATCTTTTCAAAAAGCCGCCGGGCTTCTTCCTGGTCAGAGGTTACCCCACCCTCCTGCAATTTCGACAGAAGTTTCTTCAGCTCCGACATCCCGCCGGGCGTGCCATGACCGGCATTCTGCAACCGCGCGAGGCTTGTAAGCGCCCGAAACTCAAGCGCGATCATCCCACTGTTGGATGCAATTGAAGCAGCCGAATTGAACAGTCTTTCGCTTTCTTTTGCGTTTGCTTGGCATTGGGCGAACAGAATTTCGCCCCGTAGGCGCAACAATTCAGGTACCCAGAACCGCTCGCGCGTCTCGTCGCAAAATCGGGTGGCGTCCTCCAGAATGGCGAGTGCTTCTTCATGATCGCCGTGGGATGACAGCAAGTCAGCCTGAAGGTAGAGGAAGTAGCTCAGCCCCAGACGCGAGCGCGTGTCCTTCCAGTCAGCGATACCGGCACTCACCTGCTTTATTCCGCTGTCATACGTTCCGGTAAGGCGGGCTTTGGACCAGGCTGACATCACTTCCGTCCAGCCGATCCAGAACTGAAACCCATAGCGTTTCGACAGGGCAAAGGCTTCTTCGGCCAGCTCGAGCACCCGCCGCAGGTCGCCACAGAACGCATAGGTCCACGATGCGAAGCAGATGGAGAATGCAATGGAAAATGGGTGCTGGATATCTTTGGCGACGGTCATCGCCTCGCCCGACAGCCTCACAGCCTCATCGGCGTTGCCCAATTGCCATTGGGCCCAGCTGGCATAACCAAGCGCCGCAACCTTGATGTCCACCACATCAAATTTGAGGCCTTCGGCACGTTCATCATTATCCATGCCTGAGTCTATGACACAGTGAAGCTCTTCCAATGCGGCCTGCGGATTGCCGCAGTAGAAACGGGCCGATCCCATGGCGCGATGGCTGGCGGCCATCATCAGGCGATCGTCCGCCTCCTTGGCCATTTCCCACAGGTTTTCACCATGCTCTAAAGCGTCGGCGTAGCGCGCGCCGAGCAGATGATACCGCATCAGCCCATAGATCACCGGAAAGATGGTGAAATTGCCCGTGTTCTTGCGGGCCAGTTCATGAGCGCGTTCATAGGACCGATTGACGTTCTCATGGGCGTAGCCCAGCGCCGCGGCCTGCGGGACCGCAAGCATGACAAGCAGTTCGAATTCCTGCGCATCTCGGGCATCGCTTTGCGAGGTCTTGGCAAGAGCCGCCAGCGCATTTTCCAGGTGGTTGATTGCTTCGAGGCTTGCCGAGGATGCCATCGCGCGCTCGGCTGCTGTCACGAAATAGGTCAGGGCCTTCTGGTGCTCGTCGCCGGCTGCATAATGATACCCCAAGCTCTCCGGCTCATTATGGCAGAGCTTGGGCATATGCTCTTCCAGCGCAAGGGCAATGCGTCGATGACACTCGCGGCGGGCGGTTTTGAGCAGAGATTGATAGGCGGCGTCCTGAACCAGCGCGTGCTTGAATTCATAGCCGATCTGCGTGGCGGTCCCATGGCGATAGATCAGCTCCGCGTCCAGCAGTTGCTCCAATGCGCCGCGCAGCTGCTGATCGCGGTAGCCCGATACGAGGCCCAGCAATTCGTGAGAGAAGCGCCGGCCGATGGTGGCGGCGATCTGGGCGACCTCCTTTGCGGAGGGAGACCTGTCGAGACGCGCCGTCAGTGAATCCTGAAGGGAGGCAGGAATGGCGTGCTCGACGTTCGAGCCACTCATCTGGTAGTGGCCATCGAAATCGCGGACCCACCCGGATTCCAAAACCATCTGGGTGAGTTCCTCGGCATAAAGGGGAATGCCGTCCGCCCGCTCGACAATCTGGTCCACCAACCGCTTCGGCAGTGGCTTGCCGCCTGTCATGGCATTGATCAGCGATATGATGTCGGACTTGGCGAACCGATTGAGCGAAAGCGATGTGACGTGGGAGAGGTTTCGAAATGGTGGTTTGTAATCGGGCCTGAAGGACAGCAGCAACATCCAGCGCTTGTTCTTGAGTTGCTCAATGAACAGCGAAATGATTTCCAGCGTCGTCGGGTCGCACCAGTGCACATCCTCGAACTCCATCAGCAGCGGCCTTTCCTCTGCCATGGACGCGTAGAACTCGAGCGCTGCGGCAAAGGTCGCCTTCTTGAGCTCTTCCGGCGCAAGGGCAAGAAGCTCGGCTGTTGCGGGTGTGTCGATACCAATCAGGTAACACAGGGCGGGCAAGTGAACCTGCTGCGCCAGCGTCAAGGTGTCCTTGAGCTTTGACAGCTTGTCGGCGGCCGATGCGTTCTTGTGCAGCCCAAGTCGCCCCTGCAACTCCTCCAAGATGGGGTGCATTGTCGAATGGAGATGAAACGCCGAGCCGAAAAACTGGACGATGGTCACATCCTCATCGGCAAGCTGCCGATTGAAACTGTGAAGGATGCACGACTTTCCGATCCCCGCCTCTCCGCTGAGCATGAGCACTTGGCCATCACCGTTCTCGGCCGATGACCAATGCTGGCGGATCAGCCCAAGCTCCGCGTTACGCCCGATCAGGGCTCTGGCCTTCTCGCGCTGCGTGGTGGAAACGGTCGTGCTGTCGAACATGTCCCCATTCACGGAATAGCAGGTGACCGGCTTGGAAAATCCCTTGAGCGCGTGGGCCCCAAGCTCGGTGAAATCGAAAAGCTGCTTGGTGAGGGTGTAGGTGGACTTGCTGACGACGATTTGGCCGGGTTGGGCGACGCCCTGCAGGCGGGCGGCCAGATTGGGCACATCGCCAATGACAGAGAGTTGCTCACCCAATGCGCCCGCGCCGTCACTTCCCACCACAACCTGGCCTGTATTGATACCGATGCGCAGGTTCAACTTTACGTTCAGCCCTGACAGCTCCGGGCTGCCGCCGTTGATGGCCTCCAGCATGGCGATTGCGGCGCGAACCGCATTCCCGGTGGAGTGCTCGTAAGCGACAGGGAAGCCGAACATCACGTTGATGCCGTCGCCCAGATATTGCATCACCGTTCCGTCATGACGCGCAACGATCTCGCTGCAGATCGAACGATAAGTGGCAAGGATGTTGCGCAGGTCTTCGGGGTCGAGTTCTTCGGCAAGCTGGGTCGAGCCGACGAGGTCGCAAAAGAGAACGGTCAACTGGCGGCGTTCGGCGGCGCCGAAGATCAGCTCATGGGCCTGCCTTCCGCCATTCGCTTGTGCCGCCGTCTCTGCAACGGAACCGGTACTGTCGCCGTTCGAATGGTCACGCCCGTCAGAGGGTTTTTCAGCCTTTGACCCTGGCAAACAGGTCCGGGAGCCGCATTCTGGGCAAAAGCGATGATTGGGCGCCAGCTGAACGCCGCATGCGCTGCAAGTCGCGACTATGGACAGCCTGTTGCCACACTGTTCACAGAACTTGGCACTGTCATCACACGCGTTCTTGCAGACCCCACATACCGACAAACATAAATTCCCAGCTTGGTTTCCCCTGGGTAAACCTTGCCCCCGAGAGCATTGATGATCAACCCAAGACTGCGTTTCCCAAGTCCTGCAACCGATCCGTAGAGAAGAAATGGAGGCCGCAGGCGCAAGGATCGTCGAGATGGACGCCATTGACACGGCCAGCAGCGAGCGCGGTATGGCCGAGGCGCATTCGCAACCCGGCAGTCTCGACATCTTCATCAACAACGCCGGGATCGGCTCCTCCGTCATACAGTAATTGATGTCTCACGAAGACGTGGCGCGGTTTTCGACGTGAATGCCATAGGCGTTCAACGGGCCATGCGGGCGGACCTTCCGCATCTTCGCGCGCATGGCCGGGGAACCGTGCTCTACACCTCCAGCCTGATCGACTGGATCCCAACCCCGTTCTGCGGCACTTGTTCGGCATCGAAATGGGCGCTGGAAGCGATCGTCGAATGTTACCGGATGGAGTTTTCGGGCGTTGATATCGCATCCTGCATGATTGAGCCGGGAGCCATGCCGATTTCTGTCTTTGATGGCATCGTCACTCCGAGTGATACCGCGCGAGAAGCCGGGTTTGGCGACTTCGCTGCCGTGCCTGCAATGGTCAGTGCAGGTACGGCCGAGATGCTGAACGCAACACCACAACAACGGCTGCCAGAACAGGCGGGCGCGTAATTCGGGTTGCCAGGCAGGCGGTATCGCTTCAATTTGGCGGCTATGCGGCGAATTTTTTTCAGGCTGGGCCTCTATCTTGCGGTCATGACGATCACGTTTCTTGCGGCCGCCCAGATGGGCCAAGCGCAGGACAGCGGTGGCGCGTGGTATGAGGTCGAGAGCGGCGCGCTGCGCGAACCCGAGAACACTCAAGATATCCAGCGGCGCACCCCGCGCGAGACGGTCCGCAAATTCATCGCCCTGACCAAGGACGGGCAATTCGAGGATGCGGCGCACTACCTCAATCTCAGCGATCTGCCGCCCGAACGGCAGGCCGAGGACGGCCCGCGCCTGGCCCGGCAACTGGCCCTCGTGATCGAACGGCAGCTCTGGATCGACTGGGCCGGGCTTTCGGCGCGGCCCGATGCGATGCTGGAAACCGGCACGTCGAACAACGCTTTGGCGGGCAAGCCGCGACGCGATATCGGGCTCAAGATGGTCGAGTTGGACGGCCAGGCCTACGAGATCCGGCTGGGCCGCTACAAGGCGCCGGACCGCGACGCCGTATGGCTCTTTACGCCGCAGACGGTGCAAAACATCCCGGCGCTATTCGACGCCTTCGGCCCTCGCCATTTCGAGCGCTACATCCCGGACAAGCTGACGGTTCAGCTCGGAGGTTTGCGCGCTTGGGAATGGTTGCTCATCCCCGTCATGCTGGCCGCGCTCTTTGGTCTGGGCTGGCTGGTCTGGCGCCTTGTCGGCTTTTTTGCAGCACGCGTCAGCCGCCAGCTGATCCGTCAGGCGATCGAGCGATCGCGCTTTCCGCTTGCCATGGTCGCGGTGGCAGCGGCGGCGCAGATCATGCTCGAGATAGGGGTGTCGTTCTCGGGTCCGGCGACCACACTCTTGCGGCCTGTTCTGCTGATCGTGATGGTGGCGGGGATCGGCATCACCGCGCTCAAGATCGTGGACGCCATCCTCGACAGGATCACCTTGGGCGTTGTCGGCGATATCGATGACACCCGCAGCCTAGACGAGCGCGAGCTTTATACCTCGATCTACGCGATCCGGCGGGTCATCGTTCTCTTGATGGTCAGTATTGCCGTGATCGTCGTGCTGGCGCGGCTTAACCTCTTCGGATCGCTCGGCATGTCGCTCCTGGCTTCGGCGGGCGTCCTTACCGTATTGCTGGGCATCGCGGGTCAGGCGGTGCTGGGCAATATCATGGCATCGCTTCAGATCGCGCTGGCCAAGCCCATCCGCATCGGCGACAGCATCCTTTTTGAGGGTAACTGGGCCTATGTCGAGAGCATCTTCTACACCTTTCTGCGCCTGCGCACCTGGGACGAGCGGCGCATCATCGTGCCGGTGAAATACTTCGTCTCGCAGCCGTTCGAAAACTGGTCGGTCAAGGATGCGCGCATCCTCAAGACGATCACGATCTTTCTCGATCACCGCGCCGATATGGAAATTTTGCGCGAGGTCTTCTTCGATATCGCCAAGGCTGATGACGACGTGATCGAGCATGACAAGCTCTTTACTGCGATCACCGGCCATTTCGAGGCAGGGCAGGAAATGTCATTCTACGCGATGTGCCCCGATCCTTCGACCGGCTGGTCCACCTCCATGCGCCTGCGGGAAAAACTGCTCAAGCATATCCGCGAGGAGCATCCCGAGTGGTGGCCGCAAGACCGGGTGGAGCTGGACCGCCCGCCGCGCAAGCGGGGCGACGGGCGGGACGCAGCGTTAGAGGATAAAAACGCCAGCAAGGATAACGAATAACAGCGCCCGCTTCGGTTGCCCTCCGGACGGTACGCCCAGGCGCCTCAGACCATCCTGGCGCGCCCGGCCCGTCAGATGATCGCGTGGCGCATCCGGGCCGAGACCCACTCGCTGAGCACGACCGTGGCAAGGATCAAGAGCAGGATCACCGTGACCTGGCTCCAGGCCAGCGTGTTGAGCGACGCTTGCAGCTTCAGCCCGATGCCCCCTGCCCCGACAAGGCCAAGGATCGTGCTTTCGCGGATGTTGATGTCCCAGCGAAAGACGGTGATGCCCCAGAAGGTCGGCACGATCTGCGGGACGATCCCGTAGCTGAGCACTTGCAGACCGCTGGCGCCCGTCGCCTCGATGGCCTCGATCTGGCCTGCGTCGGTTTCCTCGATCGCCTCATAAAGCAGCTTGCCGATGAAGCCGATGGAGCGCAGGGCGATGGCCACGATCCCGGCCAGAAGGCCCGGCCCGATGATGGCCACCAACAAAAGCGCCCAGATCAGCGAATTGATCGAGCGCGAGGCGACGATGATGAAAAGCGCGACGGGGCGCAGGAAGGTGGGCGATGGCGACGTGTTGCGCGCGGCCATGAAGGCCACGGGCACCGCCATGATGACGCCGCCGAGCGTGCCGAGGGTGGCGATATTGATCGTGTCCCAAAGAGGCGCCCACAGCTCGGACAGATAGCTCCAGCGAGGCGGCATCATGCGGCTGCCGATATCGACCGCCTGCGCCGGGGCATCGAGGACGAAGAACCAGATCGTATCCGCGGTCATGATCTGCCAGCACCAGACAAAGAGCGCGACCAGCGCCAGCCAACCGGCCCAGAGCGCCAGACGTCCACGCGTGGTGCGATGCGACCAGATCTGGCTGTGATGGGTGATCTCGCTCATTGCAGGAACTTTCGCAGATAGCTGGAGCCGTATTCGGCAATCATCACGATGACGATGATGATCAGAAGGATCGCGCCGGCACTGTCATATTCATAGCGGTCGATGGCGGTGTTCAGCGTGGCGCCGATGCCGCCCGCGCCGACGATGCCGATGACCGCGCTCTCGCGGAAATTGATGTCGAGCCGGTAAAGCGAGAGGCCAATGAGCCGCGGCATGACCTGCGGCTGGACGGCATAGTTGACCACCTGCCACCACGAGGCACCTGTCGCGCGCACCGCTTCGGCCTGGCCCTCGTTGATCTCTTCGATGTCATCCGCCAAGAGCTTGGCGATGAAGCCGATTGTGGCGAACGAGAGGGTCAGGAAGCCCGCGAAGGGGCCAAAGCCGAACATGGCGACCAGGAAAATCGCGATGATGATCTCTTGCAGCGCTCGGCTGACCGCGATGATCGACCGGCAAATATAATAGATCCAGCGCGGCGCGAGGTTGCGCGCGGCGCCGATGCCGATGGGCACCGAAATGGCGACGCCGACGACAGTGGAGGTCAACGTCATCGTCAGGCTCTCGATCAGACCCTGGCTGATGTCGCGCCAGCGGCTGGTGATATCGGGCTGCAAAAAGCCCATGATGAACCGCTCGCCGCGCTCCAGCCCCTCGTAGACGCGGGCCCAGTTCACCTCGATCGTGCCGATGGCAAGAATGAGGTAAATGACGATCCCCAGTTGCAGCACAAGGCGCCAGCCGCGGTTCTTGATGATCTGCGGCGGGCGGCGCCAGCGCGTCGGGTAGGCCGGCGCGCTCATTTGGCGAGGCCTGCCAGACGGTCGCGGGCATCGGCCTCGGCATCGGCCTGCTCTTCGTCGCCCTTGCGCATCGCGTTCCAGTCTTCCTCGCCGTAGATCTGCGTCAACGCGTCCTCGGTCAGTTGATCGGGCGGCCCGTCGAATACGACGCGCCCGGCGCGCAGGCCGACGATGCGCTGCATGAATTGCTGCGCCAGCGGCACGTCGTGGATGTTGACGATCGCCGGCAGGCCGCTCTCGGTGCAGATCTCGGTCAGAAGGCGCATGATCTGGCGGCTTGTCTTGGGGTCAAGGCTGGCCGTCGGCTCGTCCACCAGCAAGAGTTCAGGCTCCTGCGCCAAAGCGCGCGCGATGCCGACGCGCTGACGCTGTCCGCCCGAGAGCGCATCGGCGCGTTTGTCCGCGTGTTGCAGCAGGCCGACCCGGTCCAAAAGGGCATAGGCGCGCTGGATATCCGCGCCGGGAAACTTGCGCATGTAGCTGCGCCAGAAGGGCACATAGCCGAGGCGCCCCGACAGCACATTTTCCATCACGGTCAGACGCTCGACCAGCGCATATTCCTGAAAGATCATGCCGATCCGCCGCCGCTGGCGCCGCAGATCGCCCTTGCCGAGGCTGGCCAGATCCACATCGCCCAGGATGACCTTGCCCGATGTCGGCTCGACCAGCCGGTTGATGCAGCGGATCAGCGTGGACTTGCCCGCGCCCGAGGGGCCGATCAGGCCGATGATCTGGCCCTTGGGCACGTCCAGCGTCACATCGCTCAGGGCGGTGTCACCGGTCTTGTAGGTCTTGGACAGACCGTCGAGTTTCAGCATTGGGAACGTCTCTTTTCAAAACGGATCACGCGCGGCAGGGCGCCGCGCGTGATCTTTTCATTGCAGGGCAGCTCAGTTGCACTCGTAGACGACGCCATTGGCATCGTCGATGGTCCGAATGACTTCCCAATCCTTCTGGAAGGTGATGGGGATGAACTGGCTCTCACCCGATTTGGAGAATTCCTCGGCCAGCGCCGAGCCTTCCCAATCGTAGGTAAAGAAGGCTTCCTTGATCTTCTCCTGCAGCTCAGGCGCCAGATTGTAGGCGGTGCCGTAGCCCGTCGTCGGGAAGGTCTGCGAGGTGTAAAGCACCGTCAGCTGATCCTCGGACACCACATCGCGCTCCAGCATGCGGGCCTTGACCGAATTGGCGATGGCGGCGGCGGGGTAATCCTTGTTGGCGACGCCCAGGATCGAGCTGTCATGCCCGCCCGAGAAAACCGGCTCGTAATCCTCGCCCGCGGTCATGCCGAATTCCGCGGCCAGGATCGCCGAGGGCGCCTTGAAGCCGGAATTCGACGTCTCGGCGGTAAAGGCCATCTTGCCGCCCTTGATGTCCTCGACGCTGCTGACGCCCGACTCGGGGTGGCTGATGATCTCCATCTCGTAGCCGAAGGAGCCATCCTCGCTGGCCATCATGGCAAACGGGCGGAAGCCGCCGCAGGCCACGGCCAGCGGATTCGATCCGGTGTTGAAGCCCGCGACGTGCAGGCGCCCGGCGCGCATCGCCTCGATCTGGGCCGCGTTGGACTGCACCGGGAAGAACTGCACCTTTTTGCCCGTCAGCTCGGCCATATGATCGAGGAACCCCTGCCAGACCTCGGCATAGACCGCCGGATCCTCGACGGGCGTATACGCGAAGATCAGCGTGCTTGGATCCAGCTGATCGGCGGCATCGGTCGGGATGTCGGCGATCAGATCGCCATCCGCGTCGGTGAACCGCTCGTCCAGCTTGAATTCAGCGAAGGCCGGCATAGCCAAAACGACGGCAATGGCGGTGAGCGTGGTGATTTTCTTCATGGTGGTCCCCCCTGGACGGTCAAAGTCGAATGCAACTCTAGTGCGCGACGGTAATGAGATTGTGACACACTGCAAAGCTTTTATGACAAATGGGCATTTCGCCCGCTGGCCGATCGCTGGCGGTACGTGGGGCGCGCGCCTCGACCGCTGCCCGCCAGCGCCGCTCCGCGCAGGGCGATTGAATTGCGCGCCGGGTTGTGGTGTTTACGGTGAGTGCCAGACAGGCGCGCGCTGCTGCGCACGCGCTGTAGCCCATGGCCCTGCACGCGCGGACCCAAGACGGAGAATTGCGATGATACGGTATCCTTCTTTCCTGCGCGCCGCGTCTCTTTGGGCCGCACTGGCGCTCGGCTCCCTTCCCGCCGGGGCACAGGAAACCGATATGGGCGCGCATCTGATGATCGAACTGAACGCCGCCGAATCGTTGGCCGAGGGCTGCAAGCTGTCGTTTTTGGCCTTCAACGGTCATCCCGCAGACATTGATGACGTCACGTTCGAGGCGGTCCTTTTCGATGCGGCGGGCCAGGTTGATCAGCTGACGCTGCTCGGCTTTGGCGCGCTGCCCGCGGCGCGGCCACGCGTGCGCCAGTTCGTAATCCCCGGCATGGCGTGTGACGCTATCGGCCAAGTCCTGTTCAATGGCACGTCCGTCTGCGCCTCGGCCAGTTTGGCCCCCGGCGCCTGCACCAATGATCTGGAGCTGTCCAGCAAGACCGATATCGAGGTGACCGGATGACCGGCGCGCTCGCCGGTTTGCGCGATCTGGCCGCGCTTGGCGGGCCGGTCGTGATGATCCTCGCCGCGGTCTCGGTCGCCACTCTGGCGGTCATCCTCTACAAGATGTGGCAATTCTCACGCTCGGGCGTGGGGCGGCACAAGGCGCTGTCGCAGGCCGTGGCGGCGTGGGACGGGGGCGACAAGGATGGGGCCGAGCGGGCGCTGGCCACATCGACCAGCTATCTCGCCCCGGTAATCGCCATGGCCTTCCGGGCCGAGCCGGGCGCGTCCAAGCGGCTCGAAGCCGAGGCCGAGACGCGCTTTGCCCGGCTGGAGCGGGGCCTTCGCTTTCTCGATTCCGTGGCGCAGCTGGCGCCACTTCTGGGGCTGTTCGGCACGGTTCTTGGCATGATCGCCGCGTTTCAGGCCCTGCAGGAGGCCGGAAGCCAGGTGGACCCCTCGGTGCTGGCGGGCGGCATCTGGGTGGCGCTTCTGACCACCGCGGCTGGGTTGGTCGTGGCAATGCCCACGGCCCTCGTTCTCAGTTGGTTCGAAGGACGCATGGACGCCGAGCGCGTCACAGCCGAACGCGCAATCCACACCATCCTCGCCCCGCGCGGCGCCTCGGCGGGCGCGGCGCTCCGCGCTCATGGCTAGCCGCGCACAACGGCGGCGGCGCCTTTCGCTGACGTCGCTGATCGACGTCATCTTCCTCTTGCTGCTTTTCTTCATGCTGTCCTCGACCTTCACCCGTTTTGCCGAGATAGAGCTAAGCGCCGCTATTGCGGGCGCCCCGGCTCCAAGCGCCGACGCGCCGCTGTTCCTGCAACTGAGCGCGGCTGACCTGCGCCTGAACGGCGCGCCCGTTGCGCTGGAGGCGCTGGCTGCAACGCTCGCCCCCGAGGCCAAGCCGGACGCGCCCCGCGCGCTGCTGGTGTCTTTGCGCGATGACGTAACGGCGCAGCGCCTGACCGACCTTCTGGCAGCCCTGCGCGGCGCCCCCGGCATCGCGCCGACGATCCTGGGACGCGCGCCGCAATGAGGGCGCGGCGCATCAGATCCCGGTCCGAGCCGACCATCGCGCTGATCAACATCGTCTTCCTGATGCTGATCTTCTTCATGATCTCGGGCACACTGGCGCGTCCGCTCGACCCCGCGCTCGACCTGGTGCGCACGGCCGATCTCGAAGGTCGCGCGCCGCCCGACGCGCTGGTCATCCACGCGGACGGGCGCCTCAGCCACCGGGACCAGGACATCGCCAGCGCCGAGGCATATATCAGCGCCCTGCCCCCGGACCGGCGCGGCCCGGACACTACGATCCGCATCGTGCCGGACCGCGATCTGCCCGCCGATATCATGGTGGATGTCGCGCGCGCGCTCAGCGCGGCGGGCGCCGCACGCGTGATGATCGTGACCGAGCGGGGCCTCGAATGATCGCCACCTCCACCAAGGCCAAACTCGGCGCGGCGGTCCTCGCCCTAGCGGCCCATGGCGCGCTCAGCCTCGGCTGGGAGGTCGAAGAGCCGATCCAGAAGGCGGGCGGCGCGGGCGCGAGCGCGGCGCGCATCGGGACAAGCTTTGCCGACATGGCTGCCGGAACGCTGAGCGCCCAAACGGCGCAGGAGGTATTGCCAGCGGTAGAGGCTGAAACGCCGGCCGGAGTTGCGCCGCCCGCTCAGTCGCTGCCGGCGCCCCGTCCGCAGGCCGCACGCCCTGCCTCGCCGCCCGGCGCAGCGGCGCCAGTGACCGCGACCGCAGCGCTTGCGCCCCCGGCGCCCGAGGCGGCGCAGACAGCCGAGGACACTCCGATTGCGCCCCAGCGCTCGCGCCGCCCGGCGCAGCGTAGCGATGCCTTCGAGGCGCGCCACGCGGCCAAGGCGCAGGAGGCAAAACCCGAGCCGCGCACCACCACCCAGCCCGCCCCGCGCGGCAATGCGGATCAAAATGCGCGCGCCGGATCGGCGCAGGGCCGCGACGATGCAAGCGCCAAGCAGCAAGGCACGGGCCGCGCCGAGGCACAAAGCGGCACTGCCGCCGCCAGCAATTATCCCGGCGCCGTCATGGCGCGCATCTCGCAGGTGCGCAAACCGCGGATGCGGCAATCGGGCGCCGCGCGCGTCAGCTTCGCCATCGGCGCATCGGGCGCGCTTGCCTCCGTCGGCATCGCGCGCTCCTCGGGCCATGCCGAGCTGGACCGCGAGGCACTGCGCCTGATCCAGCGCGCGGCGCCCTTTCCGGCCCCACCCGCCGGCGCGCAGCGCAGGTTTGCCATCGAGGTCGCGTTCCGCTAGCGCCGATCCCACTGGAAGCCGCGCCCGCGCGCCGCTAGGCTGAGCGTAACAGCACCATCGAGGCAGAGCCGCTCATGAGCCACCTACGCACCACCGCCGCGACGCTGCGCGCGCTCTGCCTTGCCGCGCTCACAGCCGCCCTGTTGCCCGCGCCCGCCATGGCGCAAACCGCGCCCACCGCCCTCGATTCGGCAGCGAGCGATCCGCAGCGCGAGGTATCGGTCGCGCCCGATGTGCGCGACAGCGAAATCGCGGACCGCCTGACGCGCATCCTGACGGCCAGCGGCTGGTTCGATGCGTTGGACGTGGAGGTCAGCGAGGGGATCGTTTTCATCGACGGCACCGCCGAAAATGACGAGCGCAAGGAATGGGCGCGTCAGCTTGCCTTGCGCACCGAGGGCGTCGTCGCCGTGGTCGACCGGATAGAGATCACTCCGGAAATCAGCTGGGATTTGACCCCCACCTGGCGCGAGATCGAGCGGCTGGCCGAGCGCGCGCAATGGTTTGCGCCGCTGACATTTGCGTCGATCCTCATTCTGGCACTGGCTTGGCTGTTGTCGCGCGGGGTCGCGGCGCTGGCACGGCGGTCCTTGCGCAGCCGCATCACCTCGCCCCTCTTGCTGAATTTCGTGGCGCGGGTGGTGTCGATCCCGGTGATCCTGATCGCCCTCTACCTGATCCTGCAGATCGCGGGGCTGACGCGGCTGGCGGTCACGGTTCTGGGCGGAACGGGCCTGGTCGGTATCATCGTCGGCCTCGCCTTTCGCGAGATCGCCGAGAACTCGCTGGCCAGTATCCTGCTCAGCATGCGCAACCCGTTCCGCGCGGGCGACTGGATCCGCGTGGCCGACTATCAGGGCATCGTGCAGAACCTGAACATGCGCACGACCGTTCTGCTGACGCTTGAGGGCAATCACGTGCAGATCCCCAACGCGCTCGTCTACAAGAGCATCATCGAGAATTTCTCGACCAATCCCAACCGCCGCTCGGAATTCACCGTGGGCATCGGATACGACGATTCCGTGCTCGAGGCGCAGGAGATCATCGTGGCCGCCCTGCGCGCCCATCCCGCTGTGCTGAACGATCCCGAGCCCAGCGCGCTGGTGGACGAGCTGGGCGCCTCGACCGTCGATATCAAGGTGCAATACTGGTTCGACGGGCACGCCTATTCGGTTTTCAAGGTCCGCTCGGCCCTGATGCGGCAGGTCAAGCTGGGGCTGCAGAACGCGGGCATTTCCATGCCCGATTCCTCGCGTGAGATCATCTTTCCCGACGGTGTCACCGTACGCCACGAGGGCGCGGATGCGGCCGGCGACATGCGCATCTCGGCCCATCCCGCGCCGCTGCTGCCCGAAGAGGATGCCGCCGACGCGACCGCCGGGGAGGGCGATCTGGCCTCCGAGGCGCAGGATCTGCAGCGGCAGGCCGACGCCGCCCCCGCGCCCGAGGAGGGCGCGAACCTTCTGGCCGAGGCGCCGCCCAGATAGCGTGCCTCAGCCCTCCTGCCGGCGCGCCAGCAAGGGTGCAAGCAGAGGATTGGGAAACTGGCGGCGCACCGTCACCGCGTGAAAATTCTCCGACAGACCAATGTCATGCGCCGCCTCGCGCAAAAGGCCCGAGGCCAGCTCGTTCTTGACCACGATGGGCGGCAGCACCGCAAGGCCGATATCCTCGCGCGCCAGAAGGCGCATCATCGCCATGTCATCCACCTCGGCGGCCAGCACCGGCTCCACCTCCAGCCGCGCGCAGAGCATGTCGAACCCTGCGCGCAGCGGGCTTTCACTGGTGGGCACGATGACCGGATGCGCCGCCAGGAGCGCGCGCAGATCGCCCGCACCCCCGACCCGCGCAGGCGTGCCGACAACGCTGACCGGCTGTTCCGACAGGGTATGCGCGACAAAGCGGCTCATCGCGTCGGGCGCGGGCACGCGGCTGGTCAGCACAACGTCGAGGCTGAGGGTCTCCAACCCCTGAAGCAGCTCGGCCAGGGTGCCCGAACGCAGCACCAGCTCGATATCGGGCTGGCCCAGCAAGGGCCGCAGAAACTCGATCTGGAAATTGCGCGACAGGGTGGCCAGCGCGCCGACGCGCAGCACCTGACGGGGCGTGCCCGTGCGCGCCAGCGTCGCCACCAGATCCTGCCCCGCGCCGAAAATCGTATCGGCATGATCCAGCGTGATGCGCCCCGCCTCGGTCAGATGTAGCTGCCGACCCCGCCGCTCGAACAGGGCATGGCCCAGACGATCCTCCAGCTTGCGGATCTGCACGGAAACCGCCGATTGCGACAGATTCAGGCGCTGTGCCGTGCGCGTGAGGTTCCCGTCATGGGCGACCTGCCAGAAGTAGCGCAGATGATTGTAGTTGATATCAGCCATATCATTCGCATTAAGAGAACGAATTGATGCGATCAATGAATTTTTATCCCAAGCGCCCTGCCGCTATCACCGCCCGGACCTGACATCACCCGGAGCGCCTGACCATGATACATACGCTGCCCCTTCTGGCCCCAGCCATCCTGATCGCTGCCTCGATCTATCTGCATCGACGCCGCGATCTGGCTCCTCAGCGCGCCGCACATCTGGCGGAGTACGCGTCGATCGCCGCCGCCGGGGCCGCGCTGGCCGCGCTGATTGGCCTCATCGCGGTGGGCAGCGGTGACAGCCTGCTGATCGGGATTGCGGGCGCGGGCCTTTCGGCGCGGCTCGATGCCGTCAGCGGGGCGATGCTGCTGCTGGTCGGGTTCATCGGCTGGATCGTGGTGCGCTATTCGCGCACCTATCTCGATGGCGAGACGCGGCAGACGCATTTCACCATCTGGCTCCTGGGCACGCTGGCCGCCGTCCTCTTGCTGGTGCAATCGGGCAATCTGGTCCAGTTCGTCGGCGCCTGGATCGCGACCAGCCTCTGCCTGCACAAGCTGCTGCTTTTCTACCCCGAGCGGGTGGCCGCCCAGCGCGCCGCGCGCAAGAAATTCATCACCGCGCGCTGCGGCGACGCGGCCCTTCTGGCCGCCGCGATCCTGCTGATCGCCGCCTATGGCACGCCGCAGATCTCGGCCATTCTGGAGGCTGCCCGCCTCGGCCAGGGCGGCACGCCCGCCGTGCTGGCCGCCGCCTTCCTCGCACTGGCAGCGATCCTGAAATCCGCGCAATTTCCCACCCATGGCTGGCTGACCGAAGTGATGGAGGCGCCCACCCCCGTCTCGGCCCTTCTCCATGCGGGCGTCGTCAATGCGGGCGGCTTCCTTCTGATCCGCTTCGCCGATGTGATGCTGCTCTCGCCGCTGACATTGGCCGGACTGGTGCTGATCGGGGGCTTTACCGCGCTTTTCGGCGGGCTGGTGATGCTGACACAGCCGACGGTCAAGGCGTCGCTGGCGTGGTCCACCGTGGCGCAGATGGGCTTCATGATCCTGCAATGCGGCCTCGCACTTTTCCCGCTGGCGCTCCTGCATATCGTGGCCCATTCGCTCTACAAGGCGCATGCGTTTCTGTCCTCGGGCGGGGCCGTCACGCTGGTCGCGTCGATCCGGCGGCCCGGCCCGGTGGCGGTGCCGAGCCTGATGAACGTCGCCCGCGCCTTTGCACTCGCCATCGCGATCTATGCGGGCGT
Organism: Roseovarius nanhaiticus; assembly: GCF_900156535.1. NCBI lineage: Bacteria > Pseudomonadati > Pseudomonadota > Alphaproteobacteria > Rhodobacterales > Roseobacteraceae > Roseovarius > Roseovarius nanhaiticus. The sequence goes on along the minus strand of NZ_FTNV01000001.1, from coordinate 1,647,436 downwards.
CTATATCGCCACCGGCCTCATTCTTGGCTTCGGCGCGAAATCACCGCAGGCGGTGGCGCTGGGGGCGATCCTGATCTTCGGCGTCGCCTATCTTCTGGCGCAGGGCCTTGCCGATGCAGCCCCCCGCGCGCTGACGCAGCGCACCGCGCTTTTGTCGGGTGTCGCCGCGATCAGCTATGTCGTGCTGCAGCGGCTGGCCGATTGGGCGACCTCGGGCACGCTGCCCCTGACGCCGCCGCCGGGTGATCTGGAATGGGCGCTGATCCTTCTGGCGCTGCTCAGCTTCGGCCTCGTGGCGCTGGCGCAGGCGACGCTGCCGCTCTGGTCGCACCACCCGGCGGCGCAGGGCCTGCGCATCCACCTGTCGAACGGGCTTTACATCAACGCGGTCGAGGACCGGCTGCTGCGCGGCTGGGCCTGGCATGGCCCAAGGGCCGCCACCACCGGCAAAGGAGAAAAGACATGAAGGCCGATACCTATGCCGGTTACTCCGGCCCGCATCTGGAGCTGATCGCCGTCTCCGAGGGCGCCGCCCGCGCGATCCCGCCGCTCTGGCCGCTCTCTTCCTCAGTCGCGGTCAATCCCTATCTGGGCCAGTCCGAGATGCCACTGGGCGAGGTTTCGGCCCTTTTGGCCCGCGTCGCCGGCACCCGCTCCACCATGGCGCCCGAGTGGTACGCGGCCAAGATCGCGGACGGCACCATCACCGACGCGGACCTGACTGCCGCGCTCGCCATCGCGCCCAAGGGCGCGCCCACCACGATTGCCGCGCTGAAAGAAGCGGCGCAGACGCCCGCCCCCGCCCCGCGCGCCCTGCCCACCGTTGCCGAGCTGGCCGCCAAAGCGTCCGGCACCGACTGGCCTGCCCTCATCGAAGAGCGCATCGGCGCCTGGGCGGCCGGGTATTTCGACCAGGGCCAGGCGCTGTGGCAGGTCACGGCCGGGCGCGGCGCCTATGCCAGCTGGCAGATCTTCGCCAGCCGCGACCTGACGCCAGAAATCGCGGGCCTGACGGGGTTTGCCGGGGACATCGCCCGCGCCCCCGAGGGCGCCCGCGGTGCGCTGTCCTATGCCTGCGACGTGCTGGGCCTTGGCGCGGATGCGGCGCAGACCTATTTCCACCAGCTTCTGCTGGGCCTCGGCGGCTGGTCGCAACTGGCGCGCCAGCGGCTCTGGCAGGCGGAACTGGCGGGCGAGACCACGCCCATCACCACTGACATGCTGACCATCCGCATCCTGTGGGAGCAGGCCCTGCTGATCCGTTACGCAGACGACATAGCAGAGGACTGGGCCGAGATCCGTGCGGCGCACGCGGCTCCGGTAGCGCCGGGCGAAGCCGAGATCACCCTAGGCGTGCTGCAAGAGGCTGCCGAGCGCGCAGAGCAGCGCGCCTTGGCCCAGCGCCTTGCCAAGGAAAGTGAGCAGCCACACGACACGCGCCCCAGCCTGCAGGCCGCATTTTGCATCGACGTGCGCTCGGAGGTGTTTCGCCGCGCGCTGGAGGGCGTCGACCCGTCCATCCAGACGCTCGGCTTCGCGGGCTTTTTCGGGCTGACGACCTCGCATCGCGCATTCGCGTCGGATGTCGAGGAGGCCCGTCTGCCCGTCCTGCTGACCCATGGTCTGACCAGCAGCGCGACCGGACCCAAAGAGGCCGAGGCCGACCTTGCCGCACGCCTCTCCGCGCGGGCCGCGCGGGCCTGGGGCCGCTTCAAGCTGGCCGCCGTGTCGTCCTTCGCCTTCGTCGAGGCGACGGGGCCAGTCTATGTCGGCAAACTGATGCGCGACGCGCTGGGGCGGCCCCATGCTCAGGGCCCGGATGCGCAGACACCCCGTCTGACGACCGAGCTGGCCCCCAAGAACCAGATCGACGCCGCCGAGAAGATCCTGCGCGCCATGTCCCTCACCCGCAATTTCGCACCGCTCGTCCTGATCGCCGGGCACGGCGCGAGCGTGGTGAACAACCCCCATGTCAGCGCACTGCAATGCGGTGCCTGCGGCGGCTATTCGGGCGAGGTGAACGCGCGATTGCTGGCCGGGCTGCTCAATCAAGACGCCGTGCGCGCGGGCCTGAGCGAGCGGGGCATCGACGTGCCCGAGGACACCGTCTTTGCCGGCGCGCTGCACGACACCACCACGGATGACGTGACCATATTCGCCGATGGCACGCCCCTGCCCGCAAGTGCCCTGCGCCGCGCCGAGGACGCGCTGAAGACCGCCGGCACGCTGGCGCGGACCGAACGGGCCCTGCGCCTGCCGCGCGCCGAATCCGGCGGTGCGGTCGCCGCGCGGTCGCGCGACTGGTCCGAGACGCGCCCCGAATGGGCGCTGGCCGGATGCAGTGCCTTTATCGCCGCGCCGCGCGCCCGCACGCGGGGCAAGGATCTGGCCGGCCGCGCGTTCCTCCACGATTACGACTGGCAGGCGGACGACGGCTTTGGCGTGCTCGAGCTGATCCTGACCGCGCCTGTCGTGGTGGCCAGCTGGATCAGCCTGCAATATTACGGCTCTGTCACTGCGCCGCATGTCTTTGGCGCAGGCAACAAGCTGCTGCATAACGTGACCGGCGGGCTCGGCGTGGTCGAGGGGAACGGCGGCGCGCTGCGCGCGGGCCTTCCGTGGCAATCGGTGCATGACGGAACCGCGCTGGCGCATGATCCCTTGCGCCTGACCGTCTGCATCGAGGCGCCGCAAGAGGCGATCATCGATATCCTGCAGCGCCACGCGGGCGTGCGCGCGCTTTGTGACAATCGCTGGCTGCATCTGATCGCGCTGGACGGATCCGGGCGCCCCGCAGCGCGCTATGCCAAAGGGCTGACATGGGAGGCGATCTGACGCGCCGCGCGCGATAAGACAGGCGCCGGGCGGTAGGATTGCGCGGCGCGCGGCGCCTGCATCTGCCCCGGTTCAATATCGCGGGGGGGAATCGCAGCCGCGGGGCGTGTGTGATCGCCAGCGCCGTGCCTCTGGGCGTTGACACGGGCCGCGCACCCCCTACTACTCCGACAGGCGGGCGCCAGTTGCGCCATGCCGATCCGGAGGATCCCAATGAGCCCGAACACCAGCCCGAAAACCCTGCTGCTGACCGGCGCCAGCCGCGGAATCGGCCACGCCACCGTCAAGTCTTTCCAGGCAGCGGGATGGCGCGTTCTCAGCGTATCGCGCACCGCGTTTGATGACCGATGCCCTTGGCATGCGGGCGCGACCGACCATTTCCAGGGCGATCTGTCGGATGCAGAGGCGCGCGCGGATCTGGTGGCGCGCGTGCGCGATACTCTGGGCCCCGAGGGCCTTGGCGCGATCGTCAACAATGCCGGGATTTCGCCCAAGGGCGACAATGGCGCACGCATGGGCATCGCCGGCACGGATGACGCGACATGGCACCACGTGATGAACGTCAATCTTTTCGGTCCCGCCGCACTGATGCGCGATCTCATGCCCGAGCTGGAGATGGCCAAGGGCTGCGTGGTCAATGTGGGCTCGATCGTGGGCAGCCGGGTGCATCCCTTTGCGGGCGCGGCCTATGCCTGCTCCAAGGCGGCGCTGGCGGCGCTGACGCGCGAGGCGGCGGCGGAGTTCGGGCCGCGCGGCATCCGCACCAACATGGTCACCCCAGGCGAGATCGAGACGGAGATCCTGTCCCCCGGCACCGAGGAGATCACCCGCACGATCCCGCTGCGCCGCCTCGGCCAGTCCGAAGAGGTGGCGCGCGTTGTGCTGTTCCTCTGCTCGGGACAATCCTCTTATGTGAACGGCGCTTCGATCGACGTGAATGGCGGCCAGCACGTCTAAGGTTTCAGCGCGGCCAGCATATCGTCAAGATCCGCACAGGGATACGCGCCCGCATCGCGGATCTGCGTCGTGACGTCGACGGGCAGGCTTGAGTTGCTGTCCAAGGGTATCTCGTTCAGCTTGCCGCCCATCAGCACCGGAATATCCGCGCCGCGCGCGCGCAATTCCGCGGTCAGACGCCGTGCATAGTCCAGTCCGATCCCGTTATAGGTGCTGACAGCGATCGCATCCGCCCCCGCCTTGACCGCGCAGGCGACCATCACCTCGGCATCCACAGCCACCCCCGCTTCGATCACCTCGGCGCCCAGCCCGATCAGCGCGCGCCGCACAAGATACGCGCCATGCTCGTGCACGTCCGTGGTGCCCAGTGCCACGCGTCGCTGCGCCAGTGCCGCGCTGTCCTGCCGCCGCACCCAGGCCTCGGCCTTTTCGTCCAGCTCCTCGGCCCAGTCGGCCGCCACCAGCGGTGCGCGGCTGGCACCATCGAGCGGCCCCGCGCCGAACATTGCCTCCATTCGCCGGGCGCCCAACCGCCGGATCGCCAGCATCAGCGCGGCGGGGTCGGCAGTATCAACGCCCCGCTCCGCCAAGCCCTTGAGCGCGTTTTCCGCAAAAACCCGCCCGCCCGCAATCAACCGGTCGGCCATGGCGCCGATCAGCGCGTGATCCCGCACCTGCGCATGGCCCGCCGCGTGATCGGCCAGCCGCGCGGCAAAGACTTGCGCATCCAGGATCTCGTCCACGTCGGGAATGCGGATATTCTCGGTCACCGGCACAGGGTTGATCGCATGGCCCGAATGATGTTCACGCAATGCGCAAAGATCGACTAGCAAGTAGTTGGCAAGGCTGGCATAATTCTGCGCATTTCCACCTTGGTAGGCGACCGTGTTTCCAAAGATCATCGTGCCCGGCGTATCGGTCTCGCGCGCCAGCGCCGCCTGAAAAGCGGCCCGCGTCAACGGCGCCGAAAAGTGATGACCGAAACAGAAGGACAAAGGCGCGCCCACCAGATCCTGAACGATATACTTTTCGATCAGAGCCATTCCGAAGGCCGAGGTCATGTCCAGAAAAAGCCCTGCAAACCCGTCATCAAGGTTGGAATGCACCAAGATCTCGGCCTCCTGGGCCGCGATCAAGCCCAGCGCCCGCAGCGTCGCTTCGGTGGTGGCCACGTCGTCATCCCAGTACGGCAGGCGAAAGGTGAAATACTGCCCCAGATTGCCGATCGCCGTCGCGCCCGCCGCAATCGCCGCGCATGTGTTGTCCAGCGCGCCGGGCAAGCCCAGCATGAAATCCCCGAAATGTGCGGCGGCGGGGCTGGCCCCCGTGATGCGGGCAAAATCCTCGGGACCACGCAGCACGATCCCAGTGCCGCGGGCGCGGTCCGAGCGGTGGGCCTGCGGATAGCCCATCGTCCAATCCAGCGTCACGCCAAAGCGGTCGATGCGCACACCCCGGTCCCCGGCACGCCCATGTAATGCGCCCATCGCCTCGACCGTACGATCAATGCTGCGAAAGCCGATATGGGCGTGCTGCATCATGCGGCCCTCCGCCATCGCGCGGCGTTTGTAGTCCGCCTCCGACGTGACGCCCTCAGCCGCCATGAAAGCGGAGCGCCCAAGGCGCCAATCCCGCGCCATGGCCCGCACTTCCGCCAACAGATCGCTGCCCGAAGCCAGCGCAGGATCGGTCAGGACACAGCCCGCTAGAGACGGATCGTCTACTGGCATGGAGGTTTCCTTTGGGACCGGGCGCAAGCTCCGCTGCACATGCCTGGCGCCCGGGCCTTGCCATCGCAGACGTGATGCGCAGTATGACCGCTTGTAAAACCTTGCTGGGGCGAAGCGACATGAAACTCGGTGTAATCGGCGTCGGCCATCTGGCGGTTGCCATGCTGCACGGTCTGCTGCGGGCGGGGCATGCTCCGCGGTCCATCATGCTGTCGCCGCGCGGACAGGGACGTCATCTGGCGCAAACGCGCGATTTTGCGCTGGCGCAGGATAACGCGCAGATCGTGGCAGAATGCGATCTTGTCCTGCTGGCCGTGCGGCCGGACGATGCGCCCGGTGCGGTGCGCGGCCTGCCCTGGCGCAGCGGGCAGGTTTTGCTCAGCGCCTGCGCCGGCGTTCCCATCGCCGCGCTCGAGGCCGGCCCCGCGCAGGTGATGCGCATCATGCCCATCACCGCGTCCAAGCTGGGCGCCAGTCCAACCCTCGCCTATCCTGATCTGCCCGAAGCGCGCGCGCTGCTGGATGCGATCGGCACCACCATCGCGCTGCGCAGCGAGGACGAGTTCGAGGCGGCTACGGTCTCGGCGGCGATGTATGGCTGGGCGCAGGCGCTGATCCGCACCGGCGCAAATTGGACTGCCGCTCACGGCATCGACGCCGACGATGCGCGCCAGCTGGTCGCACGTAGCTTCACCGCCGCGGGCCGCATGATCGCCGAAGAAGATGCGCCGATGGACGAGATCCTCGACAGCCTGTGCACCCCCGGCGGCATCACCCGCCAGGGAATAGACCAACTTGAGGACAAGGCCGTGCCCGAAGCATGGGAAGGCGCCTGCGACGCCATCCTCGCCCGCTTGCGCGGCTAGGACGCTATGCGCGCGCCGCGGCACCGTGCCCGATCTCGAAATTGTTGCCCGCCCGGTCCTGACCGCTGACCAGATGCAAAGGCCGCGTGCCGTAGCCTTGCGAAGGGTGCTTCTTGCCGATCTCGGCGCCCCAGGCATGGTCATAGAAGGATGTCGCCGGCATCAGCCGCACGATGAAGGCGGCGCGGCGGTGCTCCGTATGGTTCGCCTTGGACCCGTGGATCATGTAGACATCGTGAAAGCTCACCTGCCCCGCCTTCAGGATCAGCGGCTCGGCCTCGGCCTCGTCGAAATGCTCGGCATCGCAGACGAGGTTGATCGTCTTGTTATCCCCCTCCTGCCACGAATGGCTGTAGAGCTCATGCGCCTTGTGCGAGCCGGGGATAAAGGTCATCGGGCCATTCTCGGGCGTCACGTCATCGAGCGGGATCCACATGGTCAGCGTTTCGAGCGGCTTGATCGGATAATAGCCGCCATCCTGATGCCACGGCGTCTCCTTGCCGTTTTTCGGCGGCTTGCCGAAGAGCGTCGTGCCCCAGAGAATGATATCGTCGCCGATCAGCTGCCGCGCCGCCTCCATCAGCCTCGGGTGCGTGGCGAAGTCCAGCCATTTCCGGCTGCCCTTCACCCCCATTGAGCCGCCCTCCTCCTGGTGCGGCGCGAGGATGATATCGGAGGCAATGTCGGGATTGCGCTTAAGCAAAGCCGCATATTCCGCGCGCATCTCGGCGATAAGTTCGGCAGGCAGTTCCCAATCGGGAATGACCCAGCCGCGTTCGTGATACTCGGCGACCTGCGCGTCGCTCAGGGCCGCGCCCGATGATATCGCCATGCTCCCTGTCCCCCCGGCTCTCTGCAGTGGGGACAGTGTTGGCGGCATCGGTCAGCCTGTCAAGCGCGCCGCCGCGCCTACCGCCCAGGCCAGGACGGGCGCGACAGGACGTAGGCGGCAGCGCCTCCCATGCACAGGATCTGCACCGCTATCAATTTCCAATCCAGCCCCGCAAAAAGTGACCCCAGCAAAACCAAAGCCATGGCGCCGCACGCCATCGCCTTATAGCGCGGGGCAATAGCGCCGTGCGCCTCCCAGTCTGCGATGATTGGGCCGAACACCCGGCTCCGCGTCAGCCGGGCACGCAACCGCGGCGATCCGCGCGCAAAGCAAAACGCCGCCAAAAGAACCAGCGGCGTCGTCGGCAGCAGCGGCAAAACCACCCCAAAGGCCCCAAGCGCCAATGCGACGCACCCCGCAGAGACCCAGAGGCTGCGCATCACGGCGCCGGCTTGCGGCCCCTCTTTCGGCGGCTCAGTCACGAACGCCTCAGGACCACAAGACCCGCCATCACATAGCGCTCGATCCCCGGTTTCATCTTGGTAAAAATACTCATGCCTCACATATGATTTCGGGCCGTCCGCCCGCGTGACGCACCGGATGATGCCACGCTCAGGCCGATTTCAAAGCTGCCCTGCGTTCGCGCGCCTCGGAGTGGGCAGCCTCATGCGCGTCGACCGCCGCCAGCGGGCGACGCTCAAGCGCCCAGTGACGCGCCGCCGCGCCGAAAGCCGCGAACAAGGGGCGCGAGACCGGATCATCAGCCGCGTTCCACTCGGGATGCCACTGCACGCCCAGCGCAAAACCCTCTGCGCCCTGCAGATGGATGGCCTCGGCGGTGCCGTCGGGCGCGTGGCCCTCAATGACGACGCGCGCGCCCGGGGTCTTGATCCCCTGCCCATGAAGCGTGTTGGTCATCACCTCGCGTGCGCCCATCAGCCGGTGGAAAACGCCGCCATCGGCAAAGCTGACCACATGGCGCAGCGCGAATTGCTCTTCCAGCGTGCCATCGGGTGGCATGCGGTGATTGTCGCGCCCAGGCAGATCGCGGATCTCCGGGTAAAGCGTGCCGCCCATGGCCACGTTCATCTCCTGAAAGCCGCGGCAGAGGCCGAAAATCGGCAGCCCCGCCTCGACGCAAGCGCGCACGAGCGGCAGGGTGATCGCGTCGCGTGCGGGGTCGAAGGCACCATGCGCCTCGGTCGCAGGCTCGCCGTAATGATCCGGATGCACATTCGCGCGGCCGCCGGTCAAAACAAAGCCGTGGCAGACCCGCATCAATTCCTCCACGCTGACCAGCGCGGGATCGGCGGGGATCATGTAGGGCAAACCACCCGCGACGGTGCTGACCGCCTCAAGGTTCATCCGCCCGACCCCATGAAGCGGATAGCGATCGTCGATCACATGCTGATTGCCGATGATGCCGATGACGGGACGGGTCATGAAGCTTCCTGTTTTTCTATGCGTTGGACTTAGTTTCGGGGCGGATGGATAAAACTTCAAGGGCGATGAAGATTAGCCATGCGCCCCGGCGCATCCAGAGGTCAAAAATCTGACGTAGCGTCTCAGGTCATTTCGGCGATGCGCCGCGGCCTTGCGCGCCGCCTTGCCCCCCGCGACCACGGCGGCACTTGTCGCTGCAATAGCGCACATCGTCCCAGACACGCTCCCACTTCTTGCGCCATGTGAAGGGCAGACCGCAGGTCGCGCAAGTCTTGGTCGGCAGATCGCCTTTCTTGCGGTGCTTCATCCGGCCTCTCAGAAAACATGGCCCGCTCGGACAGCGTCCGGCGGGCCTTTCAGTGCCACAGCATCGGGGAAATGCGGCCTATTCGGTGGTTGCATCGTCGGTGACTTCGGTGCTGATCCCATCCTCGACGCTTGCCTCATCTTCGGGATCGTTGCCCGCGTAGCTAAGCCACGTGACCAGTCCGATAAGGAGGGCCAACGCAAAAACTACGACCGCGATCATTCCGGCGATCGGCGTCTTGTGTGCGGGTTTGGTCTTTTCCGTGTTGGTGTCGGGTGCTGACATCATGGATCCTCTCGTTGATTCATTGGGCGGCGCGCAGGCCCCATTCGGCCATTGAAGGCCATTTGTTATCCCACTAACTCTTAGCCGAGCCACCGGTTCCGACACAATAAGGACAGATCATGCAGGCCACCGCCCCCCAAACCATTCATCTTGCCGATTACACGCCACCAAATTGGCTGGTGACGGGGGTGCATCTGACCTTTCGCCTCGATCCGACGCGCACGCGGGTGCTGAGCCGGATCGGCTTTGCGCCCAATCCCGACGCCAAGAGCCGCGAGTTCAAACTGGACGGCGAGAAGATGACGCTGATCCGCGCCAAGATCGACGGCACGGAAGTCACCCCGCATGTGACCGAGACCGGCCTCACCTGCGATGTGCCCGATGGCCCCTTCACCTGGGAGGCCGAGGTCGAGATCAATCCATCGGCCAATACCGCGCTGGAAGGGCTCTATATGTCGAGCGGCATGTATTGCACGCAGTGCGAGGCCGAGGGCTTTCGCAAGATCACCTACTACCCCGATCGCCCCGACGTGATGGCTGTCTTCGACGTGCGCATCGAGGGCGGCGAGCCGGTGATGCTGTCCAACGGCAATCCGGGCAAGATGGGCGACGGCTTTGCAGAATGGCATGATCCGTGGCCGAAACCTGCCTATCTCTTTGCGCTGGTGGCCGGACGGCTGGTGGCGCATCCCGGGACGTTCACCACGATGTCGGGCCGCGACGTCGATCTGAACATCTGGGTGCGTCCCGGCGACGAGGGCAAATGCGCCTTCGGGATGGAGGCGCTGAAGGCGTCGATGCGCTGGGACGAGGAAAAATACCGGCGCGAATACGATCTCGACCTGTTCAATATCGTCGCCGTCGATGATTTCAACATGGGCGCGATGGAGAACAAGGGGCTGAACATCTTCAACTCCTCCTGCGTGCTCGCCAGCCCCGAGACCAGCACCGACGCCAATTTCGAGCGCATCGAGGCGATCATCGCGCATGAGTATTTCCACAACTGGACCGGCAACCGCATCACCTGCCGCGACTGGTTTCAGCTGTGCCTCAAGGAAGGGCTGACGGTCTTTCGAGACGCGCAGTTCACGTCCGATCTGCGCAGCGCGCCGGTCAAGCGGATCGAGGATGTCATCACCCTGCGCGCGCGCCAGTTCCGCGAGGATAACGGCCCTTTGGCGCATCCGGTGCGCCCCTCCTCCTTTGTCGAGATCAACAATTTCTACACCGCGACCGTCTATGAGAAGGGCGCAGAGCTGATCGGCATGCTGAAAACGCTAGTCGGCGACGAGGCGTGGTCGAAGGCATTGGCGCTCTATTTCGACCGGCATGACGGGCAGGCCTGCACGATCGAGGATTGGCTGCGCGTGTTCGAGGATGTGACGGGCCGCGATCTGGCCCAATTCAAACGCTGGTACGAGGATGCGGGCACACCGCGCCTTTCGGTGACAGACAGCTACAAGGACGGCATCTATACACTCCACTTTCGACAGGAAACGCCGCCCACACCCGGCCAGAGCGAGAAGCCACCCCGCGTCATCCCGATCAAGGTCGGCCTGTTGGGTCAGGACGGCAAGGAGGTGGCCGAGACCCGCGTTCTCGAGATGACCGAGGCCGAGCAGAGCTTTGAGTTCACCGGGCTTGCCGCGCAGCCCGTTCCGTCGATCCTGCGGGACTTTTCCGCGCCCGTGATCCTGCAGCGCGAGACGACAAATGCCGAGCGCGCCTTTCTTCTGGCGCATGACACCGATCCGTTCAACAAATGGGAGGCGGGCCGTGCGCTGGCGCGCGAGGGACTATTGGCGATGATCCGGTCGGACGCCGCACCCGATGCGGCCTATCTGGAAGCCAGTGCGACCATGGCGCGCGACGAGAGCCTCGACCCCGCGTTCCGCGCGCTGGCCTTGGGCCTGCCCAGTCAGGACGATCTGGCGCAAGCCATCCATGATGCGGGCGGCACGCCCGACCCGCAGGCGATCTGGGACGCGCTGGAAGCGCTCAAGGACGCGCGCGCCGAGGCCATGGAGGATACCGCACGCGGCCTCTATGACGCGCATCAAGTGACGGCGCCCTACGCGCCCGACGCCGCGCAATCTGGCGCACGGGCGCTGGCCAATGCGGCTCTGGCGATGATCACACGCCGCGATGGCGGTGCAGCGGCGCAGGCGCAATACGACGCGGCGGGGAACATGACCCAGCAGCTTGCGGCGCTTGCATGCCTTCTGCAGGCCGGCAAGGGCGATCTGGCGCTGGGCAGATTCTATGATCAATGGCAGGACGACCGGCTGGTGATCGATAAATGGTTCAGCCTGCAAGTCGGCTATGCCGCGCCCGAGGATGCGGCGGAGGTGGCCGAACGCCTGACGCAGCATCCTGATTTCACGATGAAAAACCCCAACCGCTTCCGCGCCACGCTGGGGGCGCTGGCCGGATCGCCGGCCGGTTTCCACCATGCCTCGGGCAAGGGCTACGCATTGCTGGCCGATTGGCTGATCAAGCTCGATCCGCTCAATCCACAAACGACGGCGCGCATGTGCTCGGCCTTCGAGACGTGGCGGCGCTATGATGCAGATCGCCAAAAGCTGATCGAGGCGCAGCTGAGGCGCATCGCCGGACAAGAGGGCCTTAGCCGGGACACCGCCGAGATGGTCGGGCGCATCCTGGCCAGCTGAGCCTTAGCGCGTGGCCTTGCCGCTGCGCCGGGTCTTGAACGCGGCGGGGCGCAGCACCGGGCGGGGCGAGCGTTTGAGCGTGCAGTATTCCTGCCCGCGCAGCCAGCTGGCCATGTCGAGACGTTTGGCATCGCTGCGCATCGGCCCCCAATCGGCGGCCACGCCGCGCCAACGCCCGTCATGCACCGCGATGGCGTTGTCGCGCGGCACGGTGCGGGCCATGATGCGGATCGCGCAGCTGAGGTTGTCGCCCCCATCGATCAACTCCCCGCCCGACGTCGCGCGGCAGCCATAGCCGCGCGCCGTGCCCGGCAGGATCTGCAACAGGCCATACCATTGCCCGCCGCCGCCCACGGCCTTTGCGCGATACGTGCTTTCGTGCTTGGCAAGCGCCGACAGGAAGCCGACCCAGAACGCCCGCCGTTGCGTCTCGCCACCCGCCTTGTAACCGGGGCACCACTGGGCGACATCGCGCGGCTCGCTGCGCACCAAGGGGGCGCCATGCTGCGCCAGCGCGGTCAGGGCGCTGCGCGTCCAGGCCTCACCGCCCGGGCGGTGATCCCAGCGCGCGTTCGGGATTTCCATTGTGCGTGACTGGGGCCGCGTCGACGACGCCTCGGCCACCGGGGCGGCTGCGCCAAGCGCGGTTGCGGCCACAAGGGCAAGGCTGAGGCAGAAGCGTCGCATGCGTTATGATCGCCGAAAATGCGAGGGCAGGCAATGATCCCGCTGCGGCGGGAAACCGCCCAACATCCATTCACCTAAGAGGCGACATTTTTTGGCCCGAATGGGACGCGATTCTGACCCGTGAACGCTCCTTCAAAGAAAGCCTGCCCAACGTGATGCATTCCGACTCCAGTCCTATGATCCAGCTTTTGTCGCGCCTGCGCACGGCCCTGCCCCGCTTGGGCAGCGGGCACTGCGGCAGGGGTGCGCGCCGGTTCCGCGCCGAGGCCGAGTTGGACCGGCTGAGCCGCCATATCATTCTGCCATCCGTTTCCGTGACCGAGGAGGAAACGGCACGCTCGGCCTACCAGGATACCGGGCTGAAACTCGCCCGTCAGGAAATGTGGGAGGAGCTGTCGACCCTCATCCGCCAGGCGGACACCGCCCGCACCGGCACGCCGGGGGGCGAGTCGGCGGCGATGCTTTTGGCTTTCGGCGCACGCAGTGACGTGGTGTCGATGGCAGAGGACGCGCTGCACGACGGCACTGTGCCGGACCTCAGCGGCGTCGAGGCGCTGGACGCGCTCGCCGAGGAAATGACAGGCGACTATCCGGTACAGGCTATCGTGGCGCTGATGCATGCGGATATGGCCTGGGCGTGGAGCGCCGTTCCCGGCGCGCCCACCCTCAAGGGCGCCGCGGAACGGCGCGCGCATCACGCCGCGCGGGCAAGCGCGCTCTTGGCGCCCCATTGCGGCGCCGCCGAGGCCGCGCCGATGTTGGCCTCTGCCGAATGTGCCCTCTTGCGCATAGAGGGGGCTAGAACGACCGCGCAGCGCGTCGCGGCGCAGTATCAGCGCCTGATTGACCTCGATCCCGCCAGCCCGCGCCACATGCGTGCGTTTGGCGCCGCCCTCTTGGCCGCCGCACCGGGTGATTACCGCCAGATCGAGGTCGAGGCGCGCCGCATGGCCGCGCGCACGCAGGCCGAGTGGGGCGCGGGCGCCTATACATGGACCTATCTCGACGCGCTGGCGCTGGACCGAAATGCGCTGATGCTGCTGGACCCCGCCTTTTTCATCGACGGTCTGCGCGACATCCTGCGTCTGCGCCCTGATCAGCACACCGCAAACCTCATGGCCGCGTTCTGCGCCATCACCATGCGCGAGGCCGCGCCGGGCGGCGCCCCCGCCGCGCAAGCGCCGCTGGCCGCGTGCCTGACCTGGATCCTGCGCGATCACCTGCACGAGTTGCATCCGCTGATCTGGACACAGGCGCTGCACCGCCCCGGCGCGGGGCCCCTGCCGCCACGGCGCGCCCTGATCAGCGAGGGGCGCCGCACCGCCCTGCGTGCCATCGCCGCGCTTTTTGCAGACGACATCGCGGGCGGGCAATCCATCGCCTTCTCGCCCGCCGGGATGTACATGCTGCCCTCGCTTTAGGCGCCGCCCCTTGCCCAGCGGCGCGCGCTATCCTAGAAGCCTTGGCATCTGAGCCAAAGGATGCGCGCCATGCTGGACCTGACCTACGAGACCCCGAAACCCCGCGTCATTTCCGGCGCCCAGCACGACTGGGAGCTGGTGATCGGCATGGAAGTGCATGCGCAGGTCGCCTCGAACGCCAAGCTCTTTTCCGGCGCGTCCACCAAATTCGGCGCCGAGCCGAATTCCAACGTCTCTTTCGTGGATGCGGCAATGCCCGGCATGCTGCCCGTCATCAACGAATTCTGCGTCGAGCAGGCGGTGCGCACGGGGCTGGGCCTCAAGGCGCAAATCAATCTGAAATCGGCGTTCGACCGGAAAAATTATTTCTACCCGGATCTGCCGCAGGGCTACCAGATCAGCCAGCTTTACCATCCCATCGTCGGCGAGGGCGAGATCCTCGTGGACATGGAGCCCGGCATCGCGCGCCTCGTGCGGATCGAGCGCATTCACATGGAGCAGGACGCGGGCAAGTCGATCCATGACATGGACCCGAACATGAGCTTCGTGGACCTCAACCGCACGGGCGTCTGCCTGATGGAGATCGTGTCGCGCCCCGACATTCGCGGCCCCGAAGAGGCGGCCGCCTATGTGCTGAAGATGCGCCAGATCCTGCGCTATCTTGGCACCTGCGACGGCAACATGCAGAACGGCAACCTGCGTGCGGATGTGAACGTTTCGATCTGCCGCCCGGGCCAGTACGAGAAATATCAGGAAACGCAGGATTTCAGCCATCTCGGCACCCGCTGCGAGATCAAGAACATGAACTCGACGCGCTTTATCCAGGCCGCGATCGAGGTCGAGGCGCGCCGCCAGATCGCCATTGTCGAGGCGGGCGGCGGGGTGGTGCAGGAAACGCGCCTTTATGATCCCGACAAGAACGAGACGCGCTCCATGCGCTCGAAGGAAGAGGCGCATGATTACCGCTACTTCCCCGACCCGGACCTTCTGCCGCTCGAGATCGAGCAGGCTTGGGTCGACAGCATCGAGGCGTCCCTGCCCGAGTTGCCGGACGCTAAGAAGGCGCGCTTCGTGCTCGATTTCGGCCTGTCGGAATATGACGCGAGCGTGCTGACCGCCGAGGTCGCCAACGCCGCCTATTTCGAGGAAGCCGCCGCAGGCCGCGATGGCAAGCTGGTGGCCAACTGGGTCATCAACGAGCTCTTCGGCCGCCTCAAGAAAGAAGGCGCGGATATCACCGAAAGCCCCGTCAGCCCCGCGCAGCTGGGCGGCATCGTGGACCTGATCGCGTCAGACGCCATTTCGGGCAAGATCGCCAAGGATCTTTTCGAGATCGTCTATACCGAGGGCGGCGATCCGGCGATCATCGTCGAAGAGCGCGGCATGAAACAGGTCACCGATACCGGCGCCATCGAGGCCGCGGTCGACCAGATCATTGCCGACAATCCCGCGCAGGTGGAAAAGGCCAAGCAGAACCCCAAGCTGGCGGGCTGGTTCGTGGGCCAGACGATGAAGGCCACGGGCGGTAAGGCCAACCCCAAGGCCGTGAACGAGATCGTCTCGGCCAAGCTGGGGCTGTGAGTGGCGAATCTGCCAGATAAATCCTTACCCGCGCCGGCCCTGTCGGACTGGATGACGGTGCGCCCCGAATGGATCGACTTCAACGGCCATCTCAACATGGCCTATTACAACGTCCTCTTCGACGAGGGCGTTGATGATGTCTATCACCTGATGGGCTTTGGCGCCGAGTATGCACGCACGCGCGGCATGACCACCTTCGTCGCGGATTTTCGCGTGCGCTACCTGCGCGAGCTGCATGAGGGCGACCGGGTGCAATGCAGCCTGCAACTGCTGGCGCATGACGAAAAGCGCTTTCATTCGTGGCAGGAGCTGCGCCATGAGGATGGCTGGCTGGCCGCCACGGCCGAGGGGCTGACACTCCATGTCGATATGAGCGGGCCGCGCGTGGCGCCCATGCCGCCCGATGTCAAAAAGCAGGTCGCCGCACTGCAAGCCGCGCATGATGCGCTGCCCCGCCCCGAAGGCGTCGGCCTGCCGATTGGCATCCCGGCCAAGGCGTAGCCGCTTTCATCCCGTGCGTGGCCCCGCTAGAGTTGCGTCAAAGTTTAGGCAAGAAAGACGAGGCCCATGACAAGCTTTGAGTACAAGGTGATCCCCGCCCCGACCAAGGGGACCAAGGCGCCGGGCGTCAAGTCTGGCGAGGGCCGTTTTGCCGCGACGGTCGAGGGCACTTTGAATGCGCAGGCCGCCGACGGGTGGGAATACCTTCGCACCGATATCCTCCCCTCGGACGAGAGGCAGGGCCTGACCGGATCACAAACGGTCTACCGCACGCTGATGGTGTTCCGCCGCTCCAAGGCCGAAGGCGACACCGCTGCCGAGGATATCATCCAAAATGCGCAGGACGTGGCCGAGGCCGCCCGTCCCGAGCGCCGCGAGCCGTCGCTGGCCCCTGTCGCGCCCTCCCGCGCCGATCCGGCGCCAAAGCCCGATGTGCCCGATACGCCTGACGCGCCAAGCACACCGGACACCCCCAAGACCGACTGAGCGCCGGGGCGCAGCGGCGGCTGTCAGGCATCCACCTCGATGGCCAGCGCGTGAATTTTGCCCATCAGGTCGGACCCGATTGCGCCGTGAATGGCGCGGTGCCGGTTGATGCGGGACATCGCCGACAACTCGGGGGCGCGGATCCGCACCCGAAAATGCGATTGACCGCCATCGGGCGCGCCCGCATGTCCGTTATGCTGCGCGCTTTCATCAACGACTTCAAGGAATTGTGCATCAAAGCTGCGCTCCAATGTCGCGCGGATTTCTGCTGCTCTGTCCATCTTTCTGCCCATCGCCCCCTTCAACTTGGCTGCATTTAGACTAGAGTATCGGCTTCGACTCGCAAAGGGGTGCCAAATGAGCAAATCCGATCCATTCGGCTTCGACATGTCCGTATCCTCGGCCAAGAAGAAGAATCCGCGCGGCAGGCGCGGCATGTCCGGCGCCTCCGAGACGTCCAAGCGCCAGTGTGAGCATGAGGGTTGCGAGCAGCCCGGCCTTTATCGCGCCCCCAAAGCGCCAGACGTGCTGGACGAGTTCTATTGGTTCTGCCAGGAGCATGTGCGCGAGTATAACCTCAAGTGGAATTTCTTCGATGGCACCACTGAGGCCGAGATGAATGCCCAGATGTCCAAGGACAAGGTGTGGGAGCGCACCACCAAGGCGTTCACCGACCCCGAGGCGCGCGCCTGGGCCCGTCTGGGCATCGAGGATCCGCATCAGGTGCTGGGTGTGAATGCCACGCGCAACCCCGGCAAGGACAAGGCCGGTGGTGGCAAACGCCTGCCCCCGACCGAGCGTCAGGCCGTCGAGATCCTCGACGCCAAGGACAGCGACACCAAGGCCGATCTGCGCAAAGCCTACCGCGCCCTCATCAAAGTTCTGCACCCCGACATGAATGGCGGCGACCGCAGCCAGGAAGAGCAATTGCAACAGGTGATGTGGGCCTGGGACCAGCTGAAGAATAGCCGCAACTTCAAGTAACGCGCTGACCCGTTTGAAAGGCTTGAGGTCAGGCATTCGGAACAAGGCGGTGCACATGCAGTGTGCTCGGATCCGCGACGTGACCTGCGCCGCCTGACTGGGCCATGCCCAGAGCATGGCGCATGCCCGGCCAGTGCTGACGGACTCGGCCGCCAGTCAGCGGTGTGTCCTGTTGCCGTGGCGCGAACGACGCGCATGGGGTGGCGTCAGCGCCGCATGTGTCGCGCCGCATCTGGCGGTGCTTTCTTTTACGCACCGCCCCGCAGGGCCGCCGGACGCAGTTGCAGCGCATCAACCGGGCCGCCCCGCCGGGGGTGAAATGCGATCCTATCACACCTCATCAAGGACCGAGCGATCTACTGAAGGCATCCCTATTTCTGGTGGAGATGACAGCACGCTTGCCCGCCTCGGCCCTCTGGCGTCATCCATGCCGGAACGCCAAGCGTCACGCGGTCAGCCAGCTCTTATGACGGCCCTGAGATGACCGTAACCACCCCCGATTGCGGCTGTTGCAACGCGTGGTCCGATCTGGCGCTTCAGGATGGTTTTGACATAGAGATCATCGAGAACATCGACCCTGCGGCCTTCAAACGGACACGTAGCGTGCCGCATGAGCTGATATCGTGCCATTCTACGGTGATGGATGACGATGTCGCCAAGAAGCACGCACGCGTCGACGCGAATCGCAAGCTGATGGCCGGGGGATCTGAGATTACGGGCATTGCTGCGCCCGGCCTGCCAGCCTTCTCCCCCTGCATCGGCGACGATCCAAACAGCCCATTCGAGGTCATCGCCTCCGGCAACAGCGCTGGCGGTGGCGAATATCTCTTTTGCGCCGGAGCGTGACCGTCTGACCATTGCCTGCCGGGGCGATCCGGCAGGCCGACGGCACTGCCTTCATACCCCGCCCCAGAATTGACGCCCTGCCTCCGCCTTTGCACACGCCTTGCGCTGCCGACGCTCCGGCAGGCATGCCGGGGGCTTTGCGATGGGCGGTCCCGCGCCTCGCTTTGACCAAACTCAGACGATGGCGATATTCGCAGCACTGACTCCGGTCGTGCCTTCCAGCCGGATCACCGCAATTCCCGGCGGCAGGCCCGACAACGCGGTATAACTCACGCGTATGTCGGTATGGCTGCCATCGGCGGCCTCGTTGATTTCGACGTCGTCGACCCGGTTCCCGGTCTGGAAACTTCCGACTTCCAACAGGTCTTCGGCGGGGTCGAAATCAGTGACGCGCAGGTAGATATCATCTGCCTCGCCGCGCGCGGCGTTGCGCACCAGCGCGTTGATCGTGTCGGCGCCGTCGCCGGTGGTGACGGTCGCAGGCCCATCGGGATCGCGGAATTGGTTCCAAACCGTGAATACATCGTTTCCGGCGCCGCCGTCGGCGCGTGTCCCCGAATCCACCTGCATCCGGTCATCCCCCGCGCCGCCGAATCCTGCTGCACCGTTGCTGGTTCCGATGAAATCATTGCCGGACCCACCAAACGCTTCGGATCCAGCGCCAGACACGCTGAGGCTGTCGGCGCCTGCCCCGCCCTGCAGCAGTGATGTGCCCATGCCGAAGGAGACAAGACGATCATCGCCCGCGCCGCCCGTGGCCGCGCCGCTGGTTATCGTGATGCGGTCGTCACCTTCACCGCCGGTCACGGTGGCCCCACGCGCCGTGACAACGTCATCACCGGCGCCGCCGTCGATGATGGTATTCGCGCCGCTCGACTCCAGAGTGTCGTTGCCGGCGCCGCCCAGCAGCGTTACATCATCGCGCGCGGTTTCCAGAATATCGTCGCCGCCCGCACCGTTCAGAGTGATGCCATCGACCTCGGCAGAGAGCCATTCTATGTCGTCCGTGCCAATGGTATCCGTATCCACGGGCGTCTGTGGCACGCCGTTCCGGGTCACGACGAAATCCTCGGGCAGGAAGCTGACCAGCTCGTCGCCATCGGTCGTCGCCTCGAGGAAAAAGCCTGCAACAGGTTGATTTGCGGTTATTTCGCCAACGCGGCTACCGGGGTCTTCCGTATTTTCGGGGGTTCCCAGCAGGTCGACAACGCCAAGCAACTGCAGATCGAAAGCCTCCTCGAACTCATCAAGCTCGTATTCGCTGGCCGGACCGCCGAACTCTGCGCTGCCCGGCACGTTCCCGCGGGTCTCCCAACTGGCGTCGGACCAATCAGTGCCTTCGGGCACCAGGTAAAACCGCGCCTCGTCCACCTCGACGAAATTGGCAACGTTATCCTCGGTATCGGTGTAATAGATAACGGCCAGCGATCCGGTCTCATCCTCGCCGATGCTGAGCGTGACACCGTCATCGGTGCGCTCGAACGTGGCGCCGGTATCGTCAAGCTCCGGCTCTTCGCCGCCGTTCTCGCCGGTATCGTCTGGATCG
Source organism: Roseovarius nanhaiticus (assembly GCF_900156535.1). NCBI lineage: Bacteria > Pseudomonadati > Pseudomonadota > Alphaproteobacteria > Rhodobacterales > Roseobacteraceae > Roseovarius > Roseovarius nanhaiticus. The sequence goes on along the minus strand of NZ_FTNV01000001.1, from coordinate 1,627,457 downwards.
GCCTCGGCCAATGGTGGGTCATCGTCTTCCAGAAGGTCGGTCCCGAAAATCAGCCCCGACAATAGCGCTACAACAATCAGTGGTCCCATGTCCTGCCCCCCAGCAGCGCCGCGACGAGGGCGGCAGATCAACCGGCAGGTTAGTCGGCGGGAACCTGCAAGGCAATCGCAGCGTTTCAAATCAAAGGTTTAAGATCCGGAATGACTTCATTATGCAGGCCGCTCAATTTCAGAGCAGTGCTGAATTGAGTTAAACTCTACAGACGACCAACAGAGGCCGCCCCATGCCCACCACATTCAACGTCTTTTTCCTGGGAAGCACCGGAAACTTCCGGCTGGACCCGTTCGAGGGCAATAATACGGTGGAAAACGCGGCCGGCCTTCAGGGCGCATCTTCGGGCAGTACTGCCAATCCCCTCTCCAGCCGCATTGTCGAATTCTCGCCCGGATCAACCGGATTTGGTGGCGGCAATTCAACGATATACGACACGAACAACAACGCGGCCGGCGGCGGCGGCGATACATTCCGCATCAACGGCGGCCCCGATCAGATCTTTGACGCGTCGGCAGTCTATGACTCGGTCATCACCTATGAGGATGGCACGACGGCACAAATCTCGGCTGTCATCATTCAGGATACCAATGGCAACGTCTACTTGGCGCCTGAATTCAGCGCCAACGCGGATCAGGCCGCGCTTGAAGCTCAGCCAATCCGTTCGATCAACATCGGTCGGCTGACCGACGGCCAGACGCAATATGCCGGCCTGACGGCCAACCGCGAGGCGGGAAATTTCGCCATTTGCTTCACCCGGCGCACGCGTCTGCTGACGCCCGGTGGATATGTGGCAATCGAGGATATCCGGCCCGGTGACATGATCTGTACGGTCGATAACGGGCCGCAGCGCGTGGAGTGGGCGGGCAGCACAATGCTGAGCGCAGAAGGCATGAAAGCACAGGGAAATTTGCGCCCGGTACGTCTGCGCCAAGGTCATTATGGGCTGACCCGAGACGTTCTGGTGTCCCCGCAGCATTGCGTGACGGTCGGCGACAGTTTCGTCCGGGCGCGGCATTTGGCCGAGATCTCGGGCGCGGGCGCGCGCATTGCGCGAGGCGTCAAGCGCGTAAAATACTACCACCTTTTGTGCGAGCAACATCAGGTATTGATCGCCGAAGGCATGCACACAGAAAGCTTTTATCCAGGCCCCAATGCCATTGGCGCACTCGGACCCGAGGCTGTCGCCGGGTTGGAGCGGGCGGTGCCCGGTCTCGTGCAAAATGGCCTGCGCCACGGCGCCGATCCGATCGGACCAACGGCGCGGCCCATTCTGAAGCGCCATGAATTGCGTGACGTGTTTGACCGAGAGGCGTTGCTGGCAGTCGCTTGAGGCGCCAACAGGCGCGCGGCGTGCAGACTTTACAGGCGCGTTTAGTTGACGTAACGTCACCAACTTCAGCACTGCACCGCTATCCCTCCTTTCGGACTTCGGTTTACCGCGAAGCCCGACACTCGTCGCGAAAGGGCCAGATCCGTGAAATTCTTGCGATCATTGCCGCTCTTTTTGCTGCTGATGGGATGTGATTTTCCCGACATCAGTTCAACCAGTGCCGTGCCGGTGGCCAGCCACCAGATCATCCAGCAATTCCGGCAAGATCCCGGCACCGATTTCCTCTGTGGCGTCGATACGACCGGGCTGGGCGACGGGACGTATGACGGGCTGGATCCGGGCGTCATCGTCGTCGGCCACAGGGTGACTGGCGCGAATAATCGCTGCCGGGTGGATGTCCTGCGGCGCAATAATGGCTATGTCGCGTTCGATCTGTCGGGCCTTGGCGCACCGCGCCCGGGCGGCGCAGACGCACCGCAGATCACCGGCGCGCTGCTGACCGCCAGCCTGGCCCGCGCGCCAGACTTCGACGGCGGCAGCATCGGATGCCGGACCAGCCTGAACGGGGTCGGCATGCTCGATAGCATCTTCTGGCTGCCGCGGCGCGAGTTTATTCCCGATGGCCCGATCGGTCTTACCAGCCCGCCGGGCGTTACGCGTGTCGGCACATTGCGCGTCGATGACCGGGTGGTGCGGATCAACACGTGGTGGCGCTTGGCCAATCCGCCCCTGACATTAGAGGCGAGCACGCCCGGCGCCGCGACATTCTCGCTGGACACGCGCGCGGTTGCCGCGTTGCAGGATATGGTGGATCGCAATTCTTTGGGCCTGCGCCAGTTCGGCCTCTATCTGGCTGGCACGAATAGCGGATCATTCAGCGCAAACCAGACTTGCCTCGATCACGTGTCGGACCTGCGGCTGACGGTCTTTTTCCGGGATGCGCCCTAAAGCCCGCGCGTAAAAAAAGCCCCCGAAAATTATCCGAGGGCTTTTCTCATCTCACCGACGAAATCGGCCGATCAGGCCAGTTTTGCGTCCAACGTGATCTCGGCTGTCAGGAGCTTCGAGATGGGGCAATTCTTCTTCGTCGCCTCGGCGACCTCCTGAAAATCCTCCTCGCTGATGCCGGGGATCTTGGCGGTCACGTCCAAATGCACCTTTGTGACGGCGAAACCGCCGTCCTTTTCAACCAGCGTCACTGCGGCAGTCGCATTGATGTCGTCGGCTTTCAGGTTTTTCTCGCCCAAGCCAAGTGACATCGCCATTGCGTAGCAGCTCGCATGTGCCGCGCCGACCAATTCCTCGGGATTTGTTCCCGGCTCGTCCTCAAAGCGGGTGTTGAAGCCATACGGCAAATCCTTGAGCGCGCCGCTTTCAGTGCTGACCTGACCCTTGCCAGATTTCAGATCGCCACTCCAATGTGCAGAACCCTTGCGTTGCATGTCTGTCTCCTTATCAAAAATGTTCAACCGATAGGCACGGGGCGCAAAAAAGCCGCCCTTGCGGCCTGTCACGAGGACAACGCAGGGGCGGCCTTATGGTTGCACCGGATCGCCGGATCAGGCGGCTACGAAGGTCAGACTGACGCCATTGATGCAATGCCGCTTGCCGGTCGGCGCCGGGCCATCGTCGAAGATATGCCCCAAGTGGCTGCCACAACGGCTGCAATGGCATTCGGTACGCACGCCAAAAAGAGAGCGGTCGGGTTTGGTTCCGATACCGCCGTCCAGCGCCTGCCAGAAGCTGGGCCAGCCGGTGCCGCTGTCATATTTGACCTCGGACGAGTAAAGCGGCAGATCACAGCCCCGGCACTGATAGGTGCCATCGGCGTAATTCTTGTCCAGCGGTGAGGTAAACGCCCGCTCGGTCCCTTCCTCGCGCATGACCTTATACTCAAGATCGCTCAGCATCGCGCGCCACTCAGCCTCGGTCCGGGTAACCTCGAAAGTTTCGTCAGTGGCAGCGGTGCCGAACCGGGCAAAGGCTGCGGCCGATCCGGCGGCAAGGGCCGCGGTGATGAAGTGGCGTCGTTCCATGTCAAAGCTCCTCCTGTGTACAGCGCCGGCGAGGCCCGCGCGTCTTGTGTGTCATTTGAAAGCAACGGGCCCGGCAAGCAAGTGCCGGGCCCGTCATCTCACCTGATCGTGTAGCGCCCGTGTGCGCGCCGCTTACTTGGCAGCGGGCAGGATCACGGTGTCGACGACGTGGATCACGCCGTTCGACTGATCGACATCGGCGATTGTGACGTTGATCGTCTGGCCCTGCTCGTCCTCGAGCATGATCATGTCGCCGTCATAGGTGGCGTTCAGCTTGCAACCGCCCAGTGTGGGGACGATATGCGCGCCGCCATCGTCGTCGATCATGCCTTTGATCGCGCCCGCCATCGCATCGGCGCCAACCACGTGGCAGGTCAGGATCTGCGTCAGTTGATCCTTGTTCTCGGGCTTGAGCAGTGTCTCGACCGTGCCATCCGCCAGCTTGTCGAAGGCAGCATTGGTGGGTGCGAAAACGGTAAACGGACCCTCGCCCGACAGGGTCTCGACCAGGCCGGCGGCCTTGACGGCGGCGACCAGCGTGGTGTGGTCGGCCGAGTTGACGGCGTTTTCGATGATGTTCTTGTCGGCATACATCTCGGCACCGCCAACCATGGGATTATCGGCATGGGCGCCGGTGGCCAGGATCGCTGCGGTTGCGGCACTTGCCAGCATTGTCTTGAAAGTCATGTGTTCCTCCTAGGGTGTTGCAGGCGTTTTGCCTGCTGACCCTCACATCCACGCAGCCGCCGGAGGATTAGTTTCAAAGTTTTTCCAAGGCGCGACGGATCGTGCCGAATTAAAGCGGCGTGATGGCCCCCGTGGCCAGAACGCGGCCCGTCGGCGCGCCGGTGGGCGAGCCGCCTCGCGGCTCCTCCGAGATGGCCAGAACACCGCCCGGAAGGCGCGGAGCGATGGCCGGATCGATGGGCATCAGGCCGCCTTCGCCCTCGGGCAAAACGCCAAGCGACACAGGCGCGTCCTGCCCGGCGATCAGCCACAACTCCAGCACACGGCCCTCGGGTGCGGTGCCGCTGCGCTCTTCGACGCGCAATCCCGCCTCCTCGATGTCGTAGCTGGCCAAGATGCGCAGGCTGCCATCCTCGGCGGCGACCTGCGCGGTATAATCCGGCGCGCCCGGCAGGGTCGGCCCCTGCCCCAGCAGCCCGGCATTGAGCGTCACATAGAGCGCCAGCGCCGCGGCGACGGCGCCGCCCACCAGCCAGCCAAGACCGCGCAGACCCGCGAAGGGACGCCGCGGGTTGGCTCCGAAAAGCTGCGCCTCGATGCTGGCCTGCATGCCGCCCGGCGGCGCGACCTCTTCCAACTCATCGGTCAATCCCGCCAGATCCTCGGCCCATTCTGCGTAGAGCCTGCGCAACGCGGGCTCGCGCGCGAGGCGCGCCTCGAAATCCGCCGCCGCATCTGCCTTCAGGAGGCCCAGCGCATATTCTCCGGCGAGGATGCGGTCATCCTCGCCCGGCGGCAGCTCGCCCTTGGGATCGGCGGCGGTCATCGCGTCAGACACTCCTTGAGTTTCATCAGGCTGCGGCGCAGCCGCGTGCGCATCGTATTGAGTGGCACGCCAAAGCGTGTTGCCAGCTCGGCGTAGGTTTCACCGTCCAGATAGGCGCGCTGCACCGCCTGCGCATTGGCCTCGTCCAGCTCGGACAGGCACGCCGTCAGCGCCGTGCGCTCGCTTGACGCGATGGCCTGCGCCTCGGGGCCGGGCGTGGCATCGGCCAGCGTTTCGGCCTGATCCAGGCCAGGCTGCGCCTCGCGCCGCTTGCGCGCGCGGTCGATGGCGGTGTTGCGCGCGATGGTGATGAGCCAAGTCATCGGGCTCAGCCCGTTGGCGCGGTAGCGATCCGCGTGGCGCCAGATCTTGACGAACGATTCCTGCAGCGCCTCCTCGGCCTCGGCCCGGTCCCCGAGGACACGCAGGCAGATCGCCATCAACTTGGCCGAGGTATGCGTGTAAAGACCCTCGAAAGCCGCGCGCTCGCCCATGGCGGCGCGGGCGATCAGCGCTTCGATCTCGTCACGTGTCACGGGTCGGGGGCCTTTTCCTTGGAGGCGGGCGGCGATGTGCCCCCGCTCCGCATCGGTATAGGCAAGGGCGCCGGACAGCCAGCATTTTCGCCCCTTTCCCTTGCCCTCCTGCACGATATGTTGCACCACTCAAGGCAACCTCACGATGCGAATTAAGGACGGACCCGAATGGCTGACGGCATGATCGACGCGCAAGCGAAACCGACCGAAGAGATTTCCGTGCGCGATGTGTTCGGCATTGAATCGGACATGAAAATCAAGGGCTTTGCCGAGCGGACAGATCGCGTGCCCGACAATGACAGCACCTACAAGTTCGACCGCGACACGACGCTGGCGATCCTCGCAGGCTTTGCCCACAACCGCCGGGTCATGATCCAAGGCTATCACGGCACGGGTAAATCCACGCATATCGAGCAAGTGGCGAGCCGCCTCAACTGGCCTTGCGTTCGCGTTAACCTCGACAGCCATATCAGCCGGATCGATCTGATCGGCAAGGACGCGATCAAGCTGAAGGACGGCGTGCAGGTCACTGAATTCCATGAAGGAATTCTGCCTTGGGCGCTGCGCAATCCGACCGCCATCGTGTTCGACGAATATGACGCGGGCCGCGCCGACGTGATGTTCGTGATTCAGCGCGTGCTCGAGGCCGACGGCAAGCTGACGCTGCTCGACCAGAACCAGGTGATCACGCCCAACCCCTATTTCCGCCTGTTTGCCACGGCCAACACCGTCGGCCTCGGCGACACCACCGGGCTTTACCATGGCACCCAGCAAATCAACCAGGGCCAGATGGACCGCTGGAGCTTGGTGGCGACCCTTAACTATCTCAGCCACGACGCCGAGGTGGCGATCGTCCTGTCCAAGAATCCCACCTACAACACCGCCGCCGGCCGCAAGATGGTCAGCCAGATGGTGACGGTCGCAGACCTCTCGCGCACCGCCTTCATGAATGGCGAGCTGTCGACGGTCATGTCGCCCCGCACTGTCATCGCCTGGGCGCAGAACAACTCCATCTTCCGCGATGTGGGCTATTCTTTCCGCCTGACGTTCCTGAACAAGTGCGACGAGCTGGAGCGGCAGACCGTCGCCGAATTCTACCAGCGGTGCTTTGACGAGGAACTGCCGGAAAGTGCTGCAAGCGTGAGCCTGGGGTGATGTGGACGGAGTGGACTACAGCACAAATTGCTATAGCAATTAGCTGCCTTTCCTTCCTATTAGCGTTGGCAAGTTTTGTCTGGAACATTTGGTCAAAGTTCATCTACCCGAAAGCACGATTGCAATTAAGCTTGGGACGTTTCGTCACTCTCGCAAATGACGAAGCTAATCGGCATCCTTTCGTACTGCTGTCAGCAGTAAACCACGGACCCACGGATACTACCGTGAAGCTCATCGTAGCTAGAACGCCGAAGTGGCATAGTTTGATAACCCGGAGATTTGAAAACGGGTTAATAAAACATTGGGGTGAAACAACTGCATCGCACGTGTATCCCCCGATTACCCTCCCGGCGAGCGTTTGCGTTGGGCAGGAAACGAAGTTTGCGTTTCCTCAGGACGTGTCGTGGTTTGAAGAAAACGAAAAACTGCAAATCGGGCTGGCTGACATTTTTGGTAGAACCCACTGGGTGAGAAAGAAGGAAATGCGGAAGCTCAAGTCAGACCTTGAAAGCAAACCCTCATGAAAAAACCATCCGACAACCCAGCCGATCCGTTCAAGAAGGCCCTCGCCGAGGCGACCAAGGTCATGTCCGGCGACCGCGAGCTGAATGTCAGCTATTCGGTCGATCCCTCGGGCGTCTCGGGCGATTCCATGCGCCTGCCCCAGATCAGCCGCCGGATGTCCCGCGAGGAAGTGCTGCATGCGCGCGGCACCGCCGATGCGCTGGCGCTGCGCCACAAGTATCACAGCGCCAAGACCCATGCGAAATACGTGCCGCCGGGTGCCATGGCCCGCGACATCTATGAGGCGATGGAGACGGCCCGCTGCGAGGCGGTGGGCGCGCGCACCATGCCGGGCACGGCCAGCAATATTGACAGCAAGATCGCCGCAGAGGCCGCGCGCTCGGGCTATGACCAGATCACCGATCCCGCCGATGCGCCGCTTCACAAGGCCGCCGAATACCTCATTCGCCACCTCGCCACGGGCCGCGATCTGCCCGAGGGGGCGCGCAACATCATGGAGCTGCGCCGCGACTTCATCGAGGGCCAAGCGGGCGAGACGCTGGAAAACCTGCAGGACACACTGGCCGATCAGGCCGAGTTCGCCAAATTCGCGCGCCGCGTGATCGAGGATCTGGGCTATGGCGACCAGCTGGGCGACGACCCCGATGCAGAGGACGAAGACCAGGAGGACGAGGCCCAGCAGGATCAGGACGAGGACGAGTCCGATAGCGGCGGCGAGGATGACAGCGATACCGAAGAGGCCGACGCCGAGGCCGAGCAGAGCCAGGACGAGCAGCAGGATGCCTCCCAGGCGCAGGTCAGCATGGACGAAAACGCCAATGACGAAGCGGGCGACGAGGCCGACATGCCCGATGGCGACGCCCCGATGGAGCCGCCCGCGCCGCAGCCCATCTCGGACGCAGACCCGAATTACCACGTCTACTCAACGGCTTTTGACGAGGAGATCCACGCCGAGGATCTGGCCGAGCCGGTCGAACTGGAGCGTCTGCGCGCCTATCTGGACCAACAGCTGGAGCCGCTGAAGGGCGCCGTCAGCCGCCTTGCCAACAAGCTGCAAAGGCGCCTTCAGGCGCAGCAAAGCCGAAGCTGGGAGTTCGACCGCGAAGAAGGCATCCTGGATGCCGGCCGCCTGGCGCGTATCGTGGCCAGCCCGACGACGCCGCTCAGCTTCAAGGTGGAAAAGGATACCGAGTTCCGCGACACGGTGGTGACGCTGCTCCTTGATAACTCCGGCTCGATGCGCGGCCGCCCGATCAGCATCGCGGCGATTTGCGCCGACGTCCTTGCCCGAACGCTCGAGCGGTGCAACGTCAAGGTCGAGATCCTCGGCTTTACCACCCGCGCCTGGAAGGGCGGGCAGAGCCGCGAGGCGTGGCTGGGCGAAGGCCGACCGCAATTGCCGGGCCGCCTGAACGATCTGCGCCACATCATCTACAAATCCGCCGACAGCCCCATGCGCCGGACCCGGCAGAATCTGGGCCTGATGATGAAGGAAGGGCTGCTCAAGGAGAATATCGACGGCGAGGCGCTGGAATGGGCGCATCGCCGGATGATGGCCCGCCGCGAGGCGCGCAAGATCCTGATGGTGATTTCCGATGGCGCGCCGGTCGACGATTCAACTTTGTCCGTCAACCCCGCGAATTACCTCGAAAAACACCTGCGCGACGTGATCGCAATGGTCGAGAAACGCCGTGCCGTGGAGCTGCTTGCCATCGGCATCGGCCATGATGTCACGCGCTACTACGACCGCGCAGTCACGATCACCGATGTCGACCAGTTGGCCGGCGCCATGACCGAGCAATTGGCTGCACTGTTTGACTCCGACCCGCGCGCCCGCGCCCGCGTGATGGGCATGAAAAGAGCTTCCTGATGTTCCAATCCTTCACCGAGAAATCCAGCCCCGAACAGGGGCCGCCCCGCCTTGCCGCGCTACGCGGCGCCATGCAGAGCGCCCAGCTCGATGGCTGGCTTGTCCCTCGTGCGGACCGCTTTCAGGGTGAATACGTGGCACCGGGCGATGAACGCCTCGCGTGGCTGACCGGCTTCACCGGCTCGGCCGGGTTTGCGGCGATCACGGCGGATCAGGCCGGCGTTTTCGTCGATGGCCGCTATCGCACCCAAGTGCGCAGCCAAACCGACCAGTCGGCATTCCAGCCTGTCGACTGGCCGGAGGTCAAGCTGGCTGACTGGCTCAGAAACGCACTGCCCGATGGCGGTAAAGTCGGCTTTGATCCATGGCTGCATACGGTCAAGGAAATGGACGATGTCGCGCGCGCCCTCGAAGGCTCGGGTATTGATTGCGTGCCTTCAGAAAATCTGATCGACCATATTTGGCCAGACCGCCCCGCGCCGCCGAATGGCGCGATCACCGACTATCCCGATGACCTGGCCGGCAAGACCAGCGCCGAGAAACGTGCCGCTTTGGTCGAGGATCTGCGCAAGGCCGGACACCGCGCCGCCATCCTGACCCTGCCCGACAGTATCGCGTGGCTGCTGAATATTCGCGGTGCCGATATTCCGCGCAACCCTGTCCCCCACGCTTTTGCCATCCTGCATGACGACGCACGTGTCGAGCTTTACGTGGCGCATGACAAGCTGGATGCCCTGCCTGAAAACTGCACCTCTGATGGTGTCAGCGCTCATGACGAGGCCAGTTTCAGCGCCGCGCTGACCATCCTGCTGTCCCCGGTCCGCCTCGACGCCGCATCGGCCCCCGTGGCCGTTGTGCATGCGCTGAACGAGGCCGGTATCAAAGCCGAGCGCGCCTCTGATCCTTGCATCCTGCCCAAAGCCTGCAAAACCGATGCCGAGATTGCCGCCACCCGCACAGCCCATCTGCGCGACGGCGCCGCGGTCTGCCAGACCCTTGCTTGGCTGGAGGCCCAAGCGCCTGGCAGCGTCACCGAGATCGACGTGGTCAAGCGCCTCGAGGAGGCCCGCCGCGCCACACGCAAGTTGCTGGATATCAGCTTCGATACCATTGCGGGCAGCGGACCCAACGGCGCGCTGGCGCATTATCGCGTCTCCGAGGCGTCGAACCGCACGCTTCGGGACGGCGATCTGCTGGTCCTCGACGGCGGCGGGCAATATTTGGACGGCACGACAGACATCACCCGGACCCTGCCCATCGGCACACCCGGCGCGGACGAGCGCGCGGCCTTCACCCGTGTCTTGCAGGGCATGATCGCCATCAGCCGCCTGCGTTTCCCGCGCGGCCTGGCCGGCCGCGATATCGACGCCATCGCGCGCATGCCCCTCTGGCTGGCCGATCAGGACTATGCCCATGGCACGGGCCACGGTGTCGGCGTTTACCTCTGCGTCCACGAAGGCCCGCAGCGCATCAGCCGCGCCAGCGAGACGCCGCTCGAACCCGGCATGATCCTGTCGAACGAGCCGGGCTATTACCGCGAGGGGCATTTCGGCATCCGCATCGAAAACCTGCTGGTCGTCCAGCCCGCCACCCCCCTGCCCGGCAGCGATCCGGCCGACAGCGCAGCGCGCAAACTGGCCTTCGAAACGCTCAGCTTCGTGCCCATCGACCGGCGCCTGATCGCGCGCGATATGCTCAGCCGCCCCGAGATCGACTGGCTCGACGCCTATCACGCTGCCTGCCGCGACAAGATTGCGCCGCATCTCGCCGGCGACGCTGCCGACTGGCTGACCGCCGCCACGGCGCCGCTGTAGCCGCATCTGACTGCCGCACTGGCAAAGCGCAACAATAGGCGTCATGTTGGGCGCAAACCCACTGAAAGAGGATACCGCCCATGACCAAGATCACGATCGAGCCTGCAGCCGGCACATGGTCCGTCCGTGCGGGCGGCGCCGTTATCGGCGAATCCGGCAATGCACTGGAACTCAGCGAAAACGGCTATCCGCCCGTGATCTACTTCCCGCGCTCGGATATCGCGACCGCATTTCTCGATGCCAGTGACCGCAGCACGACCTGCCCGCACAAGGGCACCGCCAGCTACTATTCCATCGTCACGAAAAGTCGCACGATCGAAAATGCCGCATGGAGCTATGAAAGCCCCAAGGACGACGTAAGCGAGATCAAAGATTATCTCGCCTTCCACGGCAGCGATCTGGTGACGATAGAGCGCGTCTGACCCATTCTTCTTGCGATAAATATCCTGGGGGGAGGCATCGAGTTTCCGGCAGGAAATTCAATGCCGGGGGGCAACGCCCCCTGCCCAAGGCCCCTCACCCATGCTCTTCGCGCGACAGTGACGCCAGCGCCAGATTGAAGGCCTTCAGCGCGTCGACATGGTAAAGAACGCCCTTGTAGAGGGGCGGTGCATCGTCCGAGCTTTGCGCAGTGACCGGCACGTAATTCACCTCATGCAACTCGAAGAGTGGCATCGCCGTCTCGAGGGTCGAGCCGAAATCGACATGGATACCCTGCTCGATCATCGCGCGCGCCGCTTCCTCGGACGGGGCGCTGTCATCTTCCGCTGGTCGCATCAGCCCGGCGACGGCGGTCATGGAAAGCAGATAGGCTTGCGGCCCTTCCGCCAGATGGATGCCGCGCCTCTTGAGCTGAGTCAGAAAGAACGAGCGCGTAACCAGTTTCGTGCCCAGCGCGGTTGAGGTCGAGACGGCCACCATCACCGCAAGGCCCGTCTGCCAATCGCCGGTCAGCTCAAAAACGATCAGCGTCGTCGAAATCGGCGCGCCCAGCACCGCCGCAGCGACCGCCCCCATCCCCGCCAGCGCATAGAGCGAGAGCGCACCCGAAACCTCGGGGAAAATCGGCGTCGCAATCAGGCCGAAGGCCAATCCCGTCAGCGCGCCCAGCATCAGCGAAGGTGAAAAGATCCCGCCCCCCATGCGCCCCCCCAGCGTGATCGCAACCGCCAGCACCTTGAGTATCGCAAAGACAATCGCTTCATGCAGCAGCAGCTCGCCCATCAGTGCCGCATTCGTCGTCTCGTATCCGACACCGATAATATGCGGGAACCAGATGGCAATTCCGCCCAGAAGCGCCCCCGCAATGGCGGGCCGAAGCCATCCGGGGATGTGGAGGCGTCGGCAGACCGCCGCGCCCACGTCCTCGGCCAGGAAAATGCTGCGCATCAGCGTCGCCGCGACCACGCCGCACACGAGGCCCAGGATCAGAAAGGCCGGCAATTCGACGTAGAATTCCAGCGCCGAAGAGGTCGGCAGCACGAATTCCGTCAATCCGCCAAATTCCAGCCGGTTGATCACGGTGCCCGCGACGCTTGCAATGACGATGGGTGCGAAGGCGTGAATGGCGAAATGGCGCAGCACCACCTCAAGCGCGAAAAGCGCGCCCGCGATGGGCGCGTTGAACGAGGCCGAGACGGCAGCCGCGACCGCGCAGCCCAAAAGGTCGCGCCCGTTCAAACCGCTCGCGTTGATGCGGTCCGACGCCCAGCTTGAGATGATGCCGGCCAGATGCACCACCGGGCCCTCGCGCCCCGAAGATCCGCCCGCGCCCAGTGTGATGAGCGAGGCCGCCGCCGAGGCAAGGCCCGCGCGCCGCTCGACCCGCCCGTCGTTGAGCGCGGCCCCGGCGATCACGTCCGAAACCGAGCGCACGCGCCCGTCATCGGTAAAGCGCGACAGGATCAGGCCGACGGCCAGGCCACCGACGATAGGGATGATCAGGATCCAGTACCACTCGATCCCGCCGGCAAAACTGCCCATCGCGCGCGGATCCTCAGAGCCGTAAAGCGTCGCCTGCAGCCATGAGATTCCCTTGCGAAAGAAAAGCGCGCCAAAGCCGGCGGCAATCCCGATCAGCAGGGCGATCAGCCAGAATTGAAATTGGCTCGGCCCCCGCGTCAGCAGAATATGCCAGGCACGTCTGGCGCTCGCGCGCGCATCCGACAGGGTGCGTGTCAGGAAACTGGTCTCAGGCGTGCTCATCGGGGCACTCTCGGGCTCATTTTGGTCGGGGGCGCCCTTCCGCAGGCGCTTCACCCTTTGTCTAGACCGTTTCGGCGCGCTTCGAAACGCCCCTTTAGGCCCGGCGCCGCAGGAGGGGCGCCAGCAGGGCGAAAAGGCGACCCCGGCGCAGGGCTGCTGTATCCAGGCGGGTATCCATCGCCTCGGCGGGCGCGGCGGCCTGAATCAGCACCCGCTCCACGATTGCCTCGTCAAGGATCCAGCGGCCCCCGCTGCCCTCGGCGCGGTCGGCCTTTTGCGCGGCAAGCCAGTTTTCGAGACGCGGCAGATCCGGCGCCGCCATCGGCGTAGCGGGCAGGTAGTAACCCGAATTGATCCGCAAGCAGATGTTGTCCAAAAGGCGCGCCTCGGCCTCATGCTGAGGCGGTACATCGCGTTTCGGCATGTAGTTGAACCGCTCGGGCGCGCCGCGCAGAAACACCGTCAGCGCCACCGCCAGCTCGATCCGCCTTTGCGCCATGACCCAGCCCAGCACCGGCTCGGGATGCGCGCTCCAGTCATAGCTGCAGGCGAGGCGCGCCAGATCGCTGCGCGGAGCACGGCGCATTGCGCGCAGATGCGCGTCAGCGCAGCCTTGGCTCCAGTCCTGGCGGATCGGCATTTGCATCTGAGATATCCTTCGCGCGCGCTGGTCTTGGTGCTGGGTCGTGACTGTCTTGAAATTAGTGCTCGATTCGGACGGCGAATGGACCGCTCTGTGGCGTTTTTCCGGCGGGCGCCGCGCCGGGCGCTTCTTGGCCCACGCGCGCGGCTGCCACGGAAATCGCTTGCTCCGACGCGCAGAGCGGGTAAACCTCGCCTCATGCTGTCGCGTATCCTGGACCTCTTCAAGGGACATCCCTCCGATCCGCTGCCCGAGCCGGATGCCAAACTGGCTTTGGGGGCGCTCATGGTGCGCGTGGCCAAATCCGACAGCGACTATCAGCTTGCAGAGATCAGCCGCATCGACACGCTTCTGGCGCGGATGAACGGCCTTGGCCCGGTCGATGCCGCCAAGATGCGCGCCACCTGCGAAAAGATCGAGGCCGCGGCGCCCAGCACACGCAAATTCGCACTGCTCATTCGCGAGACCGTCAGCTTCGAGGCGCGGATCGAGGCGCATGAGGCGCTGTGGCAGGTCATGCTGGCCGATGGCGTGCCGAACGAGGCCGAAATGGCCGTGGTGCTGCAGGTCCGCGAGGCACTGGGCCTGACCCGCGCCGATTGCGACGCGGCCAAGCTGCGCGCGTCGCCGCTTTAAGGTTCCTCACGCAGAACTGGCCGTTGCCGCCGCTGCGTCTGGCGCTAAGACATGTCCGGACATACCGAGCCTGCCAAGGACACCACCATGCCCGCCGATCGGCCTCAGAACAGCCCAGCTTATTCGGCGAGCGCCTGCAAAGCCGCCTTCGCCATTCCCGGCGATCTGACATCGCCCACGGGCGGCTATCATTACGACCGCCGCCTGCTGGAGGCGCTGCGCGCAATCGGCCACCGGACCGAACACATCGCCCTGCCCGGCGGCTTTCCCTTTCCAAGTGGCGCCGAGATGGCCGAGGCGGCGGCGCAACTGGCCGCCGTGCCACAAGACAGCGCGCTGATGATCGACGGGCTGGCCCTCGGGGCGATGGACACGGGCGCACTGGACGCTCTGCGCGCGCCGCTGGTGGCGCTGGTGCATCACCCGCTCGCCCATGAAAGCGGCCTGCCCGCGCCCGAGGCCCAGCGCCTGCGCGCGCTGGAGCGCGCCAATCTTGAGCGCGCGGCGCATATCCTGGTGCCCAGCCCCCATATCAAGGAGGTGTTGGTGGCAAATTACGCCGTGCCAGCGGCGCGCGTCACAGTCATCCGGCCCGGGCGCCCCGATGCGGTCAGGGTGCCTGCGCGCGCCAAGGCCAAGGACGGCCCGCCCCTGATCCTGTCGGTTGGCATCCTGCATCCGCGCAAGGGCCATGACGTGCTGATCGCTGCGCTGGCGCAGATCGCGGATCTGCCTTGGCGCGCGGTCATCGTCGGCGCCCCGTGGGAGCCGGGCCATGACGCCGCCCTTGCGCGCCAGATCGAGGCGGCGGGCCTTGGCGCGCGGATCACGCTGGCCGGGCGGGTGCCGCGGAGCGAGCTCGACGCGCTCTATGCCAGCGCGCATATTTTTGCCCTCGCCACGCGATACGAGGGTTACGGGATCGTTTTTGACGAGGCGCTCATTCACGGGCTGCCCATCGCCGCGACAACCGCAGGTGCCGTGCCGGGCACCGTGCCCCCGGGCGCCGGACGGCTGGTGCCGCCCGAGGATGCGCATGCCTTCGCAGGCGCACTGCGCAGCATGCTGAGCGACGTGCGGGCCTATGCCGACATGGCCGCCGAGGCCGCCCGCGTGGGCGCGGCGCTGCCCGGCTGGGACGATGCCGCGCGCGCCGTGGGACGCATCCTGACCCGCGCGCTGGAGGAGCACCGATGAGCGCCGAAGACCTCGACCTGGCCATCACCCTCGCGCATGAGGCGGGCGACATCCTGATGACACATTGGCGCGCGCGCGCAGATTTGAGAATCACGCACAAACGCGCCGGCGATTTCGTGTCCAAGGCGGATATGGAGGCAGAGCGGCATCTGCGCGCCCGCTTGCGCGCGGCGCGGCCCGAGGATGCATGGCTGGGCGAGGAAACCGGCGCCGAGGCGGCGTCCGGCGCGCGGCGCTGGATCGTCGATCCGCTCGACGGCACCACGAATTTCCTGCGCGGCATCGGGCATTTCGCTGTCTCCATCGCGCTGGAGGAGGCGGGCACGCTCAGCGTCGGTGTGGTTCACGATCCGGTCCGGCAGGAAACCTTTTCCGCCCGGCTGGACGATACCGCGCGCCTCAACGGCGTCCCGATCAGGCCCGCCGAGACGGCGGCGCTTGCGCCTGCTCTCTTCGGCACCGGTATTCCATTTGGCACCATGGCGCATATCGACGATCACGCCGCCGATATCGCGCGACTCATGCCCCAGTGCGCGGGCGTGCGGCGGATGGGGGCGGCGGCGCTGGATCTGGCCTATGTGGCGGCGGGGCGGCTCGACGGCTTTTGGGAGCGGCGCTTGCAGCCTTGGGATATCGCGGCGGGCCTTGTGATCCTGCGCCAGTCGGGCGCGCAGGTTGAGGGATGGAGCGCCGCGGAGCGGCCAGAAGAGAGCGGATCGGTCATCACCGCCGCACCGCAGCTATTTGGCGCTTTCGCAGGCATCATTCGCAACGCATAAACCAAGCGCGGGCTATTCCAGCACCTCCAGCCGCGCGAAAAGATCGCCTGAGCCGGCACTTGGCGCCAGTCCGTCTAGCCAGTCGCGCGCCGCGTCAGCACTGCGCCAGTCGGGCCAGAGAAACCCGCCCGTCTCGCCCGCAACCGGATTGAAACGGTAATCGCCCAACTCGGCCAGCCGGTCGATCACCGCATGGGTCATTTCCGGAAACGCGGGCAGATACTCCGCCGAGACGATCTGGACAGGCGCACTCAGCCCCCCCAGCACCTCGACCTCAAATCCCTCCACGTCGATTTTCACATAGCGCGGGCGCCCGTGCTGCGCGATCAGCCCATCGAGTGTGACCATGCGCACCCGCTGCCGCCGATCCCATTTCACATGGCCGAAGCCGGGCGCGGCGCCCGCGCCCTCGACGAATTCGGTGCGCAGCGATGATACTGTGGGATGGCGCGAGGAGACGGCCATCTCGGCCTCGGTATCGCTGCGCCCCGCCGCCGCCTCGATCAGGGTGATGTCACGTGGCAGGGTGCGGCGCAAAAAGCCCGCGAAGGGCGCCTGCGGCTCCAGCGCGACGACGCGGGCCCCGGCCCGCCGCATGGCCCGCGCCCGCGTGCCCATATGCGCGCCCACGTCAAAGACCAGATCGCCCGGCGCCAGAAGATCGCGGTAGAAACGGCGCCATGCGCGCAATGATGCCGGGTTATGATAGATCACCAACGACCGCAAAAATCCCAACCATCCGCCCATGCACGCATCCCTTGTCGTTTGACGCCATAGAAATAGCGCGCCGCCGTGCTTGTCCAGCGCAGATGCGCCCTGCGGCGGTGGTGCAGGCAAGGCGCATCTGGAACGGCAAATTTCCGCGCGGGTCTTGCCTCCTTCTCAGGCGGGCTATCTTTCATTCAACGATTCAAACCAGATGGACAGCGACATTGCGTTTATCCCGGACTGCCTCCGCCCAAGCCGTGCCTGCCCTTGGGACCACCCAGAAAGGCAACGCGCCCGCCCAAGGCCTTACGCCGCGCGCGGTCGAGCGCCTGATGCGTGTTCGCGGTGATCTCAAATTGGGCTTGCCCGTGGCGCTCACATCCGGCGAGGCGGCGTCGGACGGTGCCCTCGTCGCTTTCGCCGAAACGGTCAATGACGAACGCCTCGAAGCGCTGCGCGCCATGGCCGCGCCGGGCGCGGTAGAGCTGGTGCTGACACGAAACCGCGCCGAGGCGCTGGGGATGGACCTGCCCGATAACCTGCCAGCGGAAGAGTCAGGCGGCGTCGTCACACTCGATATTCCGGCGGGGGCCGATCTGGAATGGCTTGCCTCGCTTGCCGGTGAGGGACTGCCGGCTGGCAAGCTGCGCTCGGCGCCCATGCGCCTCAACGCGGGCGGCCCGCTTCATGCAGTGGCCCTTGCGCTGGCCAAGTCGGCCCATGTGTTGCCCGCGGCGGTCCTCCTGCCCCGGCAGGACGCGGCGGGCGATGCATTGCGCCTTGGGCTGAGCATGATGGAGACGCCCGCCATCATGGATGCGCTGGAGGATGGCGCGCCACAGACCTTGGTCAGCGCGGCAAACCTGCCGATGGATGCCAGCCAGGCGGGACGCGTCCACGTCTTTCGCCCGGATGACGGCGGGGTCGAGCATTATGCGATCGAGATCGGAACGCCCGACTTTACCCAGCCCGTCACCGTGCGCCTGCACTCTGCCTGTTTTACCGGGGACGTTCTAAGCAGCCTCAAATGCGATTGCGGCCCCCAGTTGCGCACGGCCATGGCGACGATGGCCTCTGGCAGCGGCGGCGTGATTCTCTATCTCAATCAGGAGGGTCGCGGCATCGGCCTGGCCAACAAGATGCGGGCTTATGCGCTGCAGGAGGCCGGTCTTGATACGGTCGAGGCCAATCACTGGCTGGGTTTCGACGATGACGAACGGGACTTTCGCGTGGGCGGCAACATCCTGCATTGGCTGGGCATCTCGCGCGTGCGCCTGATGACCAACAACCCCGCCAAGATCGCCATTCTGGCCTCTCAAGGGATCGACGTGACCGAGCGTGTACCGCTCAAGGTCGGCGGTAACGCGGTAAACGCAAATTACCTTGCCACCAAGGCGGCCAAATCCGGCCATCTGCTGACATGAATGCGCGCGCGCTTTGGTGCGCCGCCCCGTCGCGGGCCGAGCTGCGCGATGCCGATATTGGCACGGGCGTTCTGGTCGATACGCTTTATTCCGGCATCAGCCGCGGGACCGAGCGCCTGGTTTTTGAAGGACGCGTGCCCGCATCGGAGGCCGCGCGGATGCGCGCACCCGCGCAGGAGGGCGATTTTACCTTTCCGGTCAAATACGGCTATTGCGCCGTGGGGCGCGCCCGCGAGGGGGCGCATTCGGGGCGGGACGTCTTTGCGCTTCATCCGCACCAGACGCAGTTCCGCATGCCTGCGGAAATGCTGACGCCCCTGCCCGATGGCCTGCCCCCCGCGCGCGCGATCCTCGGCGCGAATATGGAGACCGCGCTGAACATCCTGTGGGATGGCGCTGCTGCGCCAGGCGACCGGATCGCCGTGATCGGCGCGGGCGTGATCGGCGCGCTGGCGGGTTACCTCGCGGCCCGCATCCCCGGCACCGACGTGACGCTGGTGGACATCAATCCAGGCCGCGCCGCGCTGGCCGGTAGAATGGGGTGCGACTTTGCCGCGCCGGATGATGCGCCCGATGGGTGCGATCTGGTCATCCACGCCACCGCCAGCGGCACAGGGCTTGCCACCGCGCTTGGCTGCGCCGGGCAGGATGCCGCCGTGGTCGAGGCCAGTTGGCACGGCGCGGGCGACACGTCCGTGCCGCTCGGCGGCGCGTTTCACAGCCGCCGCCTGCGCCTGATCAGCAGCCAGGTAGGCCATCTGCCCCCCGCCCGCGCCCCGCGCTGGAGCTACGGGCGCCGCATGGCCAAGGCGCTGGACCTCTTGTGCGATCCCGCGCTTGATGCGCTGATCTCGGGCGAGACGGCGTTTGACGATCTGCCGGGCGCCTATGGCGATATCCTCGGCGATCCCGCCACGCTTTGCCACCGCATCACCTATTCCCGAAGTTAAGGAGACATCATGTTCGCCGTCGAAGTCCGAGATCACATCATGATCGGCCATTCCCTGCCCTCGCCCGTGTTCGGCCCCGCCCAGGGCATGCATGGCGCCACATTCACCGTCGATGCCGCCTTCTACACCGAGGAGATCGACGATCACGGGCTGGTCGTGGATATCGGCCTCGCCACCGAGGCGCTGACCGACGTGCTGGGCCCGCTGCGCTACAAGAACCTCGACGAGGTGCCTGAATTCAAGGGCAAGTTCACCACGACAGAGTTCCTGTGCAAGCATATCTTCGACGCCATGGCGGGCACCGTTCGCAAGGGCGGGCTAAAGGATGAAGGCCGCGTCAAGAAGCTGCGCATCCTGCTGCACGAAAGCCATGTCGCCCGCGCCTGGTACGAGGGCGAGATCTAGAATGGGGTTTTCCGCCGACTGGCTTGCCCTGCGCGAGCCTGCCGACCACGCGGCGCGCGACGCGGGCCTCTTGCGGCAGGCGGCGGTGGCGGCTGGCCCGGCGCCCGTCATCCTCGATCTGGGCTGCGGCACAGGCTCGACCGTGCGCGCGCTGGCGCCGCACCTGCCGCGCAGCACGCTATGGCGGCTGGTGGACAATGATCCCGATCTGCTTGACCGCGCCGCGAAGGCCGCACGCGATGGCGGCGCGCGGGCCGAGACCCATGCCTGTAATCTGGCCGATCTGGACAGCTTGCCGCTGGAGGGCGTGACGCTTGTCACGGCCTCGGCCCTCCTTGATCTGATGCCGGAAGCGTGGCTGCGCGCCTTTGCGGCCCGGTTGGGCGTTCCGTTCTATGCCGCGCTTTCCTACGATGGCCGCATGGAATGGCAGCCCGAGGAGGCCCGCGATGCGCCCGTCACCGAGGCGTTCAACCGCCACCAGAGGGGCGACAAGGGCATCGGCCCGGCGCTTGGCCCCGATGCGGCGCCGACGGCTGCGGCGGTATTCGCCGAGGCCGGGTTCGATGTGATCCGCGCGCGCAGCGACTGGCAACTGGGCCCAGAGCAGGCACCGCTGCAGGCGGAACTGGTGCGCGGAATCGCCGCCGCCGCCTAGGAGGCGGGCGCAGAGGGCGCCGCCGAATGGGGCGCGGCGCGCGTCGCCGCTGCGCGTGATGCGGCATGCATGATCGGCCATGGTGATATGCTGGCCCTGCCACGTGACACGGCGCAAGGGGACATCTGATGCAGGGGATCAACGTCACGGCAAAGGTGTGGGAGCGGTTGCTGGCCGTCAAGGCGGGCCGATCCTGCACCTGCTGCGGCGATTGGAGCGCGGACGAGCGCAGCGCGCTCGCGCTCTATGGTCCGCTCGCACGGCGCGACCTCGGCCCGCTGAGCGTGGCGCAGATCGGGCAGTCGCTGGATGGGCGCATTGCGACTGTGACGGGTGACGCACGCGACGTGTCGGGGCCGGACGGGCTGGCGCATCTGCACCGGATGCGGGCGCTGGTCGACGGTGTCGTGATCGGGGTGCGCACCGCGCTGCACGATACGCCCCGCCTGACCGTGCGCATGTGCGACGGCGCCGATCCCGCACGCATCGTGATCGACCCGCGCGGGCGGCTGCCGAACGACGCGCCGGTCCTGCAGGACAACGGCGCGCGGCGCATCGTTGTGCAAGCGGTTGGGATGGCGCGCCCCAAGGGTGTGGAGGTGATCCGCATTGACGCAACGGACGGCAGCCTGCCCCCGGCGCGCATCATCGAGGCGCTGAACGCGGCAGGGCTGCGCACATTGATGATCGAGGGCGGCGGCATAACCATCGCCCGCTTTCTGGAGGCGGGGCTGCTGGCGCATCTGCATGTCGCCATCGCGCCGTTGCTCATCGGGGGCGGCCCGCAGGGCCTGACCCTGCCCAGCCCCAGCGAGACGCTCGCGCATGCGATCCGGCCCGATTGCTGCGTCTATTCCTTGGGCTCGGACGTGGTGTTCGATTGCGCGCTGACCGCACGGGCACTGGAGGCGCGCGCGCCCGTGCACGGCGCAGCCTGAGACGTCACGCCGCCGCGCGGCGGCGCCCGACCACGAAAATCAGCCCCGGCAGGGCCGCGACGATCATCATCAGTCCGAAGGCGACGCTGGCCGCCAGCCCCCCGCTTGCCGCGCCGCCCGCCAGCGGAAAGAGCGCCGCCGCCGCCCCCTCGCGCAGGCCCCAACCGCTGATCGTCAGCGGGATCAGCATGGTAAGAAGGATCAGTGGCACGAAGGCCAGCACGGCGGCCAGCGGCAGGCCATGCCCCACCGCCAGCGCGCAAAACGCGAAGGCCGCCAGATTGCTGAGCGCGGTCCCCAGGCTGAGGAGCGTTTGCGGCAGGATAACGCCGCGCGCCAGCACCGCGCGCTGCATCCCGTGCCAGACCGATCTGGCCCCCGCGCCGATCCGGCCCGGAACCTGCGTCAGCACATAAAGGACGAGGGGCAGGCACAGCCCAATCAGTATGAAGATCGCAACGGGCGGGATAAGCCGCGCGGGCCATTCCAGGCCGCCGGGCGCGGCCAGCGTCACCGCAAAGGCCCCCGCCGTGATGACGAAGAGCCCCGCCTGCCCGGCCAGACGCTCGAACACCACCGCCTGGCCCGAGGCCAGCAGCCCGGCCTGCTGACGTGCGCGCACCGCGCGGCCCGCATCGCCGACGACACCGCCGGGCAGCGACAGATTCAGCGCCTGGCCCAGATAATATTCGCGCAGCGCGGCCCCCAGGCCCAGCCGGATGCCCAGTTGCGCCGCCGTCAGCCGCCAGCGCAGGGCCGAAAGCGCCGTTTGCAGCGTCAGCGCCGCCAGCGCCGCGCACAGCCAGAGCGGATCCGCGCCCGCGAGGCTGCGCGCCGCCTCCGCCCCGTCAAGGGCGCGCCAAAGAAGCGCCAGCATCAGCGCCGCCAGCGCGAATTGCCCCGCGCGCATCAGGCCGGGTGAGAGCCAGCGCGGCCTCACTCCACGGCCTCCCGCGGCGAGACGGGCAGCACCTCGGGCGGTAGCGCGGCGGGCGTCGTAAAGGTCTCGATCAGCAGATCGCGCATGCGGTCCATGGCCATCGGTGCCACGTCCGGATCCGGGATCAGCCCCTCTTGCCAGCCCCACCCCTTCAGCTGCGCGACCAGATCTGGCGGGCCGATGATGTGGATCGGCACGTCCGGACGGTCCTCGAGCGCGACGAAATCCGCCGCTTGATGATCGCCGAGGATGATCATCAAAGGCGGGGCGTCCGCATGGAGCGCCGCGTAGTCGAAAACCGTGCGCAGCGCATAGTTGATGGCC
Source organism: Roseovarius nanhaiticus (assembly GCF_900156535.1). Taxonomy (NCBI): domain Bacteria; kingdom Pseudomonadati; phylum Pseudomonadota; class Alphaproteobacteria; order Rhodobacterales; family Roseobacteraceae; genus Roseovarius; species Roseovarius nanhaiticus. The sequence continues at coordinate 1,604,817 of NZ_FTNV01000001.1, read as the reverse complement.
TTGCGATACTGTTCGCGCACCCTGTCCCGGTCGCGCCACACCATTTCGGGCGGATCGCCCGCCGCCGCCATATCGTTGAAGATGCGCCCGTCGCCGACCTCGTCCCAAGGCACCAGATCCGGCACTGGCGTCCAGGGCGCGTGCGACGATCCCAGCGCCAGCTGCGCAAAGACGGGACCCTCCTCGCGCGCGCGCACGAGGCGGTCGAGCGCCGTGAAGGTGAACTGATCGGGCATCGTCACCCAATTGAAGGGTGCGCCCCGATACCCAAGGTCGGCCGCCGCCAATACGGTATCAAAGCCCATTGCCTCGGATTCCGGCCAATCGAGCGTGATCTGCGGCATCACCGCCGCCGTGCGAAAGCCCGAGCGCGCCGCGATGTGAAAAAGCGTCTCGCGCCCCGAGGCCAGCATCGCGCCGTAGCGCGTCTGATCATTGATCCAAAGGCCATTGGCGAAGGTCGCGTGCGACAGCCAGCTTTGACCGCCCCGCGTGGGTGCCACCAGCAGGCCCGATGCCATGGCATAACCTGCATCGCGCAGCCGTGCCTCGGCCGCAAGCAAGGTGGCGCGATGGGTGCCCGCGTAGAAGGGCGTCTCAAGACTGGTGCGCCCATAGCTCTCGACGAAGACGACCAGCACATCGCGGTTGGCGGCGTTCGCGCTTTCGTCGGTCAGGCGGTCCAGCAGGCCCGTGCGCTCGGCAAATGGATCTTGCCGCGCGGCGATGCGGAAGGCCCGCAAATCGGTTATGGTCTGGCGCACGAGTTGCACGCGCTCATATCCCACCCGCGCGGTGAACGCGGCGCCCGGCGGCGCGACCGGCAGGCTCCAGCGACCCAATGCCATCCCAATCTCGGCGATGGCCAGAACGGCGAATAGCGCAGCGCCCGCACCCGCCGCGCGACGGCGCGGCAGCGTCACCTTGGCAAGAACACCCGTCGCCCACCAGATAAGCCAGCCGATTGCGCAAACTGCCAGCACCGCCGCCAGAGCGGCAAGAAGCGCTGGTATCATTCCGATGGAGCCTGCCAAAAGGCGCATTCCCGCGTCGATCAGCACAAGATCGGCCACCGGATTGAACCCGCGCGCAAGGGCCGTGAACATGCCGAAATCGGCGGTCTTAAGGACGGTAACCAACGTCAGGCAAGCTGTCAGCAAGACCCGCAGCAGCATGGCCCATTTTCCGCTCAGGGCGATCAAGGCAAGCATGATCACCGGCAGTTCCAGAGGGAAAAGCCACAGTGCCTGCCATGTCATCGCCGCCGGATGATTGGGCTGGATCAGCGCCAGATGCAAGATCACGGCAGCCAGGATCAGGCGCAGGACCGATGGACGTGCCCAATCAGTCAAGCGGTGCGTCGCCAAAGCCAGACACAATCGCGTCCGAAAGACCACGCCAGCGCCAGCGCCGCGATTGTTATGGCCGCAGCAGCCATGCCATGCGGGACAATGGGTGGCTGAATGCCGATCAAAACGCCGATCTGGATGACGCAGACGACCTTGCGCCCAAAGCGCTCGGGCAGAGGCCGCGCCAGCCAAGGCATGGCGATGCCCGCGAGTGCAAACACATAACGCGGCATCGCCAGGAGCAGCACGGCAATCCCGGCAGTACCCGCCGCAAAGGCATTGAGCGCCAAGAGCACGCCCAACGAGGCGTCGACCTCCATGTCGAAACGCGCGCCAAATTCAGAGGTCAGGCCCTGGCGCCGTGCCAGCCAACCATCCACCCCGTCAAGCGCCAGCGCAATTGAGGCGAGAGCGAAGACATGCCATTGCAAATCATCCCCCATCAAAAGCGGCGGTATCAGCGACGCGGCAAGTGCCATCCGCCCGAGCGTGACAAGGTTGCCGAGGCCAAGCGCCTCATGCGGATAGTTCCGCGCCATCCCCGCGCCGGCCAAAATGGCAGCTGCGGCGTAGACAGTGACCGCAACAGCAATGGGTAGAGCGCCTGCATCCAGCAAAACCGAGGCCAAGATCGCGGCCCCGGCGCAGCCGATCAGCGCCGCCATTATGAAACGCCAAAGGGCTGGAGGCAGCCCAAAGGCCGGCCCCACACCCAAGGCAAGCCTGAAAGGCGGCTGGAGGCGGTGCCGGCGGCGCGGCACGTCTGGGTGCGAAATCGTCATGAGAGATGAATTTAGCACGATGGGGTCGCCGTCAAGTGGCGCCAGACACCAGCCTGAGGCGGGCGCGCGGATTGGGGCCGCAGGAGGCATCGCGTGGCTTGATTCCGGGGCCGGCGACGCTACGTCAGCCATCATCGACACTCAGGCAACGAAAGCAACCTCGCGCATGAGCCCGCAGACGACGATTCAGCATCACTCGGCCTATAGCCGCACGGCTCGTGTGATCCACTGGTCCATGGCGCTACTGATCCTGTCAACGATTCCCGTCGGGTTCCTGATGGTGCAGGAGGGCTTGGCACGGAGCCTCCAAAACGCGCTATTCATCTATCACAAGAATGTGGGCGTTCTCTTGCTGGTTTTGATCGCGGTGCGCATCGCCTATCGATTTGCCGTGCCGCCGCCGCCCCTCCCGGATCAGATGCCCGCATGGCAGGCCAAAGCAGCTGGGCTGAGCCATATAGCTCTGTATGCGCTGATGCTGATCATGCCTGTTGCGGGCTATATTCGCGTCAAGGCGGGCGGCTTCCCAATTGAGACGCTTGACGCTCTCGGCATAGGATCGCCGGTTACAAGGTCGGACGAGATCGCTGAAATTGCCAAAACTGTCCATTATTACGGAGCTTTGGCGCTGACGGCCGTCGTGGCACTGCATATTTTCGCTGCAGCGCACCACGGGCTTATACGCCGCGATGGCATCTTTTCGCGCATGTGGTCACCGAAGGACAGCGCAGGCGGCTAATCCGCTTGTCGCTGCCAAAAAGCGGGATATGTCAGGCGCTTGAAGAACCGCAGGGCGAAATGCGCCTGCATCCACTGCAAGGATCACGCTGAGCGCCATGTCTTTTTCGGATTCGATATCACGGGTTGCCGCAACGGCGGGTCTTCCGAGGCTTCGCTGGCCCGAGGCGCGGCCTGCATATATTGGCATCACCCTTCTCCTGACTGCGCTGCTGACAGCCAGCTTTGCGCTGTCTATCCGTGACTGGACCGTGATGAGTTATATCGCGCTGCCTCTCGCCGCACTGAGCGGTGCGTGGATTTCGGGTGGCGCTGCGACTGCCCTGATCGGATTGGCGCAATCGCGCGCTCGTCCGGTGCCGCCGCCCGCCGGATGGGTGCCGGAAGGGCAGACTGCCATTCTTATTACTCTTTGCAAGGAAGATCCTTCACCGGTCGCGTGGTACATTGCTGACCTGAGTGCCAGCCTCGGGCATGCGGGCCTTGACTGCCGGACACGCATTTTTGTCCTGTCGGACACGCCCGCCGGCGAGCTGGCCGAGCGCGAGGCGACCGCGCTGGCGGACTTGCACGGCGATGGCCGCATCCAGTACCGCCGCCGCGCCGAGAATACCGGGCGCAAGCCGGGCAATATCGCCGATTGGCTGCATCACTACGGCGACGCATTCGACTACATGCTGGTCATGGATGCGGACAGCCGCATGTCCGCGAGCCGCATTCGCCGCATGATCCGCCAGATGGAAATGCGCCCGCGCACGGGCCTCCTGCAAGCTGGCATGGCCCTTATTCCGGGGCAAAGCCGGTTCGGAAAGCATCAGCGCACTGCCGTGCGGCTGATGTCGCATAATTTCGGGCGCGGCATGGCGGCTTGGGCCGGGCGCTCCAGCAATTACTGGGGTCACAACGCCATCTTGCGGGTTGCCGCATTTCGCGAGGCGGCGCATCTGCCTGTCCTTCCGGGCAAGGCTCCCTTCGGCGGGCCGGTGCTGAGCCATGACTTCATCGAGGCGGCGTGGATCCGGCGCGCCGGTTGGGCGGTGGAATTGGATCCGGACATGGCCGGCAGCGCCGAGGACGGGCCACAGACGCTGGACGAGTTTCACAAGCGTGATCGCCGCTGGTGTCAGGGCAACATGCAACATATCGGCATGCTTGCCACGCCGGGCCTGCACCCGATCAGCCGACTGCACCTTGCCTCTGGCGCGCTCAGCTACCTTGCCGCGCCGATCTGGCTGGTTCTGGTGGTGCTGATTGCCTCGGGCGCGGTGCCGGTCGCAGGCGCAATTCCTTTCGCGCTGGTGGCCGCCGTTCTGCTTGCGCCCAAGATCTGCGCGCTTGCGGGCTGGCTGCGATCCGCAGGCACATTGCGGCGCAGACTGGTGATTTTGCGCGCGTCGCTGGGCGAATTGATTCTGTCGACCGTGATCGCGCCGATCATGATGCTTCGCCAGACTGCGTCGGTCGGCTCGATCTTGCTCGGCCGCGATTGCGGGTGGAAATCGAACACAGCCGCGCGTCTGCGTCTGCCCCGTGGCATGCCCGAGGCGGCAGCGGGCGCGGCCCTCTTGGCGCTGGCGCTGCAAACCGACGGCGGTGCGACGCTCTGGCTTGCGCCGCTGATCCTGCCTTTGCTGGCCGCGCCGCTTATCTTGCGCGCACTGGACGCGCAGCCCGTATGAGGCGCCGCGCGCTCCTTGGCGGCTCGGCCATGGCGCTTGGCGCGGCGGCGCTCGGCCTTTGGCCGCAGGCACGATCGGCGCAGGCCGAAGAGGCGCCAGCCTCATTGCTTGAGGCCGCGCGGGCCCTCGCGGCCAAGCCCTACCAGCCTAATCCGGTGTCGCTGTCGCCGCCCTTCGCGGGCCTCAATTATGACGCCTATCGCGGCATAAGACCCATCGCAGGCGAGGCAGCCAACCTGCCACTCGGCGACGGATACGAGGTGGATCTGTTGCCCCCCGGCCTCTTCTTTCCCGATCCCGTCACGATCGAGATGCCCCGCGCCGAGGGCTTTGGCGAAATTGCCTTCTCGCCCGGCCTGTTCACGTTCGAGCCGCGCTATTTCAGCGATATCCCGGCGAAATCCCCCGGGGCCGGCTTCTCCGGGGTGCGCCTGCGCCACCCCCTGAACGACCCCCAGGTGATGGATGAGGTGATGGTGGTCCAGGGCGCCAGCTACTTCCGCGCCATCGGGCAGGCGATGGTCTATGGACTGTCGGCGCGCGCTGTCGCACTTGGCACCGGCGGGCCGGGTCCCGAGGAATTTCCCAGATTCACCCATCTTCGGCTGCACCGCCCCGTGGATGGGCGTATCCGCATGGAGGCAGTGATCGACAGCCCCTCGCTTGCCGGTCATTTGGAGCTGGAGATGACGCCGGGCGTCGACACCGCGATGCGCGCCGCGCTCACCCTCCTGCCACGGCGCGAGATCACGGATGTCGGCGTCGCGCCACTTACCTCGATGTATCTCAAGGGGCCGATCCGCGCCGCCGTGTCGGACGATTTCCGCCCGCGCGTGCATGACAGCGATATGCTCTACATCCGCAACGGCGCGGGCGAGCATCTGTGGCGCCCCATCAGCAATCCCGCCCGAATCCAGACCTCGGCCTTTGCCGATGACGGCCCGGTGGCCTTCGGCCTCTACCAGACGCCCCGACGCTTTGACGACTATGAGGATACCGAGGCACGTTATCACGACCGGCCTTCGGCGCGGGTCCAGCCCACGGGTGACTGGGGTCCGGGCGCCGTCATGCTGGTCGAGATCCCGACGGATACGGAATTCATGGATAATATCGTCGCGTTCTGGCGGCCCGACGCGCCCATTGCCGCCGGCAGCGAGCATCGTTTCGACTATACGCTCGACTGGACACGAAGCGCGCCGGGCGCCGAGGGCGCAGTCCGTATCGCGCAAAGCCGTAGCGGGCAGGAGCATGATCGCCCCGGCACGCGCCGCTACGTGATCGACCTGGATATGCCGGATGGTCTGGCCGCCGAGGATGTGACGCCTTTGATCTCTGCGGCAGGTCCGGCGCAGATCACCGGAGCGGGCGTATTCGACCTGCCGGAGGGGCGCGGCGCACGCGTGACCTTCCTGCTGACCCCCGGCGACGGGGCCGAGGCGGTGGATCTTCGCGTGACGCTGCAAGGCGCACCCGGTGCCCATCCGGGACCGGTCTGGCTTCACCGCTGGACGCCGACCGAAGATGGCGAAGTTTGACGCACCCCGCCCCGCCTCGCTGTGGGCGATTTGCGCCGCAGTCCGCCGCGGCAATCAATTTTGACATTGGCCGACGCAGCATCGCGCCTTATATGCCGTTATATGATAGCTGATTTTTTCAAACGTCTCACCGCGGCCCAGGACCAGCCGCTGACCGAAACCGACGCACGCCTCGCGCTCGCCGCGCTTTTGGTGCGCGCGGCGCGCACGGATGGCCACTACGCCCCGTCCGAGATCGCGCATATCGACCGGATCCTGCAAACGCGCTACGGCCTCGGTCAGGACGCGGCGCAAGCTCTGCGCAAGGAGGCTGAAGAGGCCGAATCCAGCGCCCCCGATACCGTGCGCTTTACCCGTGCCATCAAGGATGCCGTCCCCTATGAGGACCGCACCGCCGTAATCGAGGCGCTCTGGCAGGTGGTGCTGGCCGATGGCGACCGCGCCGATCAGGAAAACGCCCTGCTCCGCGTGACCGCCAGCCTTTTGGGCGTCAGCGATATCGACAGCAACTCGGCCCGCAAAAGGGTGGAGGCCGCGTCCTGACGCGGCCCAAACGGGTCCATGCAATGATCGCAAGCCTGCCAATGTATGATCGCCGCGAGACTGCGGCGACGCTCGATCGTCTTTGGTGTCACATCCGCGCGCATCTCGACTTCAAAACTCCCAGCTTCCTCACCCGAGGCGGAAACCTCTGGGATCAGTGGCAGGCGCCTGATCTCGTGCTCTCACAAACCTGTGGCTACCCCTATCGCGCAAGACTGAAAGGCCATGTGCAGTTGGTCGCGTCGCCACAGAACGACTTGCCCGGATGTCCACCCGGCCACTATAACAGCGTCTTCGTCACCCGCACCGATGAACCGCGCCGCGACCTGTCCGATTTCGCCGACGCTGTTTTCGCCTTCAGCGAGCCTCTCTCGCAATCGGGCTGGGCCGCGCCGCAGAACCATGTGGCAGACCTCGGCTTCACGTTTTCAAACGATCTATATACCGGCGCACATATCCGCTCGGCCCGCGCCGTGGCAGAGCGAAGCGCCGATATCGCCTGCCTCGACGCCGTCAGCTGGCGTCTGATCCAGCAGCACGAGCCCTACGCCGCCAATCTGCAAGAGATCACCCGCACCGCGCCGACACCCGCGCCCCCCTTCATCACCGCCCCCGGCCAAAACGCGGCGCAGATCCGCGCGGCCCTCGCCGCCGGGATCGACGCCATTGGCGAGGCGGACCGCGAGACCCTTGGCCTTTACGGCCTCACAGACGTGCCGGAGGCCGCCTATCTGGCCGTGCCGAATCCCGCGCCACCGCGCGATCCGAGGACGCGCGTCTAAAGCGAATGTGGCGTTGCGCCATGCCACGCCCCTGCTTCATCTTGGCAAAAAATACTCAAATCCCACGCCGCACCACGCGCGCCGCACGCCAATAATGCGCCGCAAATTGAGGTTGCGCTTTGGCGGCATCCGGCTAATCAATCGGTCATTCAACGAAGGAACACCCGAATGACCATCGATAATTTCGCCACGTTCCGCGTGGCCGCCTGCGATCTGAACGGGCAGATGCGCGGCAAACGGATGCCTGCCAGCTATTTTGCGAAACTGCAGGAGGACGGCGTGCGCATGCCGCTCTCGGTGCTGAACGTGGACATCAAGGGTGCCGATATCGAGGGCAGCCCGCTTTTGTTCGAGACGGGCGATGCGGATGGCATCATGCGGCCCACCTCGCGCGGGCCGGTGCCGCTGCCATGGCTCGACAGCGCACAGCCGCTAGTGCCGATGCAAATGTATCTGGAGGATGGCACGCCCTTTTACGGCGACGCGCGGCACGCCCTTGCGCGCGTTCTGGACCGCTACGCCGCGCGCGGCTGGCGCGTGGTGGCAGCGACCGAGCTGGAATTCACGCTGGTCGACGATGGCGGCAAGGCGCTCAAACATGTGCGCGATCCGCGCAATCGGCGCCGCATCGACGCGTCCGAGATCCTGTCGCTCAGCCAAATGGACGCGTTCGATCCGTTCCTGTCGGCCCTCTACGCGGCGTGCGATGCGATGGGTATCGAGGCGCAGACCACCACCTCCGAGGCGGGGGTGGGCCAATTCGAAATCACGCTCAATCATCAGGATGCGTTGCGCGCCGCAGACGACACCTGGCTCTTCAAAACGCTCATTCGCGGTCTGGCACACCGCTATGATTGCGCCGCGACCTTCATGGCCAAGCCCTTCGCGCTGGATAGCGGGAACGGAATGCATATGCACTTCTCGGTTCTGGACGCGGACGGCCGCAACGTCTTCGACGATGGCGGCCCCAAGGGCACCGAGACGCTGCGCCACGCCATCGGGGGATGCCTTGCAGCGATGCAAGGCTCGACACTGATCTTTGCGCCCCATGCCAACAGCTATGCAAGGATGACCCCCGGCGCCCATGCGCCCACCGCGATCTGCTGGGCCTATGAGAACCGCACGGCCGCCATCCGCGTGCCGGGCGGCAGCCCCAAGGCGCGCCGGATCGAGCACCGGGTCGCGGGCGGCGACATCAACCCCTATCTCAGCTTTGCGGCCATTCTGGGCGCTGCGCTGGTCGGGATCGAGGACGCCATGGATCCGGGCGCCCCGCTCAAGGGCAATGCCTACGGTCAGGATCTGCCCCAGCTGGCCACCGATTGGGCGGCGGCGGTCGATCTGTTCGAGGCGGACGCCCTTTTGCCCCGCATTTTCGAGCCGAAGCTTATCCGCAATTACGTCCAGACCAAGCGGCAGGAGATCGCCGTGATGGGCGAGATCGACGAGGCGGATCACTGGAAGACCTACCTGGACAAGGTGTGACGCGGGCCGGGACCACTCCCGCGCCCGCCAAATCCCCCTTGCCCCGTGCAAATCGCTGCGCTACCCTAAATTTGATCAAATTACGAGGCTTCCCTTGACCGTCCCCCACCCCTCGCTGACCCCAAAGGAAGGCGCGCCGACGATAGGCATCCTTCTGTGCGGTCATGCTCCCGAAGATATCAAGGCCGACATGGGCGACTATGACGGCATGTTCGAAGCCCTTTTCGAGGGTCATGGTCTGCAATTTCGCAGCTATGCCGTCGTCGATGAGGAATTCCCCGCCAGCATCACCGACTGCGACGGCTGGCTCATCACAGGCTCCAAACATGGCGCCTACGAGCCGCATCCCTGGATTCCCCCGCTGGAGCAGTTCATCCGCGATGTCTATGCCGACGGGCGACCGATGGTGGGCATCTGTTTTGGCCATCAGATCATCGCGCAGGCCCTGGGCGGCACGGTGGAAAAATACTCCAAAGGTTGGGCCGTGGGCCGACAGGAATATATGATCGACGGCCAGACACTGGCACTTAATGCATGGCATCAGGACCAGGTGACGCGCATCCCCGATGGCGCCACCGTGATCGGGCGCAACGAATTTTGCGACAATGCTGCCCTGGTCTATGACAACCGCATCATGACCGTGCAGCCCCATCCCGAACATACTGCCGAATTCGTGGGCCGCCTCGCCGAAAGCCGCGGGCGCGGTCTGGTGCCCGATCCGCTTTTGGATGAGGCCATCGCGCAGCTGGACCAGCCCACGCAGGAACAAACCATCGCAGGCCGGATGGCGGCCTTTCTCAAAAGAGGTGCCTGACATGGCCGACTGGATCGACGACCTACCGCAAGCGGCGCGCGAATACCTGGAGGGCAAGCGCCTGGATGAGGTCGAATGCATTATCTCGGACCTGCCGGGCATCGCGCGCGGCAAGGCCCTGCCCGCCTCCAAATTCGCCAAGCAAAAACATTTTCACCTGCCCGACTCGATCTTTTACCAGACGATCACCGGCGATTGGGGCGAGGCTGCGGGCGAGGCGGGTTTTATCGAGCAGGACATGATCCTCGTGCCTGACATGAGCACCGCCAGTGCCGCACCCTGGACCGGCGACTGGACCCTGCAAGTCATCCATGACGCCTATGACCGCGAGATGAATCCCATCCCCTTCTCGCCGCGCAATGTGCTGAAGCGTGTCGTCGCGGCCTATGAGGCGCGCGGGCTGACGCCCGTGGTCGCGCCCGAGATGGAATTCTTCCTCGTCGCACGCAACACCGATCCCGGTCAGGCGATCGAGCCGATGATGGGCCGCTCGGGGCGCCCCGCCGCCGCACGGCAAGCCTACTCGATGACCGCCGTTGATGAATTTGGCCCCGTGATCGACGATATCTACGATTTTGCCGAAGCGCAGGGCTTTGAGATCGACGGCATCACGCAGGAGGGCGGCGCGGGCCAACTGGAGATCAACCTCGCCCATGGCGATCCGATCAAGTTGGCGGACGAGGTATTTTACTTCAAACGCCTGATCCGCGAGGCCGCGATGCGGCACAACTGCTTTGCCACCTTCATGGCCAAGCCGATCGCGGACGAGCCGGGCTCGGCCATGCATATCCACCATTCGGTGCTGGATATAAAAACCGGCAAGAACGTCTTTACCGACGCGGACGGCAACGAAACCGATGCCTTCTATCACTTTATCGGCGGCATGCAGCGGCATTTGCCCAGCGCCATCGCCGTGCTGGCGCCCTATGTCAATTCCTACCGCCGCTACGTCAAGGATCACGCCGCGCCCATCAACCTTGACTGGGGCCGCGACAACCGCACGACAGGCATTCGCGTGCCACTGGCCAGCCCCGAGGCGCGGCGCGTCGAGAACCGCCTCGCGGGGATGGATTGCAATCCTTATCTGGGCATCGCCGCCAGCCTTGCCTGCGGCCTGCTGGGCCTCGAGGAGGCGCAGATGCCCGAGGATGAATGCAAGACCGACAGCTACCAAAGCGACAGTGACGTGCCGCAGGTTCTGGGCGACGCGCTGGACCTCTTCGAGGAGGCGCCGAAGCTGCACGAGGTGCTGGGGCCGGAATTCGGACGGGTTTATGCCATTGTGAAGCGAGCGGAATACGAAGAATTCCTGCAGGTCATCTCGCCTTGGGAGCGCGAGCACCTGCTGCTGAATGTCTAAGACCGGCAAGATCGCCCTTCTGGGCGGCGCGCTGTTCTGCGCCGCCCTGATCGCGATGATCGCCGAGCCCAAAGAGCGCGAGGCGCCGCCTGTCACCGAAATATCATCAGGCGAGGCGGATCTGGATCGGATCATGCTGCTGGGCGGGGTCGATCTGGATGCAAATGCGCAGGTCGCGTTGCTGCTGCATGAGATGGCGACTGGCGAGGGGCTGCGCATCGTCACCGACCGCTCGGCGCTAAAGGCTGCGCAAGGCAAGGCGTATTACACCGATGATCCCGGCGCACAGACGCGGCTGACACTGATGTCGATCCTCTTTCTCAGCCCGCCGGGCACATCCCCCCGCGTGCCGATGGCGACGCTGCTGGTCGATGGAGCCGAAGTGGCGCAATATACCTGCTTCAGCCTGCATTGCAGCGGCGAGGGGCAGTATGGCGCACATCACCGCCGCGATCTGGCCGGGCTGATTGCGGCCTCGCGGCCGGCGACGTCAAAGCATGTGTTTTTCGATACCGCAGATGCGGCCTGGGCGGCGCATGATGCGCTGGCCGCCCGCGCCGACGTCGTGCTGGCTCCGCGCCCCGAATGGCCCGCGCGCGGCGCGCCTTACCTGGACCACCGCATTTATATGCGCCCCGGCGCCATGCTGATGCCGGTTGGCGATGATGGCGCGCCGCCCCGGATCGACGAGGCGGCCTTTGAGGCACGGTTTCGCGCCGCATTTCTTGACACTTTTCCGCAAGGTGATGCGTCTTACCGTTTCGGCCGGATGCAGTTCGATTATCTCTCGAACGCCCTCGGCTGGCGCGTTGTCACGCCCGACGGCACGCCGCTGACAGTGGGCGCAGAGCCGGTCCGATTGCCCGGATGGGGCGCGGCCCAGCCGCGCGTCACCCTGCGGGCCACGCGCGAAATGGCGGACCGCCTGACAGCGCCCGGCGCCTTGGACGCCCTGCCCGAATTCGGGGAGGAGCCGCCAGAGTTGGCAGCGGATATAGACGCCCTGGTCGCCCGTGCCACAGGCGCGCCCTGCCCCAGCTGCTACCGGATCGAGATGGACGCAAGCGCGGGCCGCACGACGCTTTCCGGCGTCGAGCAGGTCCAGCTTTACCTGCCCTATTACCTCATTGAGAAGGAGGCCCCTTGAATGAACCTATTGCACGCCAATGACGCACCCGGCGCCTATCCGGCCAGCTGGTATGCCGCAACCGCCGATGCCCTGCCGGAGTTCGCACCGCTGACAGGCGAGGCGCGCGCGGATGTCGTCGTTGTCGGCGCCGGCTATACCGGGCTATCCGCGGCGCTCCACTTGGCCGAGGCCGGCATGGACGTGGCCCTGATCGAGGCGCAGCGCGTCGGTTTCGGCGCATCAGGGCGCAATGGCGGGCAGCTGGGCAGCGGTCAGCGCATGGACCAGGAGGGGCTCGAGCGCCTGATGGGGGACGCGGACGCCGCCAAACTCTGGACGCTGGCCGAGGATGCCAAAGACCTGACCAAGTCACTGGTTCAAAAGCATGGTATCGAGTGCCACCTGAAACCCGGCGTTGCCCACGCCACCATGTCAGCCAAGGAAATGGCGCAAGAGCATGCCTATGCCGACCATTTGGCCCGGCGCTATGGCTATGATCAGATCGAAAAGCTGGACCGGGACGCGATGCACGCGCTATGCCCCTCGCCCGCCTATCACGGCGGCACGCTGGATATGGGCGCGGCACACCTGCATCCGCTGCGCTATGCGCTGGGCCTGGCGCGCGCGGCACAAAAGGCCGGCGTGCGGATATACGAGCGCAGCGAGGTGATGCAGATCGATGAGGGCGCACGCGCGACCCTGCACACCAAGGGCGGCAGGATCAGCGCGGATCACGTCATTCTGGCATGCAACGGATATCTGGGCGGGCTGAACGGCCAGGTCGCGCGGCGAGTCATGCCCATCAACAACTTTATCGCCGCAACGAGGCCCCTGGGGGATGACGCCGCAAAGGTACTGGCGCGAGACGTTGCCGTGGCGGATACGAAATTCGTGGTGAATTACTTTCGCCTCAGCCACGATCAGCGCCTGCTCTTTGGGGGTGGCGAAAGCTATGGCTACCGCTTTCCGGCCGATATCGAGGCGCTGGTGCGCAAGCCGATGACCGAGATCTTTCCCCATCTTCGCGACGTGCAGATCGACTTCGCCTGGGGCGGCACACTGGCCATAACGATCAAGCGGATGCCCTATCTGGTGCGGCTTGCCCCCAACATGCTGAGCGCGTCGGGTTATTCCGGCCACGGGGTGGGCAGCGCCACCCACGCGGGCAAGCTGATGGCCGATGCGGTGCGCGGGCAGGCCGAGGGGTTCGATACCATGGCGCGCGTGCCTGCGACGCCGTTTCCGGGCGGCGCGGCGCTCCGGTCGCCGCTTTTGGTGCTGGCGATGACTTGGTATTCGCTGCGGGATCGGCTGGGGATATAGCGGGCGCGCCACCAGAAAGTCGGAGCCTTGGCCCTGCGCGTCTTAACGCATCATTTACCAAGTTTAACCAATAGTGACCCATGAGCAGCGCCGCCCGTCTTGTCCCTGCAATCCTTGCCGCTGGTTGGTGGCTTGCCCTGCCCAGCCCCGCGTGGGCGGGACCATGGCTACGCACACCGGGCGAGGGATTTTTGTCATGGTCCGTCAAGATCCAGGACGATGCGAATTCCAAGGGATACAGCACGCTTTACGCCGAGTACGGAATGAACCCCGATCTGACGGTCGGCCTTGATCTGGGCAGCGACGACGGCGGCAAGGCAAAGGCACTGGCCTTCGTCGTCATGCCCCTGTCGCGCGGACCGTTGCACATCACCGTCGAGCTGGGCGCGGGCACGAGTGACGATAGCCCTGCCTTCCGACCGGGCATTTCTGTGGGGCGCGGTATCACGCTTGCGGGGCTTGGCGGCTGGTGGAGCATCGACACCCGCGCGGCGATCCTGGAGGGGAGCACGGACCTGTCCATCGATGCGACGCTGGGCCTGAGGCCATGGGACGGCACCATGCTCATCGCGCAGCTGCAACAGGGCGGCGCCCTGACCGAGCCCGACACGCTGCGCCTGACCGGATCGGTAGTGTGGGAGACACAGCCCGGACATCATATCGAGGTGGGGCTGACCTCGGGGCTGAAGAATGGTGAGGATTTTGGAATACAGCTGGGCATTTGGCGCAGCTTTTGAAGATTAATGCTTTCGGGATGGGGCTTGAGGCTTTATGAATCCCGAAAATGACTTTCGGAAAAGGTAAAATCATGTCCTCGACCGCCCTGCCGCCCAACACCTACGACGCCGAGCCGATCCCCGAGGCGGCGCGCGCCGCTGTCGACGCCATGCTGCAATCGGGCGACCTCTTTCGCTACACCGCGCCGCAGGACGCGCCCGTGGCCCTTTTGGAGGCGGAATTCGCCGCCGCGATGGGCTCGCGCTATGCGCTGGCGGTGTCCAGCTGCTCGGCCGCGCTCTTCCTGTCCCTCAAGGCGCTGGACCTGCCGCGCGACGCGCGCGTGCTGATCCCGGCCTTTACCTTCGCCGCCGTACCGTCCTCGGTGATCCATGCCGATTGCGTGCCGGTCCTGTGCGAAGTGGGCGAGAACTACCGCATCGACATGGCCGATTTCGAGGCGCGGCTGGCGGATGACATCAGCGCGGTCATCATCAGCCACATGCGCGGCCATACATCCGACATGGACGCGATCATGGCGCTCTGCGACGCGCGGGATATCCCGGTGGTCGAGGATGCGGCGCATTCGCTGGGCACCACATGGCACGGGCGCAATATCGGCACGATCGGGCGCATCGGCTGTTTCTCGTTCCAGTCCTACAAGCTGCTGAACGCGGGCGAAGGCGGCATTCTGATCACCGACGACGCCGATCTGGTGGCGCGCGCCGTCATCATGTCGGGCGCATATGAGCATAACTGGTCCAAGCATATCGCGCATGGCGACAATGCGCTGAGCGAGGCGTTTGCCCGCTGGCAGAACAAGCTGCCGCTCTACAATCTGCGTTTGAACAACCTGAGCGCCGCGATCATCCGTCCCCAACTGGACGAGATCCCGCGCCGGGTGCGCGATGGCCGCGCGGGCCATGATTACGTGGCGTCCCTTCTGGACCAATGCCCGTGGCTGAGCGTCCCTGCCCCGCTGGCCCCCGAAGAGCGCGCGCCCGACTCGATCCAGTTCAACCTGGTGGGCATGGACGATGCCGAAGCCAGCGCCTTTGCCGAGGCGGCGGCGGCGCGCGGTGTCAAGGTGCAGATCTTTGGCCACAGCAAGGACAACGCGCGCGCCTTCTGGAATTGGCAGTTCATCGATGGCCCCGTGCCCGATTTGCCGCAGACCCGGGCGATGTTGTCCCGCGCCTGCGACACGCGCCTGCCCGCCCGCCTGACACGCGCGCAGCACGATGCCATCGCGGGCGCCATTCTGGGCGCGGTCGATGATGTGATGGGAACCGCGCGCGCCTATGGCACCTGAGCCGCCTATGGGCTGCGGCGGGATTTGAGTATTTTTGCCAAGATGAACGGGGGACGCGCGCGCTAGAGCAAGGCGAGCGCGTCCCTCATGAACGGGTAGCGGTCGAGCGCCGGTGCAACGACCGCCTCTTGCAGGATCGGGGCAAGCGTCGCGGCCACCTCGGCAGGCATGTTGCCCAGAACGCCCTGGCGCGCGGTGAGTGCAATGGTGCGCGTCAGCGGCGCCAGCGGTAATGGCCGCACGTCGATCTCACCCGCAAAGCGGCGCGCACGCATCAGTGCAAGGGGCGGCAGGATGGTCCAGCCGCTACCTTGGGCGACAAGCGCGAGGATGGCGTGATAGCTGTCCAGCTCGAACCGGCGGGGGATGGGCGCGGCGTGACGCGCCAGATGCGCCGCAATGAGGCGCCCCATGTAGTGCCGGGTGGTGTAGTGGATAAGCGGGCTGGTCCGCAGCTGATCCAGCGTATCGCCAGCGCCTGTCAGCAACCCGCGCGGCGCGGCCACGACAAAGCCTTCGCGCATCAGCGGATGCGTCTCGGCCCACTCGGCGCTGTCGCCCAGTTGAGCGGCGACCACGATATCGAGATGCTGCGCATCGAGCTGGTCATGCAGCGAATGGCTCGCCCCCGTTTCCAGCAGGAATTGGCAATCCTGCAGCTGCCCGGCCATATGCGTCAGCAGGCGGGGCGTGACGTCGGCCTCGAAATCCTCGATCATGCCAAGGCGCACGGAGGTGAGCTGCGCGAGATCGGCCATCGCCAGCTCGGCACGAGCCTGCGCGGCCTCGGCCAGAATGGTTTGCGCACGGCGATGCATGATCTCGCCGGCGCGGGTCAGGCGCAGGGGACGCGCGCTGCGCTCGAGAAGGGGCGCGCCGACGGCGGTTTCGAGATTGCTGAGCTGCTGGCTGACGGTCGAAGCGCTGGCGCCGAGGCGGCGCGCGGCCGCGGAAATCGACCGCTCATCCGCCGCGGCCATGAAGACCTCGATCCCCCAGAGCGTGATGCGGCCGGGGCTGGATGGCATGGCGGGTTACTTGCCCATCTTGGAAAGTTGGCGCTGAAGCTCGGCCAGCTGGGCCTTGATGTCGTCGAGATCGCCCTCTTTTCGCGGCGCGGACTCATCCGTACGCGGCTGCGACATGCCCGAGAGCCCGCCCATGCCGCCGGTCATCGCCTTCATGAAGGCTTCCTGCTGGGCGCGCATGGCCTCCATTCCGGGCATCGCGGCCATCGGGTTGCCCTTGGTCATGTTGGTCAGTAGCTGCGATTGCCCGTCACGCAACATCTCGAAGCTGGCGGCGAGGAATTCTGGCACGACGCTGGTGGCCTGTGTCGTGTAGCTGCGCACGAGGTCGTTGAGCACGTTGATCGGCAGGACATTCTCGCCGCGGCTCTCGTGGTCGGCGATGATCTGCAGGAGGTATTGCCGCGTCAGATCATCGCCCGATTTGAGGTCGATGATCTGCACGTCGCGCCCGTCGCGAATGAATTGGCTGATATCCTCAAGCGTGACGTAATCGGACGTTTCGGTGTTGTAGAGGCGCCGGCTTGCGTAGCGCTTGATCAAAAGGGGTTTGCCATTGTCGGACACGATGCGAGCCTCCCGGGAAAAATGCAGCGGTGCAGCAAAGCCTAAAGCCTTTCGCGCCAAAGCTGAACAGTTGATTTTCCCGGCGGCAGCGCGGGGTGCGCGCCGCGCCGCAACATCCGCCCAAAAAGAAAGGGCGAGCCGCATTGCGGCCCGCCCTGTCGTCACGCGCGTCCTGATCTGGGAGGAGGTAGGAGGCGCGTGACGTGTCGCTATGATCGCTGGGCGATTACTTCGCGCCGGCTTTCTTGGCAGCGGACGTCATGTCGTCGGTCGCCTTCTTGACGGCTTTCGACGCATCTTCCTGCATGTCGCGGCCTGCGTTCATCATCAGCTCGACGGTCTCCATCTGGACCTTCTTGGCGACTTCGGCGAATGCGGCCATGTTCTCGGCTGCGACTTCGGCATTGGCGGAAGCGAAATCGCTCATTGCTTTTGCGTAGTCGGCGGGCTCGGCCTTCGCCTTGCTCATTTCCTGCATTTTGGCCAGTGTCGACTGGGTCCATGCGCTGGAAATCTCGGCCGACTTCTCGGCTGCATTCAGGGCAACGCCGGACAGCTTCTCGCTGAGGGCGGCCTGGTTCTTGAACGCGTCTTCCATCGACTTGGTGTCAACGGGGAATGCGCCCATCATGTCTTTCATAATCGTGTTCATGTCTTGTGCCTTAGCCATTTTGTAGCTCCATATCCTAAGGGCACGTTGGTGTGCCCGTTGTTGCGTCTGACAGGAATATGGATGCTGCATCGCGGCATTTCAATAGTTTTTTCTGCGCTGCAGCATAAATTTTCTAAGGCCCTGACCTTGCGTCACTTTCAGCGCGACGCGCGGCGGCGCACATACTCTCCGGGCGCATCGGCAAGGGGCGGATGGTCCGAATCGCCGGGCGTGCGGGCTGCAACCTTTGGTCCCGAACGCGAACGCAGCCACTCCTCCCAGCGCGGCCACCAGCTGCCTTCGTTGAAATCGGCCGCGGCCATCCAGTCATCGGCTCCGCCGCTCCAATCCCCGTTGGTGTAATGGCCGTACTTCTTTTTGGAGGGCGGATTGACGATGCCGGCGATATGGCCCGATTGCGATACGATGAAGGTACGGTCCTTGGACGCCGTCTTGGCCATCCCGCGGAAGCAATCCTTCCACGGCGCGATGTGATCCGTCTCGCAGGTGACGGCCATGAAGGGTACATCCAGATCCGCAAGGCGCAGCGTCTCGCCGAAAAGCTCAAAGCCCTCACCGGCGAATTCGTTGCGCTGGCAGAGGCCGCGCAGGTACTGGCGCGTCATGCGGCCCGGCAGGTTGGCGCCATCGCCATTCCAATAGAGCAGATCGAAGGCGGGTGGTGCCTCGCCCAGCATGTAGCTACGGATCGCGGGCGTGTAGATCAGATCATTCGAGCGCAGGAAGCTCATCGTTCGGCCAAGGATGAACGAGCGCAAGATGCCCTGCGCGTCGATCTCGGCCTCGATCCCGTTGACGAAATCGTCCTGCAGGAAGGGCGTGAATTCGCCCTGGTTGTCGAAATCGGTGAGCGCCGTGAAAAACGTCGCTGATTTGACCGACTTGTCGCCGCGCTTCTTCATCAATGCCAGAGTCAGTGCGAGGGTCGTGCCCGCGATGCAATAGCCGACGACATTGACTTTTTTCGCACCCGTGATCGCCTTGGCCTCGCGGACGGCGGTCAGATAGCCGTCCTCAATATACTGCTCCAATCCGATATCGGCGTGGCTGGCATCGGGATTGACCCAGCTGACCACGAACAGCGTATAGCCCTGCTCGGTGATCCACTTGATGAGGCTGTTCTGCGTCTTGAGGTCGAGAATATAGAATTTGTTGATCCAGGGCGGAAAGATCACCAGCGGGATCTCGTGCACCTCATCCGTGGCGGGCGCGTATTGGATCAGCTCCATCATGTCGTTGCGAAAGACGACCTTGCCCGGTGTGGTGGCGATGTTGCCGCCCAGCTCGAACGCGCTTTCATCGGCGAGGCGCACGACCATCTCGCCATCGTTGGCCTCGAGGTCGGCCACCAGATTTTCCAGCCCTTTGACCAGGCTCTCGCCTTCGGTTTCGACCGCGCGCTCCAGCGCATCGGGGTTTGTGCCCAGAAAATTCGTCGGCGCCATCATGTCGACGATCTGGCGCGCAAAGTAAGACAGGCGCTTTTGCTCGACGGGGCTGAGATCGTCGGCCTCGGCGACCGCATCCTGCACGGCTTTGGCGTTCAGCTCGTATTGCTCGCGGATGTATCGGAAATAGGGGTGCGTGGACCAAAGCGGGTTGGCGAAACGCTTGTCGGCGGGCTTGTCATCGGCCGCGGCCGTCTCGCCTGTCAGCATCAGTCGCTGCGCTTCCATGAAGCTGCGGACGGAGCTGCTCCAATAAGACACCTGATGCTCGTAGAGCTTGGCGGGGTTTTCGACGGCCTCGGACCAATAAGACGCAGCAGCCTTGGCGAAGAGATCCTGGCCAGGCCCGCTAAGGACCGCATTGGGCGGATTTCGGCGCGATAAGGCCGCGATCAAACGCTGCGACAGATCCTCGACTTTGGCCAGGTTGGCCGTCATGCGGGCCTGCGCCTCGGAGCCATCGGGGGCCGTGCCCGCCCCCTCATCATTGGCATTTTCGCCATTATGCGTCGCGTTTTTGCCGTGATCCGTTGCCATATCGTTTTTTTCACCTTACGTTTCTGCTTTGCAGCATTGCGCCGCAGCGATCCCGCTGCGCTGCGCCCGCCACACAATGAAGGGGCCCTGCCCCGAAGGAGTCCGAATGCGCTACATGGTCACGTATGACATGATGGAAACCATGCGCAACGCCAATCAATGGCTGGGGGCCACTGCCCTTTCCATGGCATCCTATCCCATCTTCAGCATGACGCCAAACCCCGCTTTTCAATGGCTTGCCGCTTGGGGCGAAGTGACCGAGCGGACCTTTGACCGCATGGTGACCAAGCCAGACTGGGGGATCCGCACCTTTACCTGCGAGGATGGCAAGGATCATCTGGTCAGCATTGATACCGTGGTCGAGAAACCCTTTTGCAACCTTCTGCATTTCTCGGTGCCCGGACGCCGCAAGATGAAGCGCAAGATTTTGCTGGTCGCGCCCATGTCGGGCCATTACGCGACGCTTTTGCGCTCGACCGTGAAAAGCTTGCTCGTCGATAACGAAGTCTACATCACCGACTGGCACAATGCGCGCGATATCCCCGTCAGCGCGGGCAAGTTCGATGTCGAAGATTCGACGCTTTACCTGGCAGAGTTCATGAAGGCGCTTGGACCCGACACGCATGTCGTTGCCGTGTGTCAGCCCGCGCCTCTTGCCTTGGCCGCGACGGCCTATCTTGCGCAAGAGGATCCCGCTGCTCAGCCGCGCTCGCTGATTTTGATCGGTGGCCCGATCGATCCGGATGCCGCCGCGACCGAAGTCACCGACTTTGGCCGCCGCGTGACGATGGGCCAGCTTGAGCAGACAATGATTCAGCGCGTCGGATTCAAATATCCGGGCGTGGGCCGCATGGTTTACCCAGGCCTTTTGCAGCTGGCTTCGTTCATCTCGATGAACAGTGAAACCCACGCCAAGGCCTTCAGCGATCAGATCGCCCGCGTTGCCCGCGGCGAGGACGGCGATCACGACAGGCACAACCGTTTCTATGACGAATATCTGGCCGTCATGGACATGCCGGCCGAATTCTACCTCTCGACGGTCGAGCGGATCTTCAAGGGTCTTGAGATCGCCAACAACGAGTTCACGATCGAGGGCAAGCATGTCGATATCGGCAAGATCGATAATGTGGCCGTCATGACGGTCGAGGGCGGCAATGACGATATCTCGGCGCCGGGGCAGTGCATTGCGGCGCTGGACCTTCTCACGGGCCTGCCGGACGACAAAAAGAAGAACCACCTTGAGCCGGATGCCGGCCATTACGGCATTTTCGCAGGCAGTAGCTGGCGCAACAATATCCGGCCCGTGGTGCTGAAATTCATGGATGAGAATAGCGGCGCCGCCAAAAAAGTGGCGAACAAAAACGCAGCTGCTTGAGGGCGTTAGCGCGCTTCCTTAAGGTGATGGTTCAAGAGTAACGGGCGCGGGCGCACAGCCTTGCGCCCGTTTTCTCACCTAAGCACCAAAGGTTGCTTCATCCAGGCCAGCAGCGCATCCGTCACAGCGTCCGGCTGCTCCAATGTAGGGGCCCGACCCGCCCCTTCGATCACGCAAAGCGCGGCATAGGGAATGAGGTCCGACAGAAAGCTCTGGCGCTTGACCGGCGAGGTTGCGTCGCTGTCCCCGCAGAGCACGAGCACCGGCATCTTGATCTTGCGCAGGACAGCCTGATAGTCGCGTCGCCGCTGCATCGCGCGAGCCTGCCGAATGACCGTGTCCTTGCCCAGATGATCCGCCATGTCGTAGATCAGCGCCATCACCTCGCCGCGCATCGGACCGGGCGCAAGCGCCTCGGGCGGCATGACGCCGTCCGCGAACCCACGCAAATTGCCCGCGCGGGCCTTGGTGATGACCGGCTCGAGATCAGCCGCCGATTGCGGCGTTTCGGCAAAGGCACTGGCGTTCATCAAGGCGATACGGATCACCCGGTCGGGCGCCCGGCGCGCGACTTCCATCGCGACGCTGGCCCCGATACCCAGCCCGGCAAGCGCAAAGCGGCGCGGCAGCACGTCCAGAAGGTTCGACGCGATCTCCTCGACCCTGTCCCCCATCGTCACCGGCGCAACCGTGATCGCATGCGTCTTGCTCAGCGCGGCCAGCTGCGGGCCGTAAACGCGGGCGTCGCACATGATGTCTGGCAAAAGAACGAGGGGCTCGTTCATGCGGGCAATCCTTCCGGGTTTGCGTGGGGCTGTGGCGCGCACCTTGGCAGAGCCGGCGGCGGCGTCAACCGACGAGTATACGCCGGGGCCGCTCAGGGATAGACGATGCCGCGAAAGGGCGGGAAATCGGCGTAGCGCGCGCGGCGATCCTCGAGTGCCTCGCCAGGCTCGGCGCCCGCACGCAAGAGCAGCCCCTTTGGCGCGATGTAGCTGGAAATCGTTCGCAGAGGCCGCGCGCGATAGCTGAGGTTCATCCCGCAAAGCTTTGGAAAAAAATACATTTCCGAGTAGTCCAGGTGATCATGCATCCACCAGGCCAGATCGCGCCAATCGCGCCCCGCCGCATAGCGATCCGCGAACCAAGGGATCACCAAAGAGGTGCAGGCGCCGCGCTGATCCCCCTCGCCCAGATCCCAGATATGCGAGCCGATATTGGCATCGTTCCGCGCACAGTTGAGGCCGTTCTCATTGCCGAAGCGGTTGAGCGTCGGGCTGCGATAGCCCGACCGGATGGCGATGCGCCCGAATGTCTCGGTCAGCGGATCGAGCAGCGTTTCGCAGAGCGCGCGGCCCATCTCGATCGCGCGGTCCGGATGCTCGGGGATGTTCGGGATGCCATAAAGGCTCCCGATTTCGGAATGGAGGAAATCGCGCATGTAGAAATGCGGGCTGAGGCGCACACGGCCCAGTTCTTCCAGTCCCCGCATGGTGCGGGGCGCGCGCCTCACCCGGTTGCCCGCTCGAGAACATCCGCGATGGACGCGTCAATCAGCTCTAGGCACTGCGCATCCGAGAAGCGGTGATCGGCCCCATCCACCAGTGTCAGCCGCATATCCGGCCCCTCCGCATGGTCCAAAAGCGATAATGCGACAGAGGTTTTCACCGACTCATCGGCAGCTCCTTGTAGAAATCGAACAGGGAACGGTAAATGAAGCGCATCACGCAGTACGAGGTTCTGCCGCCCGTCCTCGATCAGTTTTCGTGTCACCGGGTAAGGCGCGTCATAGTCGCTGGGCAGCAAGGTCTGGCCTGCCTCCATCACCTCGGCGCGCTGCGCGTCGGTCAGACCGGCCCACATGCTATCCTCGGTGAAGTCTGGCGCCGCGGCGATTGTCACCATGCCCGCAATCCGCTCGGGCATCTGGCGGGCCACCAAGAGGGCAATCCAGCCGCCCATGGACGAACCGACCAGGATCTGCGGTCCTTCGGTGCAGGCCTCAATAACGGCGATGGCATCGGCCGCCCACTCCGAAATGCACCCATCGGTGAACGCGCCAGACGACGCGCCATGGCCGGAATAATCAAAACGCAGGAAGGCGCGCCCGTCGGCGCGGGCGCGCGCCTCCAGATGCACGGCCTTGGTCCCCTCCATATCGGACATGAAACCGCCCAGAAACACCGTGCCCGGAGCGCGCCCCCGGGTTCGGTGATAGGCGATGCGCCGCCGCTCGGGCGTCTCAAGCTCGCCGCGTACCGCTGCCCAGTGGCTATCCGCCGACATAGGGCGCCTTGCGCGGGCGGTAGAAAACCTTCTGGTTATGCAATCGCCCCAGCAAATCATCGATCTCGCGCACCGTGTGTCCCGCGATGGGCGCGTCCGCGTCGGCGCCGCCGGGCATGGTCAGCCGCCGCTTGGCGTGGCGGAGGGCGTCCTCGATCAGGTCCATATCCTCGACGCCGATCTCGATATTCGGGTTATAGCCAGTCATGTCACGCTCCTGTGGGGACAATGGTACATTCAGTCTACCCCCACACCCGGCCCGGCGCCAACCGGATTTCGTGGCCCCGGCGCGCTTGACACCCTGCAAGGGCAGCGGCACAAGGGCACCTCACCCGCAACCGGGCGCACATGTAGGCGCCAAACCGACGAGGAGCGCCCCAGATGGCCCAAATCTCCCTGACATTTCCCGATGGCAACGCCCGCCAATACGCACCCGGCATCACCCCCGGCGAGGTCGCTGCCGATATTTCCAAGTCCCTCGGGAAGAAGGCGATTTCGGCCACGGTCGATGGCCATCACTGGGATCTGCAATGGCCGATCGACACGGATGCCAGCATCGCCATCCACACCATGCAGGACGAGGCGCAATCAAACGAGCTGATCCGCCACGATCTGGCGCATGTCATGGCCCGCGCCGTGCAGGAGATCTGGCCCGACGTCAAAGTGACGATCGGCCCGGTGATCGAGAACGGCTGGTACTATGATTTCGACCGCGAAGAGCCCTTTACCCCCGAGGATCTGGGCCTGATCGAAAAGAAGATGCGCGACATCATCAACGCGCGCGATCCCGTCCACACCGAGGTCTGGGACCGCCCCCGCGCGATCCAACACTACAAGGACGCTGGCGAGCCCTTCAAGGTCGAGCTGATCGAGGCGATCCCCGGCGACGAGCCCTTGCGCATGTATTGGCACGGCGACTGGCAGGATCTCTGCCGCGGGCCGCATTTGCAGCACACTGGCCAACTGCCGGCGGATGCGTTCAAGCTGATGAGCGTCGCGGGCGCCTATTGGCGCGGGGACAGCAAACGCGAGATGCTGCAGCGCATCTATGGCGTGGCGTTCAGCTCCAAGGAGAAGCTGCGGGCGCATCTCAACATGCTGGAGGAGGCCGCCAAGCGCGACCACCGCAAGCTGGGCCGCGAGATGGACCTTTACCACATGCAGGAAGAGGCGCCGGGTCAGGTCTTCTGGCACCCGAATGGCTGGACGATCTACACGCAGCTGCAGGATTACATGCGCCGCAAGCAACGCGCGGGCGGCTATCAGGAAATCAACACGCCCCAGGTCGTCGACCGCAAGCTCTGGGAGGCGTCGGGCCACTGGGACAAGTATCAAGACCATATGTTCATCGTCGAGGTCGAAGAAGATCACGCCAAAGAGAAGGCCGTGAACGCCCTCAAGCCGATGAACTGCCCCTGCCACGTGCAGGTGTTCAACCAGGGCCTCAAATCCTACCGCGATCTGCCGCTGCGCTTGGCCGAGTTCGGTTCCTGCTCGCGCTACGAGCCGTCGGGCGCGCTGCACGGCATCATGCGCGTGCGCGGGTTCACGCAGGATGATGCGCATATCTTCTGCACCGAGGATCAGATCGAGGCGGAATGCGCGCGCTTCATCAATTTCCTCGCGGATATCTACGCCGATCTCGGCTTTGCCGAGTTCGAGATCAAGTTCGCCACCCGCCCCGAAAAGCGGGTCGGTACGGACGAGTCATGGGACCATGTCGAGGGCGCGCTGGAGGGCGCGATCAAGGCGACGGGCCGCGATTTCACGCTGGAGCCGGGCGATGGGGCGTTTTACGGCCCCAAACTGGACTTCTACCTGACCGACGCGATTGGCCGGACGTGGCAATGCGGCACCTTTCAGGTGGACCCCAACCTGCCCGAGCGTCTGGGCGCCACCTACATCGCCGCCGATGGCTCCAAGCAGCGCCCCTATATGCTGCACCGCGCTACGTTGGGCAGTTTCGAGCGGTTTATCGGCATCCTGATCGAGGAACACGCGGGTAAGCTGCCCTTCTGGCTGGCGCCGCGGCAGGTTGTGGTCGCCTCAATCGTCTCTGAGGCGGATGACTACGTGAACGAAGTCGTCGCCGCCTTGCAGGCGCGCGGGGTTCGCGCCGAGGCCGATATTCGCAACGAGAAGATCAACTACAAGGTCCGCGAGCATTCCGTCGGCAAGGTGCCTGTCATCCTCGCTTGCGGGCACCGCGAGGTCGATGATCGCACCGTGTCCCTGCGCCGTCTCGGCCAGAAAGACAGCCGTGTCGAGGCGCTGGACGCGGTGCTTGAGACGCTTGGGCAGGACGCCAAGGCGCCCGATCTGCTGTAACAATCGGCATAAATCAGCGGTGCGGCGCCGAAATATTGCGCCGCACCACGCATCGTGCTCCAAAATTTCCCTTTGATTTCAGGTGCGGCGTTCTGACGCGCCTCTGACAGATTCGTGTCTGACGTATCCGTGACTAGCGCGATACGCCAAGGTTTTCCTATGGTCACAGCATCGCAGGAATAAGCGATGACCATGATCCAACTGGGAGACGAAGATGTCCAATATGATGAAAACAGCCGCCATCGCAGGCGCGTTTACCGCAGCCCTCGCCGCGCAGGCCACCACTGCCAGCGCCGCAGGCCAGGTCAAATGCTACGGCGTGTCGCTCGCCGGCGAAAACGATTGCAAGGCCGGCGCAGGAACCACCTGTGCTGGCTCGTCCACCGTCGACTATCAGGGCAATGCCTGGAAACTCGTCGATGAGGGCAACTGCACCACGATGGAGCTGCCCGACATGGCCGACGGCACCCCGCGCGAAGGCTCCTTGGAAGAACTGGACCGCGATCTGCCCGCCTGATGGGATGATCGAGAAAGTGTCGGGCGCGCCCTATCGCGGCCCGCCCGACCAGCTATTGCGACCAATTGTTTAAGGGGGATCACGCCATGGTGAACGCTGCATCACACCGCCCCTGCGCGCTGCCAGTCGGGGCAGGCATTGGTTATAAGGCGCAGCATTTCAGTGCCTTGATGGAGGATCCCGGCCCTGTTTCCTGGTTGGAAATCCACGCGGAAAACTACATGGGCGGCGGCGGGCGGCCTCTTGCGCAGTTGCGCGCGCTGTCCGAGCGGTTCGCCATATCAGTCCACGGCGTCGGCCTCAGCATCGGGGGCGAAGCGCCGCTGGACGCTGACCATCTGGACCGGCTGCGGCATCTGACAGGCTGGCTGAACCCGGCCAGCTTTTCCGAGCATCTGGCCTGGTCCACGCATGATGGCGCCTATCTGAACGATCTGTTGCCCCTGCCCTACACGCGCGCCACGCTGGCCCGCGTCTGCGATCATATCGACGCGGTGCAGGAGGCCATCGGACGGCCCATGCTGCTGGAAAACCCCTCCAGCTATCTCAGCTTCGACGAAAGCACGATGTCCGAGACTGAATTTCTCGCAGAGATTGCGGCGCGCACCGGCTGCGGGCTGCTGCTCGATGTGAACAACGTCGTCATCTCGGCCCATAACCTCGGAATGGATGCGCGCGCCTACATCGACGCCTTCCCCGTGCAGCATGTGGGCGAGCTTCATCTTGGGGGCCATGACGAGGATGCAGGCGGCGATACCCCGCTCCTGATCGACAGCCACGGGCGCGAGGTGGCGGAGCCTGTCTGGGCACTGCTGGCGCATACGCTGGAGCGGACGGGGCCGCGGCCCCTCCTGATCGAATGGGATGCCGATGTGCCGGACTGGCCTGTCTTGCGCGCCGAGGCGCAGCGCGCGGCGGATGCGCTGGATGCGGCCCGCGCGCCGCAAAAGGTGCCCGCATGAGCGTCGATCAAACCGCCTTCCGCGCCGCCCTGCTGGACCCGGAAAGGCCCACGCCCCATGGCCTTGGGGATGGGCGTGGCGGTCCGGCGGGACGCCGCTTCGACGTTTACCGCAACAACGTGGCCTCTAGCCTGATCGACGCGCTCGAGCTGGGCTTTCCGGCGCTGCGCGAGCTGATCGGCCCCAATAATTTCCGCGCCGTGATGGGCGTCTTTCTGCGCCAGCACCCACCACGCGCGCCCATGATAGCCCTTTACGGCGCAGATCTGCCCAAATTTCTGGAAAGCTTCGCGCCGCTCGCGCATCTGGGATACCTCCCCGACGTCGCCCGGCTGGAGCAGGCTTTGCGCGAATGTTACCACGCCAAGGACGCCAAGGCACTCGATCCTGCGAAATTGCAGGCCATCCCGCCCGAGCATCTGCCCACCTGCCGCGCCGAGCTGGCGCCTGCACTGCGCATCCTGCGCTCTTCTTGGCCCGTCCACGCCATCTGGGCCTACAACATGGAGCCAGGCGCGCCGAAACCCGGCGCCGCGGCGCAGGATGTCATCCTGACGCGCCCCGAATTCGATCCGATCATGTCGGTCTGCGGCCCGGGCGGCGCCGCCTTCGTGTTGGCGCTGGCAGAAGGCGCGACCGTCGGGGCCGCGCATGAGACCGCAACATCCGAGGCGCAGGATTTCGATTTGGCTGCAGTTCTGGGTATCCTTATCGGCGGAGGCGCCCTGACCCGCATCATTCCCGGAGATCGCCCATGACCACCCTGACCGCGCGCTATACGGCGCTAACTGCTGCGCTGGATCGCGCAGGCGATTCGCTGGGCCTTGTCGCGCGCTTTCTCTTTGCTGCGGTCCTCTTCGGGTACTTCTGGGCTTCGGGCCTGACCAAGCTGGGGGACGGCGCTCTGGGCCTCTTCAAACCCGCGCTCGGCGCCTATGCGCAGATCTTTCCCAAGGCGATGGAGGCGGCGGGCTACGACGTCAGCCAGCTGACTTTCCTGCACACCGCGGTTGTGCTGGCGGGAACATGGGCAGAGTTCATCCTGCCCACGCTGATCGTGATCGGCCTTGCCACACGGCTCGCCGCACTTGGAATGATCGGTTTCATCATCGTGCAGTCGCTGACGGATCTGATCGGGCACGGCCTCTGGGCCGAGCCGGACGCCGTGGGCCGATGGTTCGACCGGGTGCCTGACGCGATCATCATGGATCAGCGTGCGCTCTGGGTCTTCTTGCTGCTGGTCATGGTGCTGAAGGGCGCGGGGCCTCTGTCGCTGGACCGATTGGCCGCGCGCCGCATAACTGGGGCCAGCAGCCTTTAGGCGGAGAGGAGCGCCGCCTGAACCTGCGGCGTCCAGCCAAGGTAGAGCTCATCGCCGTCTTCGATCAGCGGCCGCTTCATCAGGGCCGGATGCGCGCGAATGAGGTCCAATGGCGGACCTGCACGCTCCTCCTCATCCAGGCCCCGCCACGTGGTCGAGCGGGTGTTCACCAGCGCATCCCCGAAGGTATCATGGGCTCTAGCCAGCAGAGCGTCCGGCAGCGGATGCTCGCGGATATCAATCAACTCTGCCTCCGGCAGCGCCTTGGCGGCCTTGCGGCACGTATCACAATTCTTCAGCCCGAAAATCCGCATCGATGCCACCTGTTTTCTGCGTCTGAGTCCTGCGCGGCGTTTCGCCACCCTGCTCTGCCTAGGCGCCATTTTGCACGGTTGCCAGCCTCTTTTGCTTGATTTTTGCACAGCCCGTGCAAAGATCATCTGTGCGACCGGCGCCATGTGGCCGCACTGACGCGGTCATGTCGCTCCGGCTGAACAGCTGGGCTTTTGCTCGGCAGGACGGACTGGAAGGAGAAGCGGAATGCCGACAGGCACCGTGAAATGGTTCAACACCACAAAAGGTTATGGTTTCATCGCGCCCGATGGCGGCGGCAAGGACATCTTTGTCCATATATCTGCCGTCGAGCGATCGGGATTGACCGGGCTCGCCGATGACCAGAAGGTCAGCTTCGACCTTGAGGAGGGGCGCGACGGTCGAGAGATGGCAGCGAACCTGTCGCTGCTTTAGGGACATTCGATCCCAGCGCGAGGCCGCGTAGATCGGGCCCACGCGTCGTAGTGCGCCTGACCCTATGATATGTCGTGGATCGCGGCCCCCGTTCAGGTGGGGCCGCGACCATGTGGTTCTCACTCGCTTTGCTTCTGCTCGCTGCCCTGATCCACGTTGCCGTGGTCCATGCCCTCTTTGGGCATACGCTCAAGATCGACGGTGACCTCGACGGTCATGTCACCTGCCTTTTCGAAGCTGAGCGTGATGGGGATCACGTCCCCCTGCTCCAGTGTGGCAGTCAGACCCATCAGCATCACATGCGCTCCGCCTCGCTGCATACTGAGCGTTCCATCGGCGGGCAGCTCGAACCCCTCCTCGACGTGGACCATGCTCATGACGCCATCCCCCGATTCTACATGAGTATGTAGCTGCACGAGGTCAGCCGCCGGAGAGGCGGCGCCAATCAGCCGGTCGGCCTCGCCGTGGTTGATGATCTGCATGAAAGCGGCGCCGGTCTTGGACGTGGGCGCAGCACTGCGCGCATAGGCATCCTCGACCATGATATCGGCGGCGAACGCGGGCGTTGCCGCAAAAAGGGCCGCGCTTGCAGCTAGGCTACGAAGTGTGAAGGACATTGAGTCACCTCCTCATTTGAATAAGAATTTTAACGTGATCGACGTGCGCTACGCTCAACTTGGCGGCGCGCGCGCACGCGCACGCGGCCAAGCCGTGCTTGACCTATACCATACGAGTGGCAGTGCGGCGGCTTGCACAGGCGTGCCAGCGAAAGCCGATATCTCTGTGATATCCGGCAGAATGCCGCCCAGCGCGGCCAAAGCACAATCGGGGCAGACATGGGCCGGACCCACGGGCGCACCCGTCGCATCGACGGCGATGCGCATGGGCCCAGTCCCGGTACAGATCGTCATCACCCCGGCCACCCAAGGCGCACTGCGCGCAAGCGCTGGCGCGGTGGCAATCAGCGCAAGCGCCAATATCGTTGCGATGATGGGATGACGCGACACTCTCATGAACAATATCTGGTTTGAGAATGAGCCGAGTAAAGTCCCGAAGGCGCGCGTGCAGGCAAGATGCCATGCAAAAGGCCCCGCCGCAATCGGCAGGGCCTATCCAAAACATCACACACGAGGCGGATCAGGCCGAAGCGGCCAGCGCCTTGGCGATTTCTTTTTTGACCTTCAAGACCGAAGGCGACAGCTCGACATCCTTCGCCTTGGCCAGGAAAGCGTCCAGGCCACCCCGGTGATCGACGCTGCGCAGGGCATGAGCCGAAATGCGCATCTTGATCCCGCGGTTCAGCGCTTCGGACTGAAGCGTCACGTCGTTCAGGTTCGGCAGGTAACGACGCTTGGTCTTGTTGTTGGCGTGGCTGGAGTTATTGCCAACCATCGGGCCTTTTCCGGTCAATTCGCAGCGGCGCGACATGGTGTCATCCTCGTCTTATTAGGTGAAGGCCAGTCGGCCCGTATTGAAGCGGTCTTCAAAGACCACGTGACGCCGCCGCAGCGACGCCCGAAATTCCGTTGGCGGTGAATAGGCGGAATCGCCCGGCCCGTCAAGTGGCGCCCCGGCCAATTCAGGGCCCGCCAAAAGAGATTCTTGCCTTCGGCGAGGATATTTTTCGGCAAGAAGAAAAGACACCCTTCTTCTTGCCTGGAAATATCCCGGGGAGGAGCCGCGCAGCGGCGGAGGGGCAGCGCCCCTCACCCGTTCCAAACGCCCGCGCCGATCCGCTCGAGCAGCTCCCTCGCCGCGATGGCAGGTGTGGTGCGCCCCTCAGCCACGGCGGCGCCCAGTTCCTCCATCGCGGCGCGCGCCTCGGGCGTGGCAAGCTGGGACAGCAGCCCCTGGCGCACTTCCTCGCCGAACCAGTAGCGCGCCTGCGCGGCCCGCCGGGCGTCCCAATGGCCGTTCTCACGGCGCCACTTGGTCAGCGCCTGCATCTCCCCCCAAGCCGGCTGCATGCCGGTATCTTCGAGGGCCGAAACCATCATCGCCTTGGGAAAGCCCTCGGGATCCTGCGGGCGCTTGCGCAAGAGGCGCAGCGCGCCAGAATAGTCGGCGCAGGTGCGGCTGGCGGCGGATTTCAAATCGCCGTCAGCCTTGTTGATCAGGATAATGTCAGCGATCTCCATGATCCCGCGCTTGACGCCCTGAAGCTCGTCGCCGCCCGCAGGCGCCAGCAAGAGGACGAAAAGGTCCGACATTTCGGCCACCACCGTCTCTGACTGGCCCACCCCGACCGTCTCGATCAGCACCACGTCGAAGCCAGCCGCCTCGCACAGCGCCACCGCCTCGCGGGAGCGGCGACCGACGCCGCCCAGATGCGTCTGGCTGGGCGAGGGCCGGATGAAGGCGTTCGGATCGCGGCTGAGCCGGTCCATGCGTGTCTTGTCGCCCAGAATCGAGCCGCCCGAGCGGGCCGAACTGGGATCGACCGCGAGGACCGCGACGCGCAGGCCCTGCCCAGTCAGCATGCCGCCGAATCCTTCGATGAAGGTCGACTTGCCGACCCCCGGCGTGCCCGACAGCCCGATGCGCAGCGCCTGGCGATCCACGCCGTCCGCGCCCTTGAGCGCCTCGACCAGCTCAGCCGCCATGGCGCGGTGATCGGGGCGTGTGCTCTCGACCAGGGTAATCGCACGCGACAGCGCCCGCCGATCCCCTTTGACAATCCCGCGCTCAAGCTGTGCAATGTCGATGCTCATGATTGCCCTTGCCCTTGTCCCCGCCTCGCCCCCTATCTGCCGCGCCGGGCCGGGATTTGTCCAGTCCAACCGCAGTCGTTCCTGACCTCCGGAGACCCGATGACACATCCCGCCGCCATCCCTGCCCGGCTCGGCCTTCTGGCCGCGCTGATCTGGCTCGCCCTGCCCCTGCGGGCCGAGGATACCGCCGTGACCTATGACGTGCGCCTGCTGGGCCTGCCGGTGGGCAAGATGCAATTCGCCGCCCGCGAGCGGGACGGCGCCTATGCGGTTACCGGCCTCTTTTCGGCCAGCGGGATCGGGCGCATCGCCGATGCGGGCTTTCGCCTCAGCGCCACCGGGCGCATCCGAAACGGCGCGCTCGCCCCCCGGCGCTATGACGAAAAGATCGATACCGGCAGCCGCAGCAGCACTGCCCAACTCAGCTACGAGGGCGGCGTGCCGCGCCTGACGGGCGGCAGCGTGATGGCCGAGGTGGCAGCCGATCCGGGCGCGCTCGACCCGGCGCAGCAGCGCGGCACGGTCGATCCGCTGACCGCACTCTGGGGCGTGCTGCGCGTCCGGCCCGCAGCGGGCATCTGCCGATATGACGTGGTCATCTTCGATGGCCAGCGGCGATCGCGCCTTGCCATGACGGGCGGCGGCATGACCGGGTCGGGCGCCACCTGCACCGGCGCCTACACGCGTCTTGCCGGGTTTTCCGCCTCCGAGATGAAGCGCCAGACGGTCTATCCCTTTACCGTCACCTACACCTCCCAGGGCGGGGAGATGCGGGCCGAGGCGCTGTCGGTCAAATCCGCCTACGGCACCGCCTCGATGACGCGCGAGTAGCATGGCCGAGCCGCTGCCCATCGACGAGGCGCTGCCGCGCCTTCTGGACGCCATGCGCAGCCGGGGGCGCGCCGTGCTGCAGGCGCCGCCCGGTGCGGGCAAGACAACCCGCGTGCCGCTGGCGTTGATGGAGGCGGGCCTCGCCCCCGGCCGCATCGTGATGCTGGAGCCGCGCCGCCTGGCCGCGCGCACCGCAGCCGAGCGCATGGCCCAGAGCCTCGGCGAGGAGGTGGGCGGCACTGTCGGCTACCGCGTGCGCGGAGAGGCGCGCACCGGCAAGGCGACGCGGATCGAGGTGGTCACCACCGGCATCCTGACCCGGCGCATTCAATCCGACCCCGAGCTTACGGGTATTGGCACCGTTATCTTCGACGAGTTTCACGAGCGCAGCCTCGACGGCGATCTGGGCCTCGCGCTCTGCCTCGAAATTGCAGGCGCGCTGCGCCCCGATCTGCAGCTCTTGGCGATGTCCGCCACGCTGGACGCGGCGCCGGTGGCGGCGCTCATGGGGGACGCGCCGCTCATCACCAGCGAGGGGCGCGCCTATACGGTCCAGACCCGCTGGCTGGACCGGCCCCGCCCCAAGGCGCAGCGGCTGGAGGCGGCGCTGGCCGATGTGACCTGCGAGGCGCTGGCCGAAACGGAGGGCGGCGTGCTGATCTTTCTGCCCGGCGAGGGCGAGATCCGCCGGCTGGAGGGGCTGCTGGCGCCGCGAATCGGCGCGGACTGCGTCCTGCGTCCCCTCTTCGGCGCGATGGAGTTTAAAGCCCAGCACGCGGCCATCGCGCCCGACCCGGCCAGGCGCAAGATCGTGCTCGCCACCTCGATCGCCGAAACCTCACTGACGATCGAGGATGTGCGCGTGGTCATCGACGGCGGCCGCGCGCGGCGCATGCGCTTCGATCCGGGCGCCGGGATGGCCCGCCTCGTGACCGAGCCGGTGAGCCGTGCCGAGGCGACCCAGCGCCAGGGCCGCGCGGGACGCGTGGCGCCGGGCACCTGCTACCGCCTCTGGACCCGCGGCGAAGAAGGCGCCCTGCCCGCCTTCCCCCCGGCCGAGATCGAGGCGGCGGACCTCGCCCCGCTCGCACTGGAACTGGCGCTCTGGGGCGCGGCGCCCGAGGCGCTGCCGCTGCTGACACAGCCCAACCCCGGCAGCTATGCCGAGGCGCAGGCGCTGCTGGCCATGCTGGGCGCACTCGATGAGACAGGGCATATCACAGATCACGGGCGCAGCCTGGCCGCGTTGCCGCTGCATCCGCGCCTTGCGCATATGCTGGCGCTGGCGGGCCCCGAGGCGGCACCCCTCGCCGCGCTCCTGTCAGAGCGTGATCCCCTGCCGCGCAGCGCCCCCGCCGATTTGGGCCTGCGCCTCGCCGCGATCCGCAGGCCCAAGGGGCCGCACCCCCACGCGCCCAGCCGCGCGGTGCTGGCGCGCATTGCCCAAGCCGCGCGCCGCCTCGCCAGCGCGGCCAAACCGGCGCAGCACTCCGATTTAAGCGACGCTGAAATGGCCGCCATCGCCTATCCCGACCGCATCGGGCTGCGCCGCTCGGGCGAGGCGCCGCGCTACCTTCTCTCAGGCGGCAAGGGCGCTGTTTTGAGCGCCGAGGATCCGCTGGCAGGCCAGCGCCTGATCGTGGTGACGGATACCGACGGCAACCCGCGCGAGGCGCGCATCCGGCAGGCGATCCCGATCTCGGAGGCGCAGCTGCGCGGCCTCTACGCCGACCGCATCCACTGGCACGACATCTGCGCCTGGTCGCGCCGCGAGGGCCGCGTGACGGCACGCCAGCAAGAGCGCTACGGCGCGCTCGTTCTCGATGACCGCCAATGGAAGGATGCGCCGCTGGAGGCCATGACGCGCGCCATGCTGGGCGGTGTGCGCGAGATGGGCCTCGTCTGGACGGATGCCGCCCGCCGCTTTGCCGCGCGCGTGGCGCTGGGGCGCGCCGCCGGCATGGACCTGCCGGAGATGAGCGACGCGGCCCTGATGGACAGGCTCGAGGACTGGCTGCTGCCCTTCCTGCAAGGCACCCGCAGCGCGGCCGCATGGCGCCGGTTCGACATTCTGGAGGCGCTGCGCGCGCAGCTCGACTACCAACAGATGCAATCGCTCGACGCGCTGGCACCCGCCCATTTCACCACGCCTCTAGGCCGCCGCATACCCATCGACTATGACACCGACCCGCCCGAAATTCAGCTGCGCCTCCAGGAAATGTTCGGCCAGACCACACATCCCATGGTGGGCCATACGCCGCTGCGCGTCACGCTCCTGTCGCCCGCGCAGCGTCCGGTGCAGACCACGATGGACATTCCCGGCTTCTGGGCCAACAGCTATGCCGATGTGCGGCGCGATATGCGCGGGCGCTACCCGCGCCACCCCTGGCCCGAAGACCCAAGCCAGGCAGACCCCACCCTGCGCGCCAAGCCGCGCAAATAGCGCGTCCGCCCCCGTTCATCTTGGCAAAAATACTCAAATCCCGTCGGCGCCGGTCAGTCCCACCATGGCCCATGATGCGATCCCGCCTCACCAAGTCTTTCAAACCCATGATGGCCAAAGAAATCGCGCTGTGCCTGGATCAGATCGGCTGTGCCCCGACCTTGACGCATGGTGTCGAACCAGCCGATGGCGGCACTCAGCGCCGGGGCCGCGTGACCGCCGGTGACCGCCGCCGCGACGGTGCGGCGCAGCGCGGGGATGGTGCGCTCCAGCTCGGAGGCCATAGCGGGCGCGAGAATGAGCTGGCCGCCTTCTAGATCCTGGTGAAACGCAAGCGCGATGTCGTCCAGAAGGTCCGAGCGGATGATGCAGCCCGCGCGCCAGATTTCGGCGATGCGCGCGAGATCGAGACTCCAGCCATATTCCTCGCTCGCCGCTTTCAGAATGCGAAAGCCCTGCGCGTAGCACAGGATGCGTGCGGCCAGAAAAGCTCGCTCCAGCACGTCCTCGCCCAGATCCAGCGCACTGCGCGCGCCGCCCAGGGCCCCCTCGATCGCGACGCGCGTCTGTTTTTCCGAGGACCAGCTCCGCGCCGCCACGGCCGCGTCGATCATGCTGGCCGACTGACCAAGCCGCACGGCTTCGATCACTGTCCAGCGCCCGGTGCCCTTCTGGCCGGCAGCGTCCTTGATCACGTCGATCGCAGGGTGCCCCGTCACGGGATCGCGGTAGCCCAGAAGCTCGGCGGTGATCTCGGTGAGGTATGAGCGCAGCGGGCCCGCGTTCCACCGCGCGAAGGCCTCGCCTATCTCGTGCGGGGCGCGCACGAGGCCATAGCGCATGAGACCGTAGATCTCGGCGATGACCTGCATGTCGGCGTACTCGATGCCGTTATGCACCGTCTTGACGAAATGACCGGCACCGTCCGGGCCCAGATGCGCGGCGCAGGGATCGCCCTCGTGACGCGCGGCGATGGCTGTAAGAATGGGTCCCAGCTGTGCCCAGCTGTGATCGCTGCCGCCCACCATCATCGAGGGACCGTGCCGCGCCCCGGCCTCACCGCCCGAGACCCCCATCCCGACGAAGTGAATGTCGCGCGCGGAAAGGTCCGCATTGCGGCGGCGGGTGGCGTGGAAATCGGCGTTGCCGCCGTCGATGATCGTGTCCCCGGGCGACAGCAGCGGCAGAACCGCCTCGATCATCGCATCCATTGGCGCGCCCGAGGGGATCATGAAAAGAATGATGCGCGGCAGGGCCAAGCCCGCGACGAAGGCTTCCAGAGTCTCGTGTGGGTGCAGGCGCCGGGCAAGATCGCCCGCCTCGGACATGAACGCCGGCAGCCAGTCGGCCTCACGATTGGCGACAGCAACGTCAAAGCCCTGTTCGGCCATGTTCAGCGCCAATGCGCTGCCCATCGTGCCGAGGCCGTAAATGCCGATACGTGCCGCTTGTGTCATGTCGCACTCCCCCTGCTATGGCTGCAGCCTAGGCGCGCGGCGCGGGCGTTTGCAAGGCGGCGCTCAGACGCCGAGGCACCAGCGCATGATCGCCTTCTGCGCGTGAAGGCGGTTCTCGGCCTCGTCGAAGACGACCGAGCCGGGGCCATCCATGACGGCGCTCGTGACCTCTTCCTCGCGGTGGGCCGGCAGGCAGTGCATGAACAGCGCGTCGGGCTTGGCCGAGGCCATCAATGCCTCATTCACCTGATAGGGGCGCAGCATGTTATGGCGCCGCTCCTTGGCGGATTGGCTGTCATGCATGCTGACCCAGGTATCCGTAACGACCAGATCGGCGCCCGCGACCGCCTTGTGCGGATCCCGCTCGACCGTGATGCGCGCGCCGGCCTTGCGGGCGAGGCCGATGAACTCCTGCTCGGGCTCCAGCTGGACCGGCCCGGTAAAAGTGAGGTCGAAGCCGAACTGCGCCGCCGCATGCAAAAAGGATGCGCAAACATTGTTGCCATCGCCCGACCAGACGACCTTCTTGCCTTTGATTGGTCCGCGATGCTCCTCATAGGTGAGGATATCGGCCATGATCTGGCAGGGATGGGTGCGGTCGGTCAGGCCATTGATGACGGGCACATCGGCGTAATCCGCCATCTCGATCAGGACCGACTCGTCGAAGGTGCGGATCATGATGAGATCGACGTAACGGCTGAGGACGCGGGCCGTGTCGGCGATGGTCTCGCCATGGCCCAGCTGCATTTCGGTGCCCGAGAGCAGCATGGACTGCCCGCCCATCTGGCGCACGCCCACATCGAAGCTGACGCGCGTGCGCGTCGAGGGTTTCTCGAAGATGAGCGCGACCATCCGTCCCGCCAGAGGCAGCTCGTCATCTGACGCGCCGCGCGTGCGGCCCGCGCGGGCCGTCTTCATCGCGGCGGCATTGTCGATGATGCCGCGCAGCGCAGCGGGATCGGTTTTGTGGATGTCGAGAAAATGGTTCATGTGCAGGTCCCGTTGCGGGCGGCGGCAGGGGTTTTACACCCCCGCACCCCCGTAGGATATTTTCAGCAAGAAGAAAGCGTGCTGGCGGCTTTGTCGAGGCGGGAGAGCGCCTCGGCGATTTCGGCCTCGGTGATATTGAGCGGGGGCAGCAGGCGCAGCACGTTATCGGCGGCGGGGACGGTGCAAAGGAGCTGATCGTAGCAGGCAGCCAGCACATCCGTGTTGGGCGCCTTGCATTTGAGGCCCAGCATCAACCCGGTGCCGCGCACGGCCTCAAACACGTCCGGGTGTGCGGCAACCAGCGCCTCGAGCCGTTGGCGCATGTATCCGGCGCGAGCGCGCACGGATTGCAGAAACGCCTCGGTCGCCACCTCCTCCATCACCGCGTTGCCAACAGCACAGGCCAGCGGGTTGCCTCCATAGGTGGAGCCGTGGGTGCCCGCCACCATGGCGCTGGCGGCGTGTTCGGTGGCCAGCACCGCGCCCAAGGGAAAGCCGCCGCCGATACCCTTGGCGACCATCATGATGTCGGGCTCCACACCGGCCCATTCATGGGCAAAGAGGCGGCCCGTGCGGCCCATGCCGCATTGCACCTCGTCAAGGATCAGCAGGATGCCGCGTTCGTCGCAGAGATCGCGCAGGCCCTTGAGGCATTGATCGGGCAGCGGGCGGATGCCGCCCTCGCCCTGCACCGGCTCGATCAGGATGGCGGCGGTTTGGCCCGTGATGGCGCCCTGAAGCGCGTCGTGATCGCCCCAGGGCAGATGCGTAAAGCCCGGCAGGAGCGGGCCGAAGCCATGCGTCATCTTTTCCGAGCCTGCCGCCGCGATCCCGGCCGAGGAGCGGCCGTGGAACGAGCCTTCGAATGCGATGATCTGGGTGCGGTCGGGCTGGCCCGCGTCATGGAAATGACGGCGCGCCATCTTGACGGCCAACTCGCACGCCTCGGTGCCGGAGTTGGTGAAAAAGACCGTATCGGCAAAGGTGGCGGCAGTCAGCCGGTCTGCCAGCTCTTGCTGCGCGGGGATCTGGTAGAGGTTCGAGGTGTGCCAAAGCGTGCCTGCCTGCGCGGTCAGCGCCGCGACCAGCGCGGGGTGTGCGTGGCCCAGCGCATTGACGGCGATCCCGGCGCCGAGATCGAGAAATCGCCTGCCGTCCGCCTCGATCAGCCAGGCGCCCTCGCCTCGGACAAAGCTGAGCGGCGCGCGATTATAGGTGGGCAGGATGGACGGGATCATGGCGGCAGTTCCTTTGGGTCAGGCGCCAAGGAGTGCCGCAGGCACGCGCGCCTGTCAACTCGGCGGCGCGGCGCCGCTGGCCCCGTTACGCCTTGAGCCGGTAGCCCCGCATGAACATCGCAAGCGCGATCCCCGACACCGCCAGCGTCGAGAGAAGCGCAATGGTGGCCCCGAGTGCAGGGGCGCTGTCAGACACGCCCAGCACCGAATAGCGCAGCCCGTCGATCAGGTAGAAAATCGGGTTGAAATGGGTGATCTCGTTCAGCACCGGGGGCAGCGCTTCGACTGAGTAGAAGGTGCCGGACAGAAACGCGAGCGGGGTTACGACGAAATTCGTGATCGCGGCCATCTGATCAAACTTGTTGGCAAAAATCCCCGCGACGATGCCGACTGCCCCCATGAAAGCCGAGCCGAGAATGACATAGCCGATCAGCATGAAGGGATGCAGCGGCATGATGCCGAGGAAGATGGCGATGCCTGCCGAGATGGCCACCGCCACAAAAAGGCCGCGTCCGATGGCACCGACAAGATAGCCAGTGACCAGCTCGG
Source organism: Roseovarius nanhaiticus (assembly GCF_900156535.1). Taxonomy (NCBI): domain Bacteria; kingdom Pseudomonadati; phylum Pseudomonadota; class Alphaproteobacteria; order Rhodobacterales; family Roseobacteraceae; genus Roseovarius; species Roseovarius nanhaiticus. The sequence goes on along the minus strand of NZ_FTNV01000001.1, from coordinate 1,565,261 downwards.
CCGGGCTGAGGGGCGGCATGAGGGTGTCGACGATATTGCCTTGCACCTTTCCGATCACGATCGAAGACGAGGTGTTGGCAAAGGCGTTCTGAATCACGGTCATCATAAGGATGCCCGGCGCGATGAAATGCGTGAACGGCACGCCCATCACATCGCCGCGCGTGGGGCCAATGGCGATCGTAAAGATGACAAGGAAGAGAGCGGCGGTGGCCAGCGGCGCCAGCAGCGTCTGCGTCCAGACGGCGGTGAAGCGCATGATCTCGCGCCAGCAAAGTGTGCCAAGACCAAGCCAGTTGACCGCGCCGAAACGGCGAGTGCCCATATCGGTGAAATCACGGGCGGGGCGGCTGGCGGCATCGGAGGATCGGGTCTGCATGTCATGCCTCATTTGTCTTTTGCGGCGCGCGGACGTGGCGGCTCGGATAGGCCGCGCAGTATGCGGGCGTTCGGCGGGGCGCCAAGAGCTCGGCGGGGCCGATTCGACACCTTGTAACTCGGACATGAGTGATTAGAATAGAGCACTCTTGAAATTTACGGGAAAGCGCTGCCCCGAAGGCCGCGCATCCCAGAGGTAAGGAACGGGCCGCCTATGTCCTGGAGCGACGAACGCGTCGAGACGCTGAAGAGAATGTGGGGCGAGGGCCAATCCGCCAGCCAGATCGCGAAAGAGCTGGGCGGCGTGACGCGTAACGCCGTGATCGGGAAGGTGCACCGCTTGGGCCTGTCGAACCGCAATGGCGGTGCGGGCAGTGCCGGGGCCAGTGCCGCCTCCGAGGCGCCCGCGTCCGAGACGCCAAAACCCGCACCCAAACCCGCGGCAAAGCCGTCCAAGCCCGCAGCAAAATCCGCGTCGGCACATCCCGCCAAGGCAGATCCGGCCCCTGCGCCCGAAGAAGACAAGGCCGAGGAGGCGCCCGCCGCGCCCGTGACCCGGATCAAGCCGATCATTCCCGCAGGTCAGCCCCTGCCGCCGCAGCCCTCGACCAATGAGATCGATCCCAAGGCGCTCGCCAAAGTCAGTGAAGTCGAGAAGAAAGCCAAAAAGCTGTCTTTGATGGAGCTGACGTCGCGCACCTGCAAATGGCCCGTGGGCGATCCGGCCACAGATGATTTCTGGTTCTGCGGCCTGCCCTCTCAGGCCGGCAAGCCCTATTGCGAGGCGCATGTGGGCGTCGCGTTCCAGCCGATGAGTTCGCGTCGGGATCGCCGGCGCTAAACGGTTTTTATGACCTGCCTAGAGCCCCGTCCGATCCGGCGGGGCTTTTGCAGGTCTGGGGATGCCTGCGGCGCGAGTATTTCTGCCAAGATGAAGACGGGCAGTCAGTCGAAGAGCTTGAAGAGCTCCTTGACAGCCTGATCCTTGACACTGTCCCTCAGCGCATCTTCAACCGACCGGCCTTCTTGCCGGGTGACGCCCAGCTCCTTCTCGACGAATTTGTCGATCTCGCGGTCCACCTCCTCGCGGGCCTTCTTCTCAAGCTCCTTGCGTTCTTCGCGCAGGTTGAGGTCAATCGCCTTTTCCAGATCGGGCCGGATGCGTGGATTTGACCATGGGCCGGTTATGCTGACCGGGATGGCAAGGCCGCGGCTGTTCTCGCCTTGCAGAAGGACGGGCGTGAAGAGATAGTCGATATCGCGCGCACCAAGGCCGATGCGGCCCTTGCCGGTCGCGGTGGCCAGCGGCATCGACATCCTGAGATCATCGCCGCGCATGTTGCCCCCCTCGATCACGAAGCTGGCGCCCGTCTGATCAAAAACGGTGGTGCCGCCGCTGCCATCGCCGGTGCGCATCAGGCGGTCGAGGTCGAAGCCCGAAATGACCCCGCGCCCGGTGGCGACGCTGAGATTGCCGCTGAGACTGTTCATGATGTCGTGCACCGATTGGCCGACGCCCAGAAAATCGACCGCCAGGGTGCCGGTGGTGGAAAAGCGTGTGATCCCCGCGGCATCGGTCAGGAAGCGCTCCATATCGATGCCGCGCGCCTCGAGATCGCCGCCCACCGATAGGCCCGAGCGGTTGTTGGCCACCGCCTGCCCCGTCAGCGCGCCGCCATAGCCCTCGAGCCGGCGCAGCGTTGCGACGGCGCGCGCATTGTCGATGGTGAGGCCGATATCGGCGGCGCCGAAGGTGAACTGGCCCAGATCGAGGCTATCGGCAGTCAGCGCGATATCCGCATCGGCAAGGCCCAGCGCGCTGGCATTGATAGGCGCGCGCGACCAGCCATCATCGCCGCTGGCCGGTGCGGGGCCGCCGCCGCCGCCACCGCCGGGCGAGAGCATGGCGAGGTCCAGCGCGCCCGCATCCAGCCGCGCGGTGAGGCGCGGGCGGGTGCCTGCGGTCACCACATCAAGCGCGCCGGTCAGGGTGTTGCCGCCAAGGCCCAGCGTCATGTCGCGCAGGGAGATGCGGAGATCCTCGGTCACGCTCAGCTGACCCGTGGCCGAGATTTCGCGGCCCAGCCCCCGGGGCAGATCGGCCGGCGGCAGGCCAAGCGCGCCCATGAAGCGGGCGGTGCTGTCGATGTCCGCCGTCATGCGCGCGTCCAGTTGCGGCGCGGCGCTGGCGCGGCCGTCAAGCCTGAGGGTGACGCCATCCGTGGACACGGTGACGTCGAGGGGTGACACGCCGCCCTCGATCAGCGGGCCAAGCTGATTGATCGTTCCCGCAAAGCGCACGTCCTGATCGGCGGGCCGCAGGACCAGATCGAACGTCGCCTCACCGTTGTAATCGGGCCAGCGCAGTTCCAGGCTGACGCCCGACATCTGTTGCCGGGTGCCGCTGCGCGCGTCGATATAGGTGACCGACGCATCGGTGATAAGCGCCCGGTCCAGCGTCAGGGCCAAGGCGCGCGACTGCGCCGCCTCGCCGCCTGAACCGCCTGCGCCGCCGCCTGCGCCCTGCCCCGATTGGGCCACGCCGTCGACGCCGATTTCCCAGTTGCCCCGGCCATTCGCGTCCCGCTCGATCACGATGCGGGGGCGCGCGACCTCGAGGCCGGTGATACGCACTTCGCCGCCGATCAGGGCCACGGGATCGACGCCCACCTTGAAACTGTCCGCTTCGAGCATGGGGCCTCCGCTGGCCCAATCGGCATTGGCGATGGTCGTGCGGCCCGTGCTGATGCCCAGAACCGGGTAGAAACTGATCGAGGTATCGCCCGTCATCGTGACCTCGCGGCCCGTCATGGTGCTGATCCGCTCGGCGGCGATGCGCGCGATCCGTTCGCCCGGCAGGAAAAAGAGCGCGCCCACGGCCAGAAGCGCCGCAACCAGGACGAAGCCGATGATCTTGGTCAGGAATTTCATGTGCAGCCTCGCTGTCTCGGGCATTGCGGCGCCCTTTTGCGGGGCAGCTTAGGCGCGCGCCCGCGGCGCGGCAATAGTTTGCCCCTTTTGCCGCCAGCCCGGAGCGTCTATATCGCGCCAATGAGCACAAATCCCCCCGATCTGCGGCCCGATCTGGCCCGCGCCCGCCTGACCCCCGCCCCCCGCCGCGAGGGGCAGCCGCATATCGGCATGGTGTCGCTGGGCTGTCCCAAGGCGCTGGTCGACAGCGAGCGCATCCTGACGCGGCTACGTGCCGAGGGATATGGCATCTCGCCCGATTATACCGGCGCGGATGCGGTGATCGTCAACACGTGCGGGTTTCTGGACAGCGCCAAGGCCGAAAGCCTTGCCGCCATCGGCGAGGCGCTGGCCGAGAACGGCCGCGTCATCGTCACCGGCTGCCTCGGGGCAGAGCCCGAATACATCACCGGCGCGCATCCCAGCGTCATGGCCGTGACCGGCCCGCACCAGTATGAGCAGGTGCTGGACGCCGTGCATGCCGCCGTGCCCCCGCGGCCCGATCCCTATATCGACCTTCTGCCAGCCTCGGGTGTCAGCCTGACGCCGCGACATTACTCTTACCTAAAGATTTCAGAGGGTTGCAATCACAAGTGCAAGTTCTGCATCATCCCCGACATGCGCGGTCGGCTTGCGTCGCGCCCGGCGCATGCGGTGATGCGCGAGGCGGAAAAGCTGGTCGAGAACGGGGTCAAGGAACTGCTGGTCATCAGCCAGGATACCTCCGCCTACGGCGTCGATATCAAGCATGCAGAGGAGCGTGGCCACCGCGCGCATATCACTGATCTGGCGCGCGATCTGGGCAGTCTGGGCGCGTGGGTGCGGCTGCATTACGTCTATCCCTATCCGCATGTGCGCAACCTCATTCCGCTAATGGCGGAGAGCCTCGTGCTGCCCTATCTCGATATTCCCTTCCAGCACGCGCATCCCGATGTCTTGCGCCGCATGGCCCGCCCCGCTGCTGCGGCCAAGACGCTGGACGAGATCGCGGCCTGGCGCGACATTTGTCCAGACATCACGCTGCGCAGCACCTTCATCGTCGGTTATCCGGGTGAGACGGAAGCCGAGTTTCAGACCCTGCTCGACTGGCTGGACGAGGCGCAACTCGATCGCGTCGGCTGTTTCCAGTACGAGAATGTCGCTGGCGCGCGCTCGAACGATCTGCCGGATCACGTGCCGGACGCGGTCAAGCAGGAGCGGTGGGATCGTTTTATGGAAAAGGCGCAGGCCATTTCGGTAGAGAAATTGGCAGCCAAGGTTGGATCCGTGCAAGACGTCCTGATCGACGATATCGATGAGGACGGTATTGCGACCTGCCGCACAAAGGCCGATGCGCCCGAGATCGACGGCAACCTCTTTATCGACGAGGATACCGAGGGCCTCAGCGTCGGTGATCTGGTGCGTGTCGAAGTGGACGAGGCGGGCGAGTATGACCTTTGGGGCGCGCGCCTCCGCTAGGTGGGCTTGAAAACGGCGCGATCGGTGTCAGATGCTGGTCATGCGGCGGATGCTCCGGCGCGGCTATCGTCACATTTCGACCTGAGAGGGACGCCATCTGATGTCCTATCCCGCCTATTCCCGTGGTGAGCGGTTGGCCGATGCCATCGTGCATTGCATTGGTATTGCCCTTGGCATTGCAGCCGTCGCTCGGCTATTTTTGCAAATGCCCGGCACGGCGGATGCGGGGATCTGGGCGGCGCTCGCCGTTTATTCCGCCGCTCTCATGATCATGCTAAGCGCGTCAGGCGCCTATCACATGCTGGCCCATACCGTGCTGCGCCCTGCGCTGCGGCGGTTGGATCACGCGGCAATCTACGTCAAGATTGCGGGCACGTTCACGCCGCTTGCGGCCCTTCTCGGGACCGCGTTTGGATATGTCACCCTAAGCGTGGTCTGGGCGCTGGCGCTGGCGGGCGCCGCGGCCAAGCTGGCGACGGGGCCGGGGCGGATGCACACGGGCTTTCTGCCGTATCTGGTGCTTGGATGGCTCGGGCTGACCCTGTTCGTGCCGCTGATCTGGATCCTGCCTTGGCTCAGCCTAGGTTTCCTCCTTGCGGGCGGCCTGCTCTATACGGCGGGACTGGCCTTTTATACGTGGGAAAAGCTGCGCTATTCCAACGCGATCTGGCACGTTTTCGTTCTGATGGCCTCGGCCTGCTTCTTTGGCGGGATCGTCAGCGCGGCGGGTCTGCTGCCGGCCCCCTCCTAGCGCGCAAACTCGGCCAGCCATGCCTCGACGCATGCCTGCACATGGCGAAAGCGGTCACCGCCCAGATGCTTGCCACCGTACCAGCGCGTCACGACCACGATGTAGCCGTTCAGCCCCTCGCGTTCGAGCATGCGCACGATCACCATGCCCGCCCCTGCCTCACCATCGTCGCCCTTCAGCGGTGTGCCGTCCGGTAGGATCACAGCCCAGGTGTTATGGGTTGCCTTGGCGAATTTCTTGTCCCGCTTCAGGTGCTTGAGAAACGCGTCCGCGTCTTCGCGCGACGCGGCGGCACCACCGGAGACCGCGTATTTCGATCCCCGGTCGCTGACCACGCCGGTCAGTTGATAGATGCGGGGGCCCGCCACGCCGGGATCAAAGCCCGGCGTCGACACGCCTCACTGTCTCGATGCGCTGCGCGTTGGGTGGGTGCGTGCCGAGGAAGCGGTCGCCCGGATCTGCGATCTGGGTAAAGAATTCAGCACCGCGCACGGGATTGTAGCCAGCGCGCCTGGTGATGACTGTGCCCAGCGCATCCGCCTCCAGCTCGTAATCCTTGGAGTAGGTGCGCGCACCGAGGCCGGCGCCAATATCGGTTGCGCTTTGCACGGTGCTCTGACCCGCGCCCGTGATGGCCGCAAGCCCGCCCAGAAGGATGGCGCCGGTCATGGCGTTGCTGCGCTGCCGGTCCAGATGTCCGGCGATGTGATGAGCCGCCTCATGGCCCATGACAAAGGCCAGTTCGTCGCGGTTGCGCACCTCGGCAATCAGCGCGAGGTTGAAGGCCAGGATGGGGCGGCCCTGCTTGTCGACCGTCTGGAACGCGTTGGCCGGCTGGCCGGGGCGATCATCGACGACAATTCGAAAATCACAGTTGATGTTGCTGGTGCGCGCGTTGCACTCGCGCTCGGCCACCGGCTCGACCGCCGCGACGACGGATTTAAACTGCGCGATCTTGGCAGAGGTCGGCGTGGCAGGTGGCTTGGACGGGGCGGCGGCGGTCGCCTGACCGGGCGCCCGGCCGCTGGTGGGCGCAGGGGCATCGCATGCGGCCAGTGCCAGCACGCAAAGCAGAGTGAGCTTTCGCATCGAAATCCTCCGGACAATCGCAATTTTCCCCATCCTAGCCACCCTGTTGCGCGAGGACCAGAGCGATTGCGCCGCCCTTGCAAGGCGCCGCCGATGCCGCCACCCTGAGCGCGAGCGCGGCAAGGGCCGCGACAGCCATCCAAGGAGCGCGCCATGTTTTCCATCGAGCATGAATTTGACGCCAGCGTCATCACCCTTGTCGATGAGGGCGCCGCGCCCTTGCAGGAGGACGTCGTGATCGAGGCCTTCGAGGAGTGCATCGTGGTCCGCCAATTTGACGCCCGACTGGGCGAGATGCGCGACATCACCCTCTCCATGACGCAGCTGCGCGATCTGGCCGCGGCGCTGAACCTGCCCGAAGGCGTCTATACCAGCGTGCCGCGCGGCCCGAATGGCACGGCGCGCCCTTGACCCGGCGCACCGGGCGCCCGACATAAGGGCAAGCGCATAACGCCCATCAGGACAAAAGCAAAAGCCGGAGCCTACACATGCCAACTCCCCGCCCCGACGTGCTGGATTTTCTGGCGACGCGTCGCTCGCGCCCCGCCAAGACGCTGGGCCTGCCGATCCCGTCCCGCGCCGAGCTGATGCCGATCCTCGAGATGGCAGCGCGCACGCCCGATCATGGCAAGCTGGAGCCGTGGCGCTTTCTCGTGCTGGAGCGCGCGGCGCTGACGCGCATCGCGGGTGAGATCGCCGGGCTGAACGGCGCGCAAGACCCGGAGGCGTTGGAAAAGGCGCAGGCGCAGTTCCGGGACGCACATCTGGCCGTGGCGGTGATCGAGGTCCAGCGCCCCTCCCCCAAGATCCCCGCCATCGAACAAACCTATTCCGCGGGCGCCGTCTGCCTCGCGCTGCTCAACGCCGCGCTTGCGTCGGGATGGGGTGCCAATTGGCTCAGCGGTTGGGCCAGCCATGACCGCGCCTTTGCCGAGGGCGTCATGGGCCTTGCCCCCCACGAGCGTATCGCCGGCCTGATCCATATCGGTACCGAAACAAGCGCCCCGCCCGAGCGTCCGCGCCCCGATCTGGGCGCCATCACAACCTGGGTCGAGGCATGATCCTGACTGCCTTTGCCAAGGCGCTCGGCCAGCTGGGCGATCCGCGCTTTCGCCGTGTGCTGATCTTGGGGTTGGCGCTGACCATTGCGCTGCTTTTCGCGGTCTATGCGCTGGTGCTGATTGCGATTTCCTGGCTGACGGGCGATGCCGTGACCCTGCCGTTGGTGGGCGAGGTGCGCTGGCTGGATGACCTCTTGGGCTGGAGCAGCCTTGTCGCCATGATGATCATGTCGATTTTTCTGATGGTGCCCGTTGCCTCCGCGATCACCTCGCTGTTTCTGGAAGACGTCGCGGCGGCGGTCGAGGCGCGGCATTATCCCGCGCTTCCCCCGGTCGCGCCCATGCCATGGTCCGACGCGCTGCGCGACACGGCAGGATTTCTGGGCGTTCTGATCGGCGCAAACCTCTTGGCGCTGATCCTTTATATTGCGCTGCCCTTTGGGGCGTTTGCCATCTTTTGGGGGTTGAACGGCTATCTTCTGGGGCGCGAATATTTTCAGCTGGCCGCGATGCGCAGGCTTGGCCGCGCCGGCGCGCAGGATCTGCGCCGCCGGCATTGGCTGACGGTTTGGGCGGCGGGCGTCTTGATGGCGATTCCGCTATCGGTGCCGCTGATCAACCTCCTGATTCCGATCCTTGGCGCCGCGACCTTTACCCACCTAGTCCACGCTCTTCGATCGGACCCGGCCCGAACCGGCTGAAAAGGTCGATATCATCCATCGAGATGACACCCCCGAGGATGATCCACGCCAGAATGGCCCATATGACGAAGGCGACGCCGGTGGTGATCCAGGCCTTCTTCTTGAGATCGTGCCGCTCGGGCGAGCCGTGATGCGTGCCCGGCACCGTCTTGCCCGCTTCGCCTTGGGTTTGGAGGCGAATGGGAATGGCGACGAAAAACGTCATGAACCAGATGACGGCATAGAGAACGAGGCCGGAAACGGGGCCCATCAGACTTCCTCCAACTCAATGAGGCATCCGTTGAAATCCTTGGGATGCAGGAACAACACGGGTTTGCCATGGGCGCCGATCTTGGGCGCGCCATTGCCCAGAACGCGCGCGCCGCTTTCGGTCAGGCGGGCAGCGGCGGCAGCGATGTCCTCGACCTCGTAGCAGACATGATGAATGCCGCCCGCGGGGTTCTTGTCCAGAAATCCGCGAATCGGGCTCTCGTCGCCCAGGGGATAAAGCAGCTCGATCTTGGTATTCGGCAATTCGATGAAAACAACGGTCACGCCATGGTCCGGCTCGTCCTGGGGCGCGCCGACATTGGCGCCCAGTGCGCCGCTATACTGCGCCATGGCGGCTTCCAGATCCGGCACTGCAATGGCCACATGGTTGAGACGTCCGATCATGTGCGGTCCTTTGTTTTACTGGCCGTGGCAGAGCCTGCTCTTGGTTCGGCCCTGCGACATGATCACTTTATGGGGCGCCCGGTGGCCAAGGGCAAGTGGCGCGGCGTCGCACCGGACCACGCGCGCCGGCGCGGGGGTGGCGGACCCTGAAAGCACCATCCACAAGCATCGCCGACTTTTCGACGCAGGCGTTAACCCTGCGTTAGCCAAGTCTGCGTAACGCTTAGGGTCAGATAGCTGCCAACCCAAAGGATGAAACCATGGACGATCTGCCCGGACTGACCCCGATCCCCTGCCCCACCTCGGCCCGCCCCCTTTTGGGCATGACTATTCTGGTGGTCGAAGACAGCCTTTATGCCTGCGACGCGATGCGCCTGATGTGCCTGCATTCCGGCGCGCGCATCCGCCGCGCGGATTGCCTGCGCTCGGCGCGGCGGCATCTGCAAGTCTATCGTCCGACCGCGGTGATCGTGGATCTGGGCCTGCCCGACGGCTCGGGCCTCGATCTGATCGCGGAATTGGCGGTGGCCGAGCCGCGCGTGACCTCGATACTCGGGGCCAGCGGAACCGAGGGCGCCGAGGCCGCCTCCCTGGCCGCAGGAGCGGACGGGTTTCTGGCCAAGCCCCTGATCAATCTGGGCGTTTTCCAGCAAACCATCCTCGCCACCCTTCCGAATGACAGACAGCCTGCCGGACCCCGCCTTCTGCGCAATGAGGACGTGCGCCCGGATCCGATGGCCTATCGCGATGACATGGTACACGTGTCGAACCTGCTGGACGAGCATTCCGAGGGGCCGGTTCTGGATTATGTGGCGCAATTTCTGGGCGGCGTCGCACGCTCGGCCGATGACGGGCAACTGGCGCAGGCCGCCGATGCACTGGGTGCCCAGCGGCGCGGCGGCAAGGCGCTGAATTCGCGCCTCGCCGAGATTGCCGGCATGGTACAGGAGCGTCTGGGCAACCGGGCGGCGATGTAGCGCCGACGGACCTGCTGCCGCACTGGCGCGGCAGCGCGCATCGGATATCATGGCGGCACGGCGGGCCAGAACGGCCCGCCCGGACCAGCGGAGCGCGCCATGCCATTCGATCCCGATCAGGCCGAGATTCGGTTCGGTTGCGGCCTTGCGCCCGGCATTGATCCGCCCGCTTCGATTGACGCGATGATGGCCCGGCTTGCCGGCCCGGACGAGGCCGCCCACGCGTTTCCCATACCGGATACCGCCGCCTATCTTGAGCGGATGGTCCATGTGCAGGCTGCGCGCAAGGCGCGCCGCAAGGTGGAGGGCCAAGAGGCAAAGGACGAGGCGCGCAAGGTCTATCGCCGGATGATCCGCGCCACGCGCGCCGAGGCCGCCGGCTGGACCGGGCAAATGCTGCGTCGCCGTGTGCTCACGGGCGATGGCCTGCGCGAGCGGCTGACCGCCTTTTGGGCCGATCACTTCACCGCGCGCGGTGCCGGCTTCGTCTGGCCCGAAGCGCATCTTCCCTATGTCGAGACGGCCATCCGCCCGCATGTCGCCGGGCGCTTTGTGGATATGCTGCGCGCTGTCAGCCAAGAGCCGTTGATGCTGGTCTATCTCGATCAGAGCAAATCCGTAGGGCCGAACAGCGCGCGGGCCTTGAAAAAGGTCCGGGGCGGGCTGAACGAGAATTTCGCACGCGAGCTGCTGGAGCTGCACACGCTGGGCGCGGGCGGGCCGTACGAGCAGGCAGATGTTGCCGCGCTGGCACGGCTGCTGACCGGGCTCAGCTACAAGCTGGGGCGCGGCTACAGTTATCGTGCCGCGCTGGCCGAGCCGGGGCCGCATGTACTCCTGGGCCAACCGCTGGGCGGGCCGGACCCTGAAGAGGCACATGTGCATGCCGCGCTCGACCTGCTGGCTCATCATCCCGCCACGGCGCAGCATCTGGCGCGCAAGATGGCTGTGCATTTTATCTCGGATCAGCCCGATCCCGCGCTGGTGGAGGCGATGCGCAGCGCCTTCCTGACCACAGGCGGCGACTTGGCCGCGATGACCCGTGCCATGCTGGAGCATCCCGCCGCCTGGATACCCGAGCGTAGCAACGTAAAGCCGCCCGTCGATTTCGTCGGCTCCGCCCTGCGCGCGCTTGGCCTCGTGGCCGCGCATGTCCCGGCCGAGAACGCCAAGGAGATGAACCAGCTTTTCCTTGCTCCGCTTGAGTTGATGGGGCAGCCCCAGGCCCGGCCACCCGGCCCCGATGGCTGGCCTGAGGCGGATGCCGACTGGATCACGCCCCAGCGTTTCGCCGCACGGCTGGGCTGGGCGATGACCGTCCCATTCCAGTTGCGCCGCACGCTTCCCGACCCAGGCCATTTCGCCCGGCACGCGCTTGGTCCTGCCTTGCCGGAACCGGTGGCGCGGGCCGCCCGGCGCGCCGAGACGCGGGCCGAGGGGATCGGCCTTGTCCTTGCCTCCCCCGCCTTTCAAAGGGTTTGACGCCATGTCCCGCCTCAGCCGCCGCAATTTCCTGACCCGCAGCCTCGCCATGGGCTGCTCTCTGGCCGCATCGCCCCTCGTCACGCCCGTCACGCTGGCCAGCACGCCGGGCGACGCGCGCCTCGTCGTAATCATCCTGCGCGGCGCGATGGACGGCATCGGCGCGGTGCCGCCTTTGGGCGATCCGGCCCACGCCGCATTGCGGCCCGAGGTCGACGCGCTGGACCTCGGGGGTTTTTACGGCATGCACCCCGCCCTTGGGCCACTGAAGCCGCTCTGGGACAAGGGCGAGCTGGCTTTCGCGCACGCCGTCTCGACCCCGTATCAGGGCCAGCGTAGCCATTTCGACGGGCAGGACATGCTCGAGGCCGGGACCGGCATGGATGCGATGGGGCGTCTGCGGGATGGCTGGCTTAATCGCCTTTTACGGCAGATCCCAGGCGCCGAGGCGGGCACGGCCTATGCGGTGGGGCGCGGCGACATGCTGCTGCTTCAGGGCGCGGCGCCCGTATCCAACTGGTCGCCCGACGCGGCGCTCATCCTCAGCCCACAGGCCGAGCGCCTATTGGAAGGGATCCTGCACGACGACCCGCTCTTTCGCGATGCCGCGATGGAGGCGCTGGAGCTGTCCGCCGGGGGCAGCGCCGACATGGAGGCGCCCAGCACCGCAGACATGATGAGCGCCAACGCCCTGCCCGCCGCGCGCCCCGATGCCATCGCCGCCTTCGCCGCCGAGCGGCTGCGCGAAGAGGCGCGCATCGCGGCCTTTTCGCTGACCGGGTTCGACACCCATGCCAGCCAGCATCGCAGCCTGCCCCGCGCGCTGGACCGGCTCGCCAGTGCCATCACCACCTTGCAGACCGGGCTGGGCCCCGCATGGCAAAAGACGGCTGTCGTCGCCATCACCGAATTCGGGCGCACCGTGCGCCTCAACGGCTCGGGCGGGACGGACCATGGGACGGCAGGCGCCATGATCATGGCGGGCGGCGCGCTGCGCGGCGGCCAAGTGTTGGCCGATTGGCCGGGACTGGCCGAGGCGGACCTCTTCGAGCGGCGCGATCTGCGCCCCACGCGCGATCTGCGCGCGCATCTGGCCTGGATGATCCGGCATCTCTACGACACCGAGATCGCCGCGCTGGAGCGTGACATCTTTCCTGGCCTCGACATGGGCGCCGACGCGCGGCTGATCCTCTAGTTTTCGCTTTCCTCGACGCCCCCGGCGCCTATGATCAACCCGGCCTGAGGAGCGAGAATTGACATGAGCGAGAAACGCCCGCGCGGCCCCGTGATCAAGGGCTGGACCCCGCCGCCCTTGCCCGAGCGCCGGGCGATGATGGGCCGTTATGCCCGGCTGGAGCCGCTGGGCGCCGAGGCGCATGCGGCCCTTCTCTTTCGCGCCTATGACGGCCATGACGAGGTGTGGGATTACATGCCCGCCGGGCCGTTCGCGTCCTCGGCGCAGTTCCACCGCTGGATGCGCGACATCACCGCCTCGCCGGATTACGTCTTTTTCGCGATCTACGACACCAAGGCAGAAGCGTATGGCGGCTTTGCCTCCTACTTGAGGGTTCAGCCGTCGGCGGGATCAATCGAGGTGGGCTATATCGCCATGGCGCCCCGGCTCCAACGCACGATTGCGGCGACCGAGGCGATGTATCTGATGATGAAATGGGCGTTTCAGGCGGGCTATCGTCGGTATGAGTGGAAATGCGACGCACTCAACCTGCCGTCGCGCCGCGCCGCCGAGCGGCTGGGCTTCAGCTATGAGGGCGTTTTCCGGCAGGCGACGGTGGTCAAGGGGCGCAACCGCGATACCGCGTGGTTTGCCGCCATCGACGCCGAATGGCCCGCTCTGGACGAGGCGTTTCGCCTTTGGCTCGATCCTTCGAATTTCGACGCGCAGGACCGCCAGCGCTCGTCCCTGAGCGATCTGACACGGCTGGTGCGGGTGGCCAGCGATCCTGCCCTGCGGCGCTAAACTCGGAACCGCCGGGCCATCATTGCGTTCATTCGCTAACTCTCAGCGAAAAGGACCGTAGCCATGAGTGACATTTATTCCGCAATCAAAGCCGACCACGACCACCACCGCGAGCTTTTGGAGAAGATCTCGGACACGTCAGGCGCGTCCGAAGACCGCAAGAAGGCGTGGGAAGAATTCTACTCAGACGTCAAGTCGCACGGCGCCGCCGAGGAAGAGACGTTCTACTCCAAGCTGATTTCCAAGACATGGGGCCAGGATTCGGCCCGCCATTCGGTGCATGAGCATCAGCAGATCGACGATCTGATGGAAGAGCTGCGCGAGATGGATATGTCCGAAGGCGCGTGGTTGGAGAAGTTCAAGAAGCTGCGCCACGATTACGAACATCACATCGACGAAGAAGAGAACGAAGTCTTTGCGCGCGCCCGCGAGGTCATTCCCGAGGACGAAATCAAAGGCTATGGCGAGCGGTTCGCCAAGCGCAAGGAAGAGGAGATGGGGCTGATCGAGGAAAAGCGCGAGGACAGTCTGGAAGACTGACCCCGCTTTTCGGCGTTACTTGTCCTGCGGGATCACCCGCAGGCCAAGCTCCATTAGCTGATCCGACGACGGCGCGCTGGGAGCGTTCATCATCAGATCCTCGGCGCGCTGGTTCATCGGGAACATGATGACCTCGCGGATATTCGCCTCATCCGCCAGCAGCATCACGATGCGGTCGATACCCGCCGCGCAGCCACCATGGGGCGGAGCGCCATATTGGAACGCCTGCACCAGTCCGCCAAAACGGCTATGCACCTCGGCTTCGTCATATCCTGCCTTTTCGAACGCGGCGATCATTACGTCGAGGCGATGGTTCCGGATCGCGCCGGAGACAAGCTCGTATCCATTGCACGCCAGATCATACTGATATCCCAGCACTTTGAGCGGATCGCCTTGCAGCGCCTCAAGCCCGCCCTGCGGCATCGAGAAGGGGTTGTGCGAGAAGTCGATCTTGCCCGTCTCCTCGTCGGCCTCGTACATCGGAAAATCGACGATCCAGGCAAAGGCGAAGCGGTTTTCATCCGTGAGGGCCAGTTCATTGCCGATCTCGGTGCGGGCCTTGCCCGCGACACGCTCGAAGCTGGCGGGCTTGCCGCCTAGGAAGAAGGCGGCGTCGCCCTCGCCCAGACCCAGTTGCTGGCGGATCGCCTCGGTGCGCTCGGGTCCGATATTCTTGGCCAAGGGGCCTGCGGCTTCCATGCCGTCATCGCCCGCACGCCAGAAGATATAGCCCATCCCCGGCAGGCCCTCTCTCTGGGCAAAGGCGTTCATGCGGTCGCAGAATTTGCGGCTGCCGCCACCGGGGGCGGGGATGGCGCGGATCTCGGTGCCGTCCTGCTCCAGAAGCTTGGCGAAGATGGCAAATCCCGAGCCGCGGAAATGATCCGAGACAACCTGCATCTTGATCGGGTTGCGCAGGTCGGGCTTGTCGGTGCCGTACCAGAGCGCGGCGTCGGCGTAGCTGATCTGCTCCCAGGTGGTATCGACTTTGCGCCCGCCGCCGAATTCCTCAAAGATGCCCTGAATGACAGGCTGGATCGTGTCGAACACGTCCTGCTGCTCGACAAAGCTCATTTCGAGATCGAGCTGGTAGAAATCGGTGGGCGAGCGGTCGGCACGCGGGTCCTCGTCGCGGAAGCAGGGCGCAATCTGGAAATACTTGTCGAAGCCCGAGACCATGATGAGCTGCTTGAAAAGCTGCGGCGCCTGGGGAAGCGCGTAGAATTTGCCCGGGTGCAGGCGCGAGGGCACCAGGAAGTCGCGCGCGCCCTCGGGGGACGAGGCGGTGATGATCGGCGTCTGATATTCGCGGAATTTCTGGTCCCACATGCGGCGGCGCATCGAGGCCACGACATCGCTGCGCAGGGTCATGTTGCGCTGCATCGCCTCGCGGCGCAGGTCCAGATAGCGGTGCTTGAGCCGCGTCTCCTCGGGGTAGTCTTGATCGCCGAAGACCATCAGCGGCAGCTCCTTGGCGGCGCCCAGTACCTCGATGTCGCGGATGAACACCTCGATCTCACCGGTCGGCAGCTTGGGATTCACCAGCGATGCGTCGCGCGCCTTGACCTCGCCATCGATGCGGATGCACCACTCGCTGCGCACGGCATCCACGGCGGCGAAGGCCGCGCTGTCGGGATCGCAAATGAGCTGGGTCATGCCGTAATGGTCGCGCAGATCGACGAAGAGCACGCCGCCATGGTCGCGGATGCGGTGGACCCAGCCCGAGAGGCGCACGGTATCGCCCACGTTTTGCTTGGTCAGGTCGGCGCAGGTATGGCTGCGATAGGCGTGCATGCGGGTCATCCTCTTTGGCGGGTCTGGCGTGCCGCCGATACACATGGCTGCGCCGCCAAAGTCAAGGGGCGCGCCCTTTGGCCGGGGTCGGAGCCTCCGGCGGGGATATTTTCAGCAAGAAGAAACGAGTGTTGCAGGGATGAGGCCGCGCAGCGCGTTGCCGACGAAGATTGCCTGGGCGGCCCGCAGATCATCCGGTGTGAGGCGCTGGGGGCGCGCGCGGCGGGCGGCGATCAGCGCCTCGCGCCCGATGCCGGGCAGGCAACCGCAGGCGCGGGGCGGGGTGCGCAGGATGCCATCGCCGGGATCGACATAGATATTGGTGATCGCGCCTTCGCAGAGGGCGCCGCCGCGGTTGAGGAAGATGTATTCGTCAATGCCCTCGGGCAGCGCGGCGCGCGCGGCATCGTAAAGCGCGCGGCGGGTCGTCTTGTGCGCCAGCCACGGGTCGGCGGCATCGAGGCGTTCGGAGTGGATGGCGATGCGCCAGCGGGCGCCGGGTGCGAGGGGCGTGAACGGGGCCGAGGTGATGCGGGCTGCGCCATCCGCGCTGACGGTCAGGCGCAGGCGCAGCGGGCTGGTGCCGGTAACGGCGTCCAGCGCCGCATCCAAGCCCTGCGGCGCAATCCCGAAATGCCGGGCCGAGCGGGTAAGCCGCGCCATGTGGCGCGCGCGGTGCTGGACGCCGTCCTCGGGAGTCCACAGCATCGTCTCGATCAGGGCGAAATCGTGCCCCAACGGCGTGTTCAAATCCTGGCGAAGCGTGTTTTCCACAGCGCCTCCTCGTATTCGGCCTCGGCGGTGCTGTCATGGACGACGCCGCCGCCGACATTCAGAACGGCGTTACCGTCCTCGACCATGAGCGTGCGGATGGCGACGTTGAATTCGGCCCTGCCATCCGGCGCGGCCCAGCCAATGGTGCCGCAATAAATTTCGCGCGGGGTCTCTTCCAGATCGGCCAGCACCTGCATCGCGCGCAATTTTGGCGCGCCGGTGATCGAGCCGCAGGGAAAGAGCGCGGCGAGAACATCGCCGAGCCCGGTGCCCGCCATCATCTGCCCCGCGATGAGCGAGGTCATCTGATGGACGGTGCTGTAGCTCTCGACGGTGAAAAGCTCGGGCACGGTGACGCTGCCGGGGGCGCAGACGCGGCTGAGATCATTGCGCAAGAGATCGACGATCATCAGGTTCTCGGCGCGGTTCTTGTCATCGGCTGACAGGAAAATGCGGCGGCGTGCGTCCTCGGCGGCGTCCGGGCTGCGCGGCTGCGTGCCCTTCATCGGGCGCGTCTCGATCCGGCCTTCGGCATCGGTGCGGAAGAAGAGCTCGGGAGAGCGCGACAGGATCGCGGGACCATCCTCTTGCAGGACCAGGGCGCCGTAGCGCAGCGGCTGCACCGCGCTGAGCGCAGCATAGAGCGCGCCGGGATCGCCGGTGGCCGTTGCGCTGAGCGGGAAGGTCAGGTTTGCCTGGTAGATGTCGCCCGCGCCGATGAAATCATGCACGGTGCGAAATGCCTCGCCATAGCGCGCGGCATCCCAAGCGGGCGAGAGATCCGACAGGCTGGCAGGCCCGGCGGCAAGTTCGGGCGCAGCCTCGGGCGCGTCATAGACGCCTATTCTCAGCAAAGGCAGGCGGCGGCGCGGCGGCATCAAGGGCGCCAGCCGCGGCTCGAGCGCATAGCCGAGCTCATAGCTGGCATATCCGGCAAGCCACGCGCCGCCCGCACGCGCGGCGTCCAGCGCTGCCAGCGCGTCCTGAACGTCGGCGGGATCACGCGCTTCGATGATGCGCGATGGCGCCGCAAAGCGTGCGGCCCCGGTGCCATCCGGCCCCTGATCGAAACGAATCTCCAACCGCCCCTCCTGCCTTGTGCCCTTTGCCGCGCTACCTAGAACGGTCGCGCCACAAAAAACAGGGCCAATCCACAATCGTCCACGCGGAGCGCAGCCCTATTCCCTTGCGCCGCGCGGATGCATGGATATAACGCCAACAATTTGCGCGCCCGCCGCTCGCACCCTTGCGCCGACCCAAGCTCTCGATGCGCCCTGGCGGGCCTCGCGCGATCACAGCTGCCAAATGGGGACCGCCATGCCAAAGCGCGACGATATCAAATCCATCATGATCATCGGGGCCGGGCCCATCATCATCGGACAGGCTTGCGAGTTCGACTATTCGGGCGCCCAGGCCTGCAAGGCACTGCGGGAAGAAGGTTACCGCGTCATCCTGGTCAATTCGAACCCCGCGACGATCATGACGGATCCGGGCCTTGCCGATGCCACCTATATCGAGCCGATCACGCCCGAAATCGTTACCAAGATCATCGAGAAAGAGCGCCCCGACGCCCTTTTGCCCACGATGGGCGGGCAGACCGGCCTTAACACCGCGCTGGCTGTCGCGGATATGGGCGTGCTGGAGAAGTTCGGCGTCGAGCTGATCGGTGCCAACCGCGCCGCGATCGAGATGGCCGAGGACCGCAAGCTCTTTCGCGAGGCGATGGACCGCCTGGGCATCGAGAACCCCAAGGCGACCATCGCCAACACCATGCAGGAATGCATGGATGCCATTGATTACGTTGGCCTTCCTGCAATCATCCGCCCCGCCTATACGCTGGGCGGTACTGGCGGCGGCGTGGCCTATAACCGCGACGATTACGAGCATTACTGCAAGACGGGCCTTGATGCCTCGCCTGTCGGTCAGATCCTGATCGACGAGTCGCTGCTGGGCTGGAAAGAGTTCGAGATGGAGGTCGTGCGCGACCGTGCCGATAATGCCATCATCGTCTGCGCCATCGAAAACGTCGATCCGATGGGCGTACATACCGGCGACAGCATCACCGTGGCCCCTGCCCTGACGCTTACGGACAAGGAATATCAGGTGATGCGCAACCAGAGCATCGCCGTGCTGCGCGAGATCGGGGTCGAAACGGGCGGCTCGAACGTGCAATGGGCGATCAACCCGGTGGATGGTCGCATGGTGGTGATCGAGATGAACCCGCGCGTCAGCCGGTCCTCGGCGCTGGCGTCGAAGGCCACGGGTTTTCCGATTGCCAAGATCGCGGCCAAGCTTGCCGTGGGCTATACGCTGGATGAGCTGGACAATGACATCACGCAAGTCACCCCGGCCAGCTTCGAACCGACGATTGATTACGTCGTGACCAAGATCCCGCGTTTCGCCTTTGAGAAGTTCGCCGGCAGCGAGCCGCATCTGACGACGGCGATGAAATCGGTGGGCGAGGCGATGGCGATTGGCCGGACCATCCACGAGTCGCTCCAAAAGGCGCTGGCCTCTATGGAGACGGGGCTGAGCGGTTTCGACGAGATCGAGATTGAGGGCGCACCCGAAATGCCCGCCATCACGCGCGCACTGGCCAAGCAGACGCCGGACCGCATCCGCGTGATCGCGCAGGCGATGCGCCATGGGCTGAGCGATGACGATATCCATGCGGTGACCATGTATGACCCATGGTTCCTGGCCCGGATCCGCGAGATCGTCGAGGCCGAGGAAGAGGTGCGCAGCGCAGGCCTGCCCAGCGGCGAGGCGGGGCTACGTCACCTCAAGATGATGGGCTTCACCGATGCGCGCCTCGCGATGCTGACCGGCATGACCGAGGAGGCCGTGCGCGCCGCGCGCCGCGCCGCCGGCGTCACCGCCGTCTTCAAGCGGATCGACACCTGCGCCGCCGAATTCGAAGCTCAGACGCCCTACATGTATTCCACCTACGAGGCCCCGATGATGGGCGACGTGGAATGCGAGGCGCGTCCCAGCGCGGCGAAAAAGGTCGTCATCCTCGGCGGCGGCCCCAACCGGATCGGGCAAGGGATCGAGTTCGATTATTGCTGCTGCCATGCCTGCTATGCGCTGTCGGATGCGGGCTACGAGACGATCATGATCAACTGCAATCCCGAGACGGTCAGCACCGATTACGACACCTCGGATCGCCTCTATTTCGAGCCGCTCACGTTCGAGCATGTGATGGAAATCCTGCGCGTCGAGCAGCAGAACGGCACGCTGCACGGTGTGATCGTGCAATTCGGCGGGCAGACGCCGCTGAAGCTGGCCAATGCGCTGGAGGCCGAAGGTATCCCGATCCTCGGCACCTCGCCCGACGCTATCGACCTGGCGGAGGATCGTGAGCGGTTCCAGGATCTGGTCAACCGGCTGGATCTGAAGCAGCCGCATAACGGCATCGCATCAACCGACGCCCAAGCCTTCGCGATTGCCGAGGGGATCGGCTTTCCGCTGGTGATCCGCCCCTCCTACGTGCTGGGCGGACGGGCGATGGAGATCGTGCGCGACATGCCGCATCTCGAGCGCTACATCGCCGAGGCGGTCGTCGTGTCGGGCAAGTCGCCCGTGCTGCTGGACAGCTATCTGTCGGGTGCGATCGAATGCGATGTGGATGCGCTGTGTGACGGCGAGAATGTGCATGTCGCCGGCATCATGCAGCATATCGAGGAGGCGGGCGTGCATTCCGGCGACAGCGCCTGCTCGATCCCGCCCTATACGCTGGGGGCCGATGTCATCGCCGAGATCGAGCGCCAGACCATCGCGCTTGCCCGCGCGCTGAAGGTCGTCGGCCTGATGAACGTGCAATTCGCGGTCAAGGATGGCGAGATCTACCTGATCGAGGTGAACCCCCGCGCCAGCCGCACCGTGCCTTTTGTCGCCAAGGCCACCGATAGCGCCATCGCCTCCATCGCAGCGCGCCTCATGGCGGGCGAGCCGCTGTCGAACTTCCCCCATCGCGGCGCCTACCCGGCGGATGCCACCCCCGGCAGCCTGCCGATGGCGGACCAGATGACGCTGGCCGACTACGCGATGCCGTGGTTCTCGGTCAAAGAGGCCGTGATGCCCTTCGCCCGCTTCCCCGGTGTGGACACGATCCTGGGGCCGGAAATGCGCTCGACCGGCGAAGTCATGGGCTGGGATGTCAGCTTTGCCCGCGCCTTCCTCAAGGCGCAGATGGGCGCGGGCGTGGTTCTGCCGACCGAAGGGCAGGTCTTCTTTTCGGTCAAGGAGGCCGACAAGACAGCTCAGATCACCGAGGCGGCGCAGATCATGGTCGACATGGGCTTCACCATCGTGGCGACGCGCGGTACCGCGGCCTTCCTCAAGGCAGAGGGGATCGCCTGCACCACCGTCAACAAGGTCTACGAGGGGCGGCCCAATATCGTCGACATGCTGAAGAACAACGAAATCGCCGTTGTGATGAACACGACTGAAGGCGCGCTGTCGGTCGAGGACAGCCGCGAGATCCGCTCGGTCGCGCTTTATGACAAGATCCCCTACTTCACGACCGCCGCGGCCTCTTTGGCGGCCGCACAGGCGATGCGGGCGCGTAATGAGGGCGATCTGACTGTTATGCCCCTACAGGGCCCCAGCGCGGCCTGAGACGCCTCTCAGGCCGCAGCGTTGGTTCGGCGGTCATGAACAGATACCCGCCATCAAGGGCGCCATTCGATCACAAGATGTGACAAAATCGACAGCGCCTTGCCCGCAATAATATTTCGCGGGTGATCCTTCGGTTTTTTTGTGATTTAAATCAAGCATTTAAAGCGATAAAAGCAACTCATGCACACCCGGCTCAGCAGCTATGCGCAGTGTGCATGTAATTTTATTCATTTGCCCATTGCAAAGGCAAATAAAATGGGTAGATGCGGGTCAGGGCAAACGGAAACGCCCTAAGAGACGGAAGCGCAGATCAAAGGAGGGCACCCATGACCCGGGATCAACTGAACCGCGAACTTCGCATGCATAGTGCGACTTGGCCCGCTGTGCTGATCGTCTATGGCCTTATTGTCGGGACCATGGTCCTGTCCGCGATGTCGATGACCTGACATCCATGGCCTACGCCGGACCTCACGGTCCGGCTTTTCGAAAAGTTCAGCGAGCGCAGCGGCGGATGGGAAACACCCATGCGCCAATACCCATTTCTGCCGGTGAAACGGAGCACACCGGTAGCGACAGAAGCGATTATGCCCATGACCAGAGACCAACTGAACCGCGAACTGCGCATGCACAGCGCCTCATGGCCCGCTGTCCTCATCGTCTATGCCGTCATTCTGGGGACGATGATCCTGACCGGGATGGCAATGGTCTGAGGACCGCTCGACAAACAGTATTCAAGTCAAAGCGGCGGATGGTCCCCCATCCGCCGCTTTTTCATGTCCGTTCGGCCCTTTCAGACAGGGGCTCTAGCGCCCCTGCCCCGTCCTGCTTCAGGCCTTGGTCGCGGCGACCTTCTTGTCTTCCGGATCGATCTTGTCCGACGCGGCTTCTCCCAGATTTTCCAGACCCCGCTCTTCGAGGAGGGTGGTCAGCCACTCGGGGTCCATCTCGGGCACCGAGCTCAGCAGCAGATCGGTATAGGGGTGATGCGGCGGCGTGAACATCTTGTCCTTCGGCCCCTGCTCCACCACCTTGCCATGCTGCATCACGACGACCTCATCCGCGATCGACCGGACTGTGGCAAGATCATGTGTGATGAACATATAGGCGAGGTTCAACTCGTCCTGCAGACGGTCCAGCAGGCGCAAAATTCCCTCGGCCACCAGCTGATCGAGCGCGGACGTCACCTCGTCGCAGACGATGAAACTGGGCTCGGCCGCGAGGGCGCGCGCAATACCGATCCGCTGCTTCTGACCGCCCGATAGCTCGGGTGGGTAGCGGTTGTAGTATTGCGACGGCTCCAGCTCGATCAGATCGAGAAGCTCATCCACACGGTTTTTCAGCGCGGCACCCGAAAGACCCGAGTAGAATTTCGCAGGGCGCCCGATGATCTCGCTGATCTTGACCTTGGGATTCAGCGCGGTGTCGGCCATCTGATAGATCATCTGGCATTGGCGCAGCTGTTCCTTGTTGCGCTGTTTGTAATCCGCCGGGAAGGGCTGCCCCTTGAAGAGAACCTCGCCCTTTTCCGGCGGCAAAAGGCCTGTGATCACGCGCGCAGTGGTCGATTTACCCGAACCGGACTCGCCCACCACGGCAACAGTCATCCCCTCGTAGATGTCAAAGCTGACATCATCGAGGATCTTGGGGCCCGAGGCGTAGGACGCATCGACGTTCTTGACCTCGATCAGCGGCTCGCGGCCCTCCCGCTTGCGCTGCGGGGATTCGAAGCTGCGGACGGCCCAGAGGGATTTGGTGTAATCCTCCTTGGGGTTGTCCAGCATCTGCTTGGTCGGCGCCTCTTCGACCTCTTCGCCCTTGAGCAGGACCTTGATCGTGTCGGCCATCTGGGCAACCACGGCCAGATCATGCGTGATGTAGAGCGCGGCGGTGTTGAACTCGTCCACGATATCGCGGATCGCGGCCAGAACCTCGATCTGCGTTGTCACGTCGAGCGCCGTCGTCGGCTCGTCGAAGATGATCAGATCGGGCCGGCAGGACATGGCCATCGCGGTCATCGCGCGCTGAAGCTGACCACCCGACACCTGGTGCGGATAGCGAAAGCCGATTTCGTCCGGGTTGGGCAGGCGCAGCTTGTTGTAAAGCTCGATCGCGTCCTCCTGCGCCGCCATCCGCTTTTGCAGGCGGTAGTGCAGCGGCGCCTCGGTGTGCTGGTCGATGATCTTGTGCGCCGGGTTGAACGAGGCTGCCGCCGATTGCGCGACATAGGCGATGCGCGCGCCCCGCAGGCCGCGCCGCTCGCCTTCGGTGGCGGTCGTCAGCTCCATCCCGTCGAACTCGATCGAGCTGTCCGGCGTGATCCGCGTGCCGTCACGGGCATAGCCCATGGCGGCAGCGCCGATGGTGGATTTGCCTGCGCCGCTCTCGCCGATGAGGCCCATGACCTCACCGCGATGCAGGGTCAGATCCACGCCCTTGATGATGGGCACCCACGTCTCGTCCGTGTAGCCCTCGATCTTGAGGTTTCGGATCTTGAGCAGGACTTCTTTTTTCTTTTTATCGTTCATCGTCATTTACTCCTTCAGTCCCGAGGACCGGTGCAGCATCCAGTCCACCACGAAGTTGACGCCGACGGTCAACAGCGCAATGGCGGCGGCCGGGATAAGCGGTGTGATTTCTCCGAACGAGATTAGCGTCGCGTTCTCGCGCACCATCGAGCCCCAGTCGGCCGTGGGCGGCTGGATACCCAGACCCAGGAACGACAGGCCCGCGACCAAGAGGAACACGAAGCAAAATTCCAGCCCGAATTCCGCCACCAGTGGCGCGGTCGAGTTCGGCAGGATCTCGCGCCGGATGAGATATCCGGTGCCCTCGCCACGCAGCTTTGCGGCCTCGATATAGTCCATGACGACAACGTCGCCCGCCACGGCCCGCGTCAGGCGGAAGACGCGCGGCGCGTAGATGATGGCGACCGCACCGATGATGACCGGCATGGACGGGCCGAAGATCGACAGCATCAGCAGGGCAAAGATCAGCGACGGGATCGACATGATCACATCCGCGACCCGGCCCAAGAGGTTGTCGAGCCAGCCACCTTTGACGGCGGCCAGAAGGCCGAGAAACGCACCCGCGAGGAAGGCCAGCATCGTCGCGGTCAGCGCCAGGCCGACCGAGTTGCGCGTGCCATAGATGAGCCGGCTAAAAAGGTCGCGGCCCAGCTGGTCGGCGCCCAGCAGCATGTTTTCATCGGCTGGCGCAAACGCGCTGCTGATAACCTCGGCCTCACCGTGGGGCGCGATCCAGGGCGCGAAAATGCCCGCGATCGCATAGATGAAGATGATGAACATGCCGAAGGCGGCGGTCAGCGGCGCGGTCCTGAGTTCCTTGGCCATCTCGGTCGAGACGATCAGGATCAGGAATTCGCGGAACGCATAGGACATCATCGCCGCCATCGCGATGACAAAAGCCGTGACGGCAATCATCGAGAGCGCGCTGGCCCCGCCCACGATGCCGACGATGATCGACAGCAAGGTCAGCGAGAACACCAGCAGGAACGGCGAGCGCTGATTGTAGTAGGCGAAGGCACAGGACGCGATCAGCAGGATCGCGTAGTAGACCACCGCGAACAAGCTGGGCGACATGCCGAAGTACAATAGGGTCGAAATATCTTCCATGGTCTCTCTCCCTTACTTCGGATGCCGCAGGCGCGGGTTGGTGAGGATTGCGCCGACATCTGCCGCAAGGTTCAGCAGAATGAAGGTGGCGGCAAAGATCAGGCAGCAGGCCTGCACCACCGGGAAATCACGCTTGGAAACCGCATCGACGAGTGCCTGTCCAATGCCGGGGTAGACGAAGACCACCTCGACTAGGACGACGCCCGTGATGAGGTAGGCCAGGTTCAGCGCGACGACGTTGATGATGGGTGCCCAGGCATTGGGCAGCGCGTGCCGCACGATCACCTTCCAGGGCGGCGTGCCCTTCAGCTTGGCCATCTCGATATAGGGAGAGGCAAGCAGGTTGATGATCGCCGCGCGCGTCATGCGCATCATGTGGGCCGTAACGACAAGGACCAGGGTCAGCGCCGGCAGGAATGTGCGCTGAAGTAGATCCCAGAAGTTCATGCCATCATTGAGGCTGGCGATGGCGGGGAACATGCCCCACTTGACCGAGAAGTAGAGGATCAGAATGTAGCCGAGGAAGAATTCCGGGCTGGAGATCGAGGTCAGCGTCAGCACGTTTGCCACGCGGTCGAAGATCGAATTGCGCAAGAGCGCGACGATCACGCCGAGGATGATGGCAAAGGGAACGGCGATCACCGCTGCATACGTGGCCAAGAAAAGCGTGTTGCGGAAACGCTCGCCGATCACGCTCATCACGGGTTCCTGCGTCACAATCGAACGCCCGAAATCGAGGAAAACCGCCCCTTTCAGCCACTCGAAATAGCGCACGAGGGCCGGATCGTTCAGTCCCATCTGCTCGCGCAGGTTTCTGACGTTCTCTTCGGTCGCCCCCTGGCCCAGAACCGCCTCGGCGATGTCGCCGGGCAGCAGTTCGACCATGAAGAAGATGATGACTGAAATCACGAGTAGTATGAGCAGCCCCAGTCCGAGCCGTTTTGCAACGAGCCCCAGAATGTCTCCCATTTGTCCCTCCTGCGGTTTTTAACCTTGGTGGCGCCGGTGTGACGGCGCGGATCGTTCTTAACTCAATCGGGCTGCGGCGGTGTGGTGCGCCGGCGTCGCGCACTGCGCGGAACGCGCCCGTATATATGTCGTTGCAGCCTGCGATGAGGCCGCGATAGCGGCCCGGCGCGTTCGCGCCGGGCCGCAGTGCAACTGATCAGTCCTTGAACCACCAGCGGCTGGCGGCGCGGTAGCCGTCCATATGCCAGCTGGCCGCATACTCGCCTGTGGTGCCCACATTGCTGCGGATGCCATAGACGAAGTTCGGGAAGAACGGGATGATCGTGCCGCCGTCGTCCTTGGCCAGGATCGCCATCTCGCGGTACATCTCGGCGCGCAGGCTGTCGTCAAGCTCGGCCTTCGCTTGCAACAGCAGCTCGTTGAAGCGCTCGTTCTGCCAATGGCTCTCGTTCCAGGCGGCATCGTCCTTGTAGGCCAGCGAATACATCACGTCGGGCGTAGGGCGCGCGCCCCAGACGACCATGCACCACGGCTTTTTCAGCCAGACGTCGGAATAGTATCCATCGCTCGGCTCCCGCGTGACATTGATGTTGATACCCGACGCATTCGCCTGCTCCTTGTAGAGAATAGCTAGGTCCACGGCGCCCGCAGTGATCGAATCCGCAACACTGAAATCGACCGACAGGTTTTCCATGCCCGCCTTTTTCAGCAGGGATTTGGCCTGATCCGGGTCATAGGGTGTCTGCTCGATCCCTTCGGGATAGTAGGGCATCGCCGGCGAATGGTGGAAGTCGTTGCCGACAGTTGCCGCGCCGAAGGAAATCTTCTCGACCAGCTCGTCGCGGTTCATCGACAGCTTCAGCGCCTTGCGCACATCGACATTGTCGAAGGGCGCGACGTCGCAGAACATCGGCATCGTGATCGCCTGTGCCGACGGGATATTGATGACCTGAACGTCGGGCGACCGCTCGAGCAGGGACATCGTCTTGTTTTCAAGAAGGCTCGTGGCATCCGCGTCGCCGGTGACCAGCGCGGTCTGGCGTGCGTTGGGATCGTTGATGAAGGTGACTTCGATCGCATCGAAATAGGCGCCCTCACCATGCCAATCCTCGAACCGGGTCAGAGATGCATTCACGCCCGGCTCCCATTTATTCAGCACGTAGGGGCCGCAGCCATCGCCGGACTGCCAGTTTGCGGTGCCGTCCTCGTTACGGGGCAGGATGACCAGGTGGTAGTCCGTCATCAGCCACGGCAGGTCGGCGTTGCCTGCATCCAGCTTGAACGTGACGGTTTCCTCGTCATCGGCAACGATCTCGGTGACCGAGCCCAGAAGGGACTTGGCGGCCGACGTGGATTCTTCGCCGCGGTGGAAATTCATCGACGCGACGACATCCTCTGCCGTGACCTTGCCGCCCGAATGGAACTTGGCATTCGGGTTCAGCTTGAACGTCCATTCGGACGCATCGGGCGTCGCGGACCATTCGGTTGCGACGTCCGCACCCAATGTGCCATCGGTGTTGATCTGCGTCAGGAAGGCGCGGAACGTGTGCGCCAAAAGGATCTCGGCATTGGATTCGTAAATGCCGGGATCATGCGTGTCGCCCGAGTTGCCGTCATGCTGAGCGATCCGGAACGTGCCGCCGCGCTTGGGCTCGGCGCGGGCTGCGGTGCCCCAGAGGCCGGTTGCGGCGCTTGCGGTCACGCCTGCCGCCATTGAATAATTCATGAACGAACGACGCGAAATGCGCCCCTCGCGGGCAGCGTCTGCCAGTCGGTCCAGCATCTGCTGGTTTATTGGGTTTTTCATATCTTCTCCCTGAGAGTCTTATAATTTTTGTTGGGCCACCGGGCGATCCGTCCGGAGCCTTGTCAGTGTCGGCGCATCGCCGCGCTGCAATAGGTCCAAAACCGACCCTTCAACAGCAAAACACGAATGGGACCCTTCATCCACAACTTTATACCAAGTTGATGATTTGGATCGCATTTTCCTGCCGTTCAACTTTTTTTGCGCAAAGGATAGCCGAAATCTTTTGTGTAAGGTCGCCTGAAATCATGCCGCATATGGACGGGTCCGGCGCGTCTGCGCCGGACCCTTGATGCGTTCGATCTATCAGCTTGCGAACCACCAGCGGCTTGGGCCGCGGGCACCGTCCAGCTCCCAGCTGGGGGCCAGATTTTCGCCAGTCTGCACGTTGTCACGCACCGCATAGACGAAGTTGTTGAAGAACGGGATGATCGTCCCCCCGTCATTCCGGGCCAGAAGCGCCATTTCGCGGTACATCTCGGAACGACGTTCATCGTTGAGCTCGGCCTTGGCCTTTTGCAGCAGCTCGTTGAACTTCTCGTTCTGCCAGCGCGACTCGTTCCAGGCGGCATCCGACTGATAGGCCAGCGAATACATGACGTCGGGCGTGGGGCGTGCGCCCCAGCTGACGGCAGTGAAGGGCTTTTTCAGCCAGACATCCGAATAGTAACCATCGTTCGGCTCACGAACGACGTTCACCTTGATGCCCGCTGCGGCGGCTTGCTCGGCGTAAAGCACGCACATGTCGACCGCGCCGGAGAACACCGAATCCGCGGTGCTGAGGCTGACCTCGAGATTTTCTGCCCCTGCCTTCTTGAGCAGCGACTTGGCCTGATCGGGATCGTATGTGCGCTGCTCGATCCCCTCGGGGAAGTAGGGCATCGCAGGGCTGTGATGGAAGTCATTGCCCATCGTCGCTTCGCCAAAGGCGATCTTCTGGATGATCTCGTCACGGTCCATCGACAATTTCAGCGCGTTGCGCACATTCACATCGTCGAACGGCGCCGTGTCGCAGAACATCGGCATCGTGATGGCCGCCGCCGAGGGCACCGACAGGATCTCGATCGACGGATCGCGCTCCAGCAGGGACTTGGTCTTGAGATCGACCAGCGACACGGCGTCCACATCGCCCGTTACAAGCGCCGTCTGGCGCGCGTTCGGATCGTTGAGAACCAGCATCAGGAGCTCATCGAAATAGGCGCCTTCAAGGTGCCAGCCATCGTGGCGTGACAGCCGGAATTGGACACCCCATTCGGCATTATCGATCTTGTAGGGGCCAGAGCCGTCGCCGGACTGCCAATCAATCGTGCCATCGCCATTGCTGGGGCAGATCGCGAAGTGATAATCCGTCATGAGCCACGGAACATCGGCATTGCCGCCCGTCAATTCGACCACGACGGTATGCTCGCCATCCGCGCGGATATCCTTCACACCCGACAGAAGCGATTTCGCCGCCGATGTCGATGCCTCGCCCCGGTGGAAATTTAGCGAGTCGACGACATCCTCGGACGTGACCGGCTTGCCCGAGTGGAAGCTGGCATTCTGGTTGATCTCGAAGGTCCAGACCGACGCATCGTCATTCGGCTCCCAGCCGGTGGCAAGGTCATTGCCGAGGCTGCCGTCGGGATTGATCATCGTCAGATAGGAACGATACTGGTGCGCCAGATAGATCTGCTGGCGGCTGACATACGTACCGGGATCATGGGTGTCCGACGAGTTGCCGTCATGGACACCAAAGCGGAACAAGCCACCCTTTTGAGGAGCCGCGTTCGCCTTGGTCGTCCACAGGCCCGTGGCCGCGCTGGCGCCGACGCCGGCGGCCATCGAGTAATTCATGAATGAGCGGCGCGAAATGGTACCGGATTTTGCGGCATCCCCGAGGCGCGTCATCAGGTCGCTGTTTTTCGTATTGGTCATAGAAAACCTCCGTCTGTGGTGGATCGTTTGATCGTACAATCAGTCAGGCTTGGGCATGCAAATGTCAGCGCCCCCCATGGCACCCAACCCCGGTGAAAGCCGGGACGGCGCGGCGTTGGTTCAGCACTGCAAAGCAATAGACTGATTGCGACATGTGCGGATTACAACACGTCACAGCGCGCACCGCCAGTAAGAATACCGCACAATCCCTTGTTTTTATGGCTTGACCCGCAGTGTTCGTGATCTAATGCCCTATAAAAAAGGGAGGTCACCACCGTCAGATTACGTGGCGTCACGCCCAAATTCGGCCGCCCGAAATGTCGCAAACAGGCCACTTTCCCGCTGGGGTTGTGCCGACGAGATCTAATCCCGCTTCATCCGCAGCTTGGCGAAGTAATCCACGCGTTTTTTCAACTCGCGCTCGAATCCCCGCTCGACCGGCTGATAGAGGACCGGGCGCTTCATTGTCTCGGGGAAGTAGTTCTGGCCCGAAAACGCGTCTTCTGCGTCGTGATCATAAGCGTAGCCCGCGCCAAAGCCCTGCTCTTTCATCAGCTTGGTCGGCGCGTTCAGAATATGTTTGGGCGGCGGCTCGGATCCGGTTTTCTTGGCCTCGCGCATCGCCGCCTTGAATGCGGCATATCCGGCATTCGATTTCGGCGCGAGGGCGAGATAGATCACCGCCTGCCCCAAGGCCAATTCCCCCTCGGGCGAGCCCAGCCTCTCATAGGTCTCCCAGGCGTCCAGGCAGACGCGGTGCGCATGCGTGTCGGCAAGGCCGATATCCTCGACCGCCATGCGCGTGATGCGCCGCGCGAGATAGCGCGGATCCTCGCCCCCGGTCAGCATGCGCGCCAGCCAGTAGGCAGCGGCATCGGGATCGGATCCGCGCACGGATTTGTGCAGGGCCGAGATGAGATTGTAATGCTCGTCGCCCGATTTGTCGTATTTCGCGGCGCGGCGCATCAGGCGGCTGGCCAGTCCTTCGGTGTCCAGCTTGCCCTCGATCTTCCAGGCCATGATCTGCTCGATCAGATTGAGCAGCGCGCGCCCGTCGCCGTCGGCCATCTCCAGCAGAGCCTCGCGCGCCGGGCCATCCAGCGGCAGCGCACGGTCCAGTTCTCGCTCGGCCCGCTGGGCAAGGCGCTCAAGGTCCGCGAGGGTCAGGCGGGTCAGTATCAAGACCTGAGAGCGGCTGAGAAGGGCGGCGTTCAACTCGAAACTCGGGTTCTCGGTGGTGGCGCCGACCAGAAGGATCGTGCCATCCTCCATATAGGGCAGGAAGCCGTCCTGCTGCGCCTTGTTGAAACGGTGGATCTCGTCCACGAAGAGCAGCGTCCCCTGCCCGTTCGCGGCACGGTGCTTGGCCTCCTGAAAGACCTTCTTGAGGTCCGCCACGCCCGAAAAGATAGCGCTGATCTGGATGAAATGCAGATCCGTCACATCCGCCAAAAGGCGCGCGATGGTCGTCTTGCCCACGCCGGGCGGACCCCAGAAAATCAGGCTGCCAAGGCTGCCGGCGGCCAGCATGACACCGAGCGGCGCCTCATCGCCCAGCACCTGCTCCTGCCCAATCACCTCACCCAAGGCCTTGGGGCGCAGACGATCCGCCAGCGGGCGATGCCCCTGCGGCTGGCCGATCGGCGCCTCGCCGGTATCAAAGAGATCCGCCATGACCTAGAGCCGGAAGCGCATGGTCAGCCGCCGCTGCCCGCGCTGAATATCCAGCGCGAGGCGCCGCTCGGCGGCCTCCAGCGCGGCCTCTGCGGTGGCGCTATCGGTGACAGCGGCGCCGTTTATGCTGAGGATCACATCACCCGCGCGCAAGCCCGCCCGCGCGCCCACTTCGCCCGGGTTCTCGACCAGTGCGCCCTGAGCGGTCAGCGGCAGGTCATACTCGGCCATCACGGCAGGGTTCACGGTGCTGAGCGTCACGCCCGGCACAGCCGCGCGCGCGCCGGTGGTCAGCGTCGCGCGGGGCGGCTCATCCGGCGCGCGCAGCATGGGTACGCTGACCTGCCGGGTCTCGCCCCGCTGCACCACATCCAGCGTCACATCTGCGCCTAGCCCCGCGACGCTCATACGGTAGATCATCTCGGCCGGGCCGTTCACCTCCTGCCCGTCCACCGTCAGGATCACGTCCCCCGTCCGCAGACCCGCGGCGGCGAAGGGGCTGGCCGGATGCATGTCCGACAGGATGATGCCGCTGGCACGCGGCAGGCCCAGCCCCTCGGCCATGTCATAGCTGACCGGCTGTCCGCTGACGCCCGCCCATGGCCGCTGAAACCGCGTCTCTCCCGCGCGGGCCTGATCGACGAATTGGCGCACCAGCGCGGCGGGAATGGCAAAGCCGATCCCGTTCGAGCCGCCCGAGCGGCTGAGGATCGACGTGTTGATCCCGATGAGCGCGCCGTTCACATCCACCAGCGCGCCGCCCGAATTGCCCGGATTGATCGGCGCGTCCGTCTGGATGAAATAGCCGCGCGCATTGCCCGTGGCGGTCCCCGACCGCGCAAGGCCCGAGACGATGCCGCTGCTGACGGTCTGGCCCACGCCAAAGGGGTTGCCCACGGCCAGCACCAGCTCGCCCACCTCGACGCTGTCGCTGTCGCGCAGCGCGAGCGCGGGCAGGTCGGCACCGTCCTCGAGTTTCAGGATCGCCAGATCGCTTTCCTCGTCGGCCAGAAGGACCGTTGCATCGAATTCGCGGCGGTCATTCAGAACGACGCGAATATCGGTCGCCTGCCCCACGACATGATAATTGGACACCACGATACCGTCACTGCCAAGGATGACACCGGAGCCGAGCGAGTTTTCCACGCGCGGGCGCTGCCCGCCGAAATTCTGGAAAAGCTGGCCAAAGAATGGATCGTCGGCGAAGGGGCTGGCCCGCCCCTCGATCACGCGGCGCGCGTAGATGTTGACGACGGCGGGGGTCACGGACTTGACCACCGGCACGAAGCCCATCTGGATCTGGGCACTGCTTTGCGGGACTGTCATTTGCGCCGCGGCGGGCACAGCAAAAGCAATAAGCGCGATGGCGAGGGGTTTCAGCATGAGCGCCTCCGAAAGCAGGTCTGCCCACGCGATATGCGCCCCGTAGCGCGCGATTGCAAGTTTCCGCGCACCTGGACAGAAAAGCAAAAGGCCCCCGCCGATCCCGGCGAGGGCCCTCGTCACCTGCCCTTTCGGGCGGCGCTTATTCTTCGTCCAGATCCGCCATTTCGGCAGCGACACGCTCTTTGTCGGCCTTGCCCTTGGCGGCCGGATCGCGGTCGACGAATTCGATGATCGCCATCGGGGCCATGTCGCCATAGCGGAAGCCGGCCTTCAGAACGCGGACATAGCCACCCTGACGGTCCTTGTAGCGCGGGCCCAGAACCGCGAACAGCTTCTCGACATACTGGTCCTGCTTCAGCTGTGCGGCAGCCTGGCGGCGGGCGTGCAGATCGCCGCGCTTGCCCAGCGTGATCATCTTTTCGATGATGCGGCGCAGTTCCTTGGCTTTCGGCAGTGTCGTCTTGATCTGCTCATGTTCGATGAGCGAGCCGGCCATGTTCGCCCACAGCGCCTTGCGGTGCTCGTGGGTGCGGTTCAGGCGGCGGTAACCTCTTGCGTGACGCATGTGTAATACTCCTAGATTTGCCCTCTACGGGCCGTTTTGCTTTGTCTGGCGGCGGGGTGCGTGCCGCGCCGCTCTCCTTGGGGCATGTGCCCGGGTATTTGCAGGCCGGACCATAGGGCCCGACCTGCGAATTCATCAAAAGGCGTCTTCGAATTTCTTCGCCAGATCCTCGATATTGTCGGGCGGCCAATCCTCGACATCCATGCCAAGGTGCAGGCCCATGCCCGACAGCACTTCCTTGATCTCGTTCAAGGACTTGCGGCCGAAGTTCGGCGTGCGCAGCATCTCGGCTTCGGTCTTCTGGATCAGATCGCCGATATAGACGATGTTGTCGTTCTTGAGGCAGTTGGCCGAACGCACCGACAGTTCCAGCTCGTCCACCTTCTTGAGCAGAAGCGGGTTAAACTCAAGACCGTCCTCGTCGTCTTGGCGGCCAGCGGACTCGGGCTCGTCGAAGTTGACGAAGATGCTCAGCTGGTCCTGCAGAATGCGCGCGGCATAGGCCACGGCATCATCGGGGCTGATCGAGCCATCGGTTTCGATCTTCATCGTCAGCTTGTCATAATCCAGCACCTGGCCCTCGCGGGTGGGCTGCACGTCATAGCTGACACGGCGGACGGGGCTGTAGATCGCGTCGACGGGGATCATGCCGATCGGCGCATCCTCGGGCTTGTTCTTGTCAGCCGCGACGTAACCTTTGCCGGTGTTGACGGTCAGCTCCATGAAGAGATCCGCGCCCTCGTCGAGGTGGCAGATCACGTGATCGCGGTTCAGAACCTCGATGCCCGAGCTGTCCGAGATATCGCCAGCGGTGACGATGCCGGGGCCCTTGGCACTGATCGACAGGCGCTTGGGCCCTTCGACTTCCATGCGGAGCGCAACGCCCTTGAGGTTCAGGATGATGTCGGTGACATCCTCGCGGACACCCGCGACCGACGAAAACTCGTGCAGCACGTTGTCGATCTGAACGGCGGTGATGGCCGCGCCTTGCAGCGACGACATCAGAACGCGGCGCAGCGCGTTGCCAAGGGTCAGACCAAAGCCGCGTTCCAGCGGCTCGGCGACGACCGTGGCGTGACGCAGCGGGTCATTGCCCGGCTTGACGTCAAGCTGGGTCGGCTTGATCAATTCAGCCCAATTTTTGTGGATCATGTGTCCCTCCATACCAGTCCCGCCCGCATGTCCGACGGCCGAGACGCCCGAGGTTTCTAAATGACGTAAATGGGGCCGCGCGGACATGCGCAGCCCCACTTGAAATAGTGGCCTCAGACGCGGCGGCGCTTCGGCGGACGGCAGCCGTTATGCGCCATCGGCGTCACGTCGCGGATGGACGTGATGTTGAAGCCGACGGCAGCCAGAGCGCGCAGCGCGCTCTCGCGGCCCGAACCGGGGCCCTGCACTTCGACTTCCAGCGTGCGCATGCCGTGCTCTTGCGCCTTCTTGCCGGCATCTTCTGCGGCCAGCTGGGCGGCGTAGGGCGTCGACTTGCGCGAGCCCTTGAAGCCACAGCTGCCGGCCGAGGACCATGCAATCGCATTGCCCTGAACGTCGGAGATCAGGATCTTGGTGTTGTTGAACGAAGAGTTCACATGCGCAACGCCAGTGGCGATGTTCTTGGAAACCTTCTTTTTCGTGCGGCGGGTATCGCGTGCCATGTCGTGAGCCCTCCCTTATTTCTTCTTGCCGGCAATGGCCTTTGCGGGGCCTTTGCGGGTGCGAGCATTGGTATGGGTACGCTGGCCGCGAACCGGCAGGTTCCGGCGGTGGCGCAGACCGCGATAGCAGCCAAGGTCCATCAGACGCTTGATGTTCATCTGCGTCTCACGGCGCAGGTCGCCTTCGACGGTCAGGTTCGCGTCGATATACTCGCGCAGCTGGACGGCTTCGGTGTCGCTCAGCTCGTTGACGCGGCGCGAATGGTCGATGCCGACCGCGTCGCAGATGGTCTTGGCCGTCGAATGGCCGATACCGGTGACATAGGTGAGGGCGATGGGAACCCGTTTATGCGTCGGGATGTTGACGCCGGCGATACGTGCCACGTGCATATTCCTTTTCGTTGCGAGCCCGTAATTCCGGGCCCTTTTTTCACAACGCAGGCCCGAGGCGGTCGCCCTGGGCCGTAGCTGAATTCAGGTGATCGATTCGGTATGGGCAAACCCCATATGAATCAGCGTCCCTTGCGGGATGGTGCTGGTTAGGGGGATTTGCCGGGGGCGTCAAGGGCAGCGCGCAAATCTTGTGCGCCTACCCTACCGGGCTGCGGCGAACCCGTGCGTTTACGCGTCGAGAATGCCCGCGATCGAGGCCGTCACTTCTTCCATCGACCCGAGGCCATTGACGGTACTCAGCATATTCTTGGCGTAATAATAACCAATCAGCGGCGACGTCTTTTTGTAGTATTCCATAAGGCGATTGCGCAGCGCCTCCTCGTTGTCGTCGGCACGGCGGACAAAATCGTCCTTCTTGCCGCAATTGGTGCAAACGCCATCTTCCGGGATCGGCTTGGTATTGTCGTTATAGACCGCGCCGCATCCGCCGCAGGTGGAACGGGCCGTGATGCGGTCCACAAGCGCCTCGTCATCCACCTGCATCTCGATCACGGCGTCCAGGCTCTCGCCCTCTTCCTTGAGCAATTTTCCAAGTGCATCGGCCTGCGGCAGGGTGCGCGGGAAGCCGTCGAAAATGAAGCCGCCCCCCTTCTCGCCTTCCAGCTTCTCGCGGATCAGGCCGATCACGATCTCGTCCGTCACCAGATCGCCACGCGCCATCACTTCGGCAACCTTCTTGCCCATCTCGGTGCCGGAGGCCTTGGCCTCGCGCAGCATGTCGCCGGTGCTGAGCTGGATCATGTCCCGCGTCTTGACCAGATGCTGTGCCTGGGTGCCCTTGCCCGCGCCCGGCGGTCCGAGAAGAATGATGTTCATTTACTTACGTCCTGTCCCTTTGCGCCGTGCGCGGCGCTTTCCTTTGCCGCCGAGCTGCGACTTTTCAATCAGGCCCTCATATTGATGCGCCAGAAGATGGCTTTGCACCTGCTGAATCGTATCCATCGTGACCGACACGACGATAAGAACCGAAGTGCCACCGAAGTAAAAGGGGATGGCGAACTGCGCACGCAGAATTTCCGGCAAAAGGCAGACAAGCGCCAGATAACCCGAGCCAAGGACTAGGATGCGGCTGACCACATATTCGAGGTATTCCGCCGTCCGCTTGCCGGGACGGATGCCGGGGACGAAACCATTCTGGTTCTTGAGGTTCTCGGCCACTTCATCGGGTTTGAACGCGACGTTGTAGGTATAGAAATACGCAAAGAAGACGATCATGCCGGTGAAGAACAGCAGATAAAGCGGCTGGCCCGGGCCGAAATAGGCCAAGATCGTCGACATGATCGGGCTACTGCCCTGCCCGCCCGAAAACGCGCTGATCGTTGTCGGCAACAGCAGCAGCGACGAGGCAAAGATCGCGGGGATCACGCCCGCCGGGTTCACCTTGACCGGCAAGTGCGACGAGCCGCCATCATAGACCTTCATGCCGACCTGGCGGCGCGGGTATTGGATATGCACCTTGCGCAAACTGCGCTCCATGAACACCACAAAGGCGATCACGGCGATCACCATGACGATCACGCCAATGATCACGGCGGGACTGATCGCGCCCGAGCGGCCACTGGCAAAGAATTGCGCGAGGGCCGCGGGAACCTCGGCGATGATGCCGACAAAGATGATCAGCGAGATACCGTTGCCGATGCCGCGGGCCGTGATCTGCTCGCCCAGCCACATCAGGAACATGGTGCCACCGATCAGCGTGATCATGCAGGAGACGATAAAGAACGTGCCGGGATTGGTGACCAGATCACCGCCCTGCAAGCTGACGGCGAGGCCGTAGGACTGCAGCGTCGCCAGGAAAACGGTGCCGTAGCGCGTGTACTGGTTGATCTTCTTGCGGCCCGCCTCGCCCTCTTTCTTGAGTTGCTCAAGCGCGGGGACCATGGCGGTCATCAGCTGGACGATGATCGAGGCCGAGATATAGGGCATGATACCAAGGGCAAAGATTCCCATCCGCCCAAGCGCACCACCCGTGAACATGGATAGCATGCCGCCGATGCTGGCCCCTGCTTCGGACATGAACGCACGCAGCTCGACGCCGTCGATGCCGGGCACCGGGATCCAGGTGCCGAGACGATAGACGATCAGCAGCATCAGGGTATAGACGATGCGCTTGCGAAGATCGGTGGCCTTGCCGAGCGCTGCCCAGCTGGTGTTGGCCGCCATTTGTTCTGCTGCAGATACCATTCGGCTCTCTCTCGAAATGACAACGCCGCCAGGGTGCTGTTTTCCAGCGGCCCGGCGGCGTGTTTTGAAAAACTACGGAGTGTGTAAGCGGCGGGCCCGCCGCTCACAACCTCTTATTCGGCCGCCAGACTATTCAGGCTTCTCGGCGCTTGTGACTGTCAGCTTGCCACCCGCCTTCTCGACTGCCTCGACCGCCGATTTCGACGCGCCGGTGACTTCGATGGTCAGCTTGGACGTTACATCACCCTTGCACAGGACACGCACCCCATCAAGCTTGCGGCGCACGAGGCCCGCTTCGATCAGCGCGTCCTCTGTGATGGTCTTGCCCGCGTCCAGCTTGTCCGCGTCGATGAATTTCTGGATCAGGCCCAGATTGACGACGGAGTATTCCTTGCGGTTCGGCTTGGTAAAGCCGCGCTTGGGCAGACGCTGGTAGAGCGGCATCTGGCCGCCCTCAAAGCCCTTGATGGCCACACCCGAGCGGGACTTCTGACCCTTGATACCGCGGCCACCGGTCTTGCCCATGCCCGAGCCGGGACCACGGCCGATGCGCTTTTTCTTTTTCGTTGCGCCGTCATTATCGCGCAGTTCATGCAATTTCATGTCGCTTCTCCTTGTGCCGGATGCGGCCCCCAGCGACGGGAGCGGCCGAACGCGGCTTTGCTTGGGTTGTGAGTCGGCAATCCGGCCGACCTCGGGCGCGTATAGCGGGGGCAGCGGCGGCGCGCAAGGGCGGCCTGATGCCGGCGGCCTACTCGGGCAGATTGTAGCTGCCATCCGCGTCATGCGTTTCCGTTCCGGCCAGCGCAGGGGTAAAAACGCAAAGCAGGCGCATGTCGGTTCGTGCCCGTATGATGTGGGCGTCATAGTTATCCCATCGTGCCGGGGGTCAGCGGCCAGGTGCGGCCAGTGGCAACCTCCTCGACCTCGCCTTCGCCCGCGATGCAATAATTTGCCTCGACATGGTTCTTGTATTCAAGGTGCTGCGTGCTGCCGGCCTTTATCAGCGTATCGTGAAACGAATAGCCAAGGCCGTCGCGGGCCAGCAAGACGCGGCGACTTTCAAACGCATCACCGGTTACGTGATCGGCGGTGCCAAGGGTGTCGGACAAGGTTTTGACGAACATGGCAGAATTCTCCGTGGGCTGAACGCAAAGCGCCCCGGCCATCGCAGGCCGGGGCGCTTTTATCTCGCGGGCGAAGCGTAAACCTCAGCCCTTCTCTTCCAAGATCTCGACCATGTGCGGGATCTTGTTGATCATGCCGCGAACACTGGGCGTGTCCTCCAGCTCGCGCACGCGGTGCATCTTGTTCAGGCCGAGGCCGATCAGCGTTGCGCGCTGGTCGCCGGGGCGGCGGATGGGGCTGCCCACCTGCTTGATCACGATAGTCTTGGCCATGTCTTAACCCTCCTGAGCGACGGGCGCTTGCTCGCCCTTGATGGCGGGCGCGTCGGATGTCGCCATGATGTCGGCGACTTTCTTGCCGCGGCGCTGTGCCACCTGACGCGGGCTCGACTCTTTGGTCAGGCCGTTCATGGTGGCGCGTATCATGTTGTAGGGGTTCTGGCTGCCGTTGGATTTCGCAACGACGTCCTGAACGCCCAGCATTTCGAACACGGCGCGCATCGGACCACCGGCGATGATGCCGGTACCCTGGGGGGCGGTCCGCATCACGATCTTGCCGGCGCCATGGCGACCTTCCATGTCGTGGTGCAGAGTGCGGCCCTCGCGCAGCGGAACGCGGATCATGCCACGCTTGGCAGCTTCGGTCGCCTTGCGGATGGCCTCGGGGACCTCCTTGGCCTTACCCTTGCCAAAGCCGACACGGCCCTTCTGGTCACCTACGACGACGAGCGCCGCAAAGCCAAAGCGCTTGCCGCCTTTGACGGTTTTGGAAACGCGGTTGATCGCGACCAGACGGTCTGCAAATTCGGGGGCCTCTTCACGCTGGTTGCGGCGGCCACCGCCACGGTTGTCATCTCTTGCCATGTGGCAAATCCTTTATCTTGGCGGCGCAACGCTTGGCGCCTGTAATGTCTCAATCCAGGTGGGCAAAAGCGCCCCCGGATCATCGAGGCGGCCCCGAATTGGGGGCCGCCTACGCTGAAATCAGATCTTCAGACCACCTTCACGCGCGGCGTCGGCCAGAGCCTTCACCTTGCCGTGGAAGAGGAAGCCGCCACGGTCGAAGTAAGCTTCGCTCACCCCGGCCTTCTTGGCGCGCTCGGCAATCGCCGTGCCGACCTTGATGGCCGCCTCGACGTTGCATTTGCCGACCATGCCCAGATCCTTCTCGAGGGTCGAGGCCGATGCGAGCGTCACGCCGTTCGCATCGTCGATCAGCTGAGCGCTGATGTTCTTGTTGCTGCGGTGAACGCTGAGGCGCATGCGCCCTGCATTGACCTGACGAAGTTTGTTCCGAACGCGCAGGCGGCGTTTCAGAAACAGTTTTCTTTTGCTGTTTGCCATCTACCCGTTCCTTACTTCTTCTTGCCTTCTTTCTGGAAGATATACTCGTCTTTGTAGCGAATGCCTTTGCCCTTATAGGGCTCGGGACGACGCCAATCGCGGATATTTGCCGCGACCTGACCGACGAGCTGCTTGTCCGTACCTTCGACCACCATTTCGGTGGGCTTGGGGACGGTAACAGTCACACCTTCCGGAATTTGAAAATCAACGTCGTGCGACAGGCCGAGGTTCAGTTTCAGGACATTGCCCTGAAGCTGAGCCCGGTAACCCACGCCGCGGATTTCCAGCTCTTTCTTGAACGTCTCCTTGGCGCCGTGGACCATATTGGCCACCACAGTGCGGGTCATGCCCCACTGCTGGCGGGCGCGCTTGGACTTGCCACGCGGGGTGACGGTGATCTTGCTATCTTCGATAGCGATCGTGACGTCATCCGTGAACGTGAACACCTTGGCGTCCTTGGGCCCCTTGATCTCAAGCTGCTGACCGCTGAGGGACGCAGTGACACCATCGGGGAGCGAGACGGGCAATTTGCCGATACGAGACATATTCAGGCCTCCTTAGAATATCGTGCAGAGCACTTCGCCGCCAACATTGTGGCTGCGCGCGCTTGCATCCGACATCACACCCTTGGGGGTGGAGACAATCGACACACCGAGGCCCTGACGGACCGAAGGGATGTCCTTGACGCCCAGATAGACGCGACGACCGGGCTTGGAGACCCGCTTCATTTCGCGAATGACGGGGGCGCCATCGAAGTACTTCAGGCTGATCTCGATGGCCGGGTGGCCATCTTTGCCAGTCGTCGCTTCAAAACCGCGGATATAGCCTTCGTCCGCCAGAACACCGAGCACACGCTCGCGCATTTTGGAGGCCGGGGTCATCACCGTGGACTTGCCGCGCATCGAGGCGTTGCGGATCCGCGTGAGCATATCGCCGATAGGATCATTCATTTCAAATCTCCCTTACCAGCTGGATTTCACGAGGCCCGGAGCAAGGCCAGACTGGCCCAGTTCCCGCAGCGCGATACGCGACACTTTGAGCTTGCGATAATACGCATGCGGACGACCCGTCAGCTGGCAGCGGTTGTGCAAACGGGTTGCACTGCTGTTGCGCGGCAGGTCGGCCAGCTTCAGGGTCGCGCGGAAACGCTCTTCCATCGGCTTGCTCTCGTCATTGATGATCTCTTTGAGTGCGGCGCGCTTGGCGGCGTACTTCTCGACCAGTTTCTGGCGCTTCTTCTCGCGCTCGATCATTGCTTTCTTAGCCATAACTCTCTCTTCCGCCGATCAGCTGTTGAAAGGCATGTTGAAGTGCTTCAACAGCGCCTTTGCTTCGGCATCGGTCTTCGCCGTGGTTGCGATGATGACATCCATGCCCCAAGACTCGTCGATCTTGTCGAAGTTGATCTCGGGGAAGACGATGTGTTCCTTGATGCCGAAGGCATAGTTGCCACGGCCATCGAAGGACTTGCCCGAAACACCGCGGAAGTCGCGGATCCGGGGCATCGCGACCGTGATGAGACGGTCGAGGAAGTCGTACATGCGGGCACCGCGCAGGGTGACCTTGGTGCCGAGGGGCATGTCCTCACGAACGCGGAAGCCCGCGATCGAATTCTTTGCCTTGGTCACGACGGCCTTCTGACCAGCGATCGTGCTCAGATCATCCTGAGCCGACTTGGCCTTCTTGCTGTCGCGCACGGCCTCTGCACCGCAACCGATGTTCAGCACGATCTTGTCCAGACGAGGGATCATCATGTCGTTGGTGTAGCCAAACTCTTCTTTCAGCTTGGCCTTGATCTCGTCGCGGAACTGCGTCTGCAGGCGCGGGGTGTAGTTTGCAGTATCAAGCATCGATCACATCCCCCGTGGTCTTGGCGACGCGCACTTTTTTGCCGTC
This sequence comes from Roseovarius nanhaiticus, assembly GCF_900156535.1. Taxonomy (NCBI): domain Bacteria; kingdom Pseudomonadati; phylum Pseudomonadota; class Alphaproteobacteria; order Rhodobacterales; family Roseobacteraceae; genus Roseovarius; species Roseovarius nanhaiticus. The sequence goes on along the minus strand of NZ_FTNV01000001.1, from coordinate 1,523,431 downwards.
CTTGATGTCAAAGCCAACGCGCGTCGGCTTGCCCTTGGCATCCAGCAGCGCAATGTTGCTCAGGTCGATCGGCATTGCCTTGGGCAGGCGGCCGCCCTGTGCGGTCTGGCTCTGGCGGGTGTGGCGGATGGCCATGTTGACGCCGTCAACAACAGCCTTGCCGGCCTTCGGGTCAACGGAGGCGATGGTGCCTTCCTTGCCCTTGTCCTTACCGGCGAGGACGACGACCTTGTCGCCTTTCTTCAGTTTGGCAGCCATGTCACAGCACCTCCGGGGCGAGCGAGATGATTTTCATGAATTTCTTGGCGCGCAGCTCGCGGACCACCGGGCCGAAGATACGCGTACCGACCGGCTCACCTGCGTTGTTCAGGATCACGGCGGCGTTGCGGTCAAAACGGATTGCGGTGCCGTCTTCGCGGCGCACTTCCTTGGCGGTGCGAACGACGACGGCCTTGCGCACGTCACCCTTCTTCACACGGCCCCGGGGGATGGCTTCCTTGACCGAAACGACGATAATGTCACCGACACTCGCGTAACGACGCTTGGAACCACCCAGGACCTTGATGCACTGAACGCGGCGCGCGCCGCTATTGTCAGCAACATCCAGGTTTGTCTGCATCTGGATCATTTGGTTTCTCCCGACCTACCGGGGGGCGATGCGGCCCTTGCCCCGGGGTTTCGATTAATGTGGCAGGTTTTGGTGGGCTCAGCCCTCCAGAACCTCCCAGCGTTTGGTCTTGGACCGGGGCGGGCATTCGATGATGCGCACCTTGTCACCCACTTTGAACGTGTTGTTCTCGTCATGGGCGCGGTATTTCTTGGACTTCCGGATCGTCTTTTGCAGAACCGGGTGCTTGAAGCGGCGCTCGACCGAAACGGAAACGGTCTGAGCGTTGGCGTCGCTGGTCACGGTGCCAGAGAGGATACGTTTGGGCATCTTGCAGGCTCCTTATTCTGCTGCCGCAGCAGCGGCTTTCTCATTGAGAATGGTCAATACACGCGCGGCATTGCGGCGCGCGGTGCGCATCTGCGCAGCATTCTCCAGCTGGCCGGTCGCAGCCTGAAAGCGCAGGTTGAACTGTGCCTTCTTCAGGTTCGACAGCTCTTCGCGCAGCTGATCCGGTGTCTTTTCGCGTAGTTCCTTGGCGTCCATCGCCTTGTTCCTTTCAACATCACTGGAGGGCCCGACATGCATCATGGTCGCGATGCAGTTGGTCACCCTGATTCCGGTGGAGATCATTCGTGATTGGGCGCGTATAGAGGGCCACCACGTCCGGCGCAACCCCATAGTTCAAACGGGTCTCGCCATGGGCGCCGCCCTGCGCTAAGACGCGAGGCATGGCACATATAACATCCCTCTTCGTAACCCGTCTATACCGCGCCCAGCTGAGCGAGCTGGGCAAACCCATCGACGCCTCCGAGCTGGAGGCCTCTTGCTGGTCCATCGCCGAGGATGACGAGGCGGGCCAGGAATGGTGCGAAGAGAACGGCTATCCGGGCTATACATCCTATGCCTCGCTCGACGATCTGCCCTACCGCTTCCCGATTTTCCGCGATCTGGAGAAGGTGCTGGACAAGCATGTCGCGGCGTTTGCCGAGGATCTGGAATTTGATCTGGGCGGTAAAAAGCTGAAACTCGACAGCCTTTGGATCAATATCCTACCCGAAGGTGGCACCCATTCGTCGCATATCCATCCACATTCTGTGATCTCCGGCACGACCTATGTGACCATGCCCGAAGGGACCAGCGCGCTCAAACTCGAAGATCCGCGCCTGGCCCGCATGATGGCCGCCCCACCCCGCCGCAAAGATGCGCGCGAGGAGTTGCGCGCCTTTCGCTATGAGGCGCCCGAGGCGGGCGAGGTTCTGCTGTGGGAGTCGTGGCTGCGTCACGAGGTGCCGGTGAATATGAGCGAGGACGACCGGATCAGCGTGAGCTTCAACTACGCTTGGGGATAGGCCCGTCCGAATCTGCCCATATTGAACCATCTCGATCCTTCCGCGTTATTGTGCATCGCAGCAAGGAGACGTGCCCTGGAACCTGTCAACATCCTCTTGGACCAGTTGCGCGGCATCGCGCGAAATTCGATAGAAGTTTTACCCAGCCTGGCTGTCGCCCTTGTGGTGATCCTTTTGACTTGGCTGGTCAGCAAAATAACGGCGAGCCTGCTCTCGCGCATGCTGGAACGGACCCGGCTGCGCAAAAGCTTGCAAGAGCTTTTTGCCCTGCTTACCTCGATCGCGGTCTGGGTTCTGGGCATCATGACAGCCGCTGTCATTCTCTTTCCCGGCCTCACCCCGGCCAGCATTCTCGCCGGCCTCGGCATCGGATCTGTCGCCATCGGCTTTGCGTTCAAGGATGTCTTTGAGAACTTCCTGGCCGGGATCATTATCCTCTTTCGAAAGGAAATGCGCATCGGCGACTTCGTGGAATGCGAGGATATCGAGGGCGAGGTGTCGCGCATCGCAATTCGAGAAAGCCATATTCGGCAAACCGACGGGCAGCTTGTGATCGTGCCGAACTCGATCCTTTTCAAGAACCCCTTAACCATCAAAACCCATTTGGACCATCGCCGCGTCACGGTCATCTGCGGCGTGGCCTATGACGTCGATGTCGATACGGCGCGCTCCGTTATTTCGCAGGCCGTTCAGGGCTGCGACACCGTCATCAGTGACGATAAACCGGTGCAAATCTTTGCTCAGGAGTTCGCTTCGTCTTCGATCAACTTCGAAGTAACATGGTGGACCGGGTCCACGCCCCTGGCCGTGCGCCAATCCCGCGATCAGGTGGTTGCTGCGGTCAAACGCGCCTTGGATGATGCGGGGATCGAGATACCCTTCCCCTATCGAACGCTGACATTCAAGGAGCCGCTGGCGATGACACGCGCGCACGGCGATCGGGACGCTTAACTCCGGCCCCCACGCGGATCGTGAACCGAAGCCTCGCAACAACGATCTGAAAAATGACCCGTCCAAGAAAAAACCCCCGCCGATCTCTCGGCGGGGGTTTTAATTTTCTCACCCGGGGTGCGATCCGCGATTTTCCTATGGGAATTCGCTATATCGCACCGGCCAGAAAACGCTGCGCGTTTTCGACCTTACCAGTCTTCGCGGACCACGACGCGGGTCTTGATCGGCAGCTTCATCGCAGCAAGGCGCAGGGCCTCGAACGCGATTTCTTCGCTGACGCCGTCGATCTCGAACATGACGCGGCCCGGCTTGACGCGGGCAGCCCAGTAATCGACCGAGCCTTTACCCTTACCCATACGGACTTCGGTCGGCTTGGACGTCACCGGCACATCCGGGAAGATCCGGATCCAGACACGGCCCTGACGCTTCATGTGGCGGGTCATCGCGCGGCGGGCCGCTTCGATCTGACGCGCTGTCACACGCTCGGGCTGTGTCGCCTTCAGGCCGAACGAGCCAAAGTTCAGGTCAGACCCGCCCTTGGCTTCGCCCTTGATGCGGCCCTTGAACTGCTTGCGGAATTTAGTGCGTTTTGGTTGTAGCATCTGTCATTCCCCCTTAGCGACGGCCACCAGCACCGCGAGGTGCCGGACCGTCCTGAAGTTCCTGAGCCTTCCGGTCACGCGCGGACGGGTCGTGATCCATGATCTCGCCTTTGAAGATCCAGGTCTTGATCCCGATGATGCCGTAGGCGGTCAGCGCCTCGACATGCGCGTAATCGATATCGGCCCGCAGCGTGTGCAGCGGAACGCGGCCCTCACGGTACCATTCGGTCCGGGCGATCTCGGCGCCGCCAAGGCGGCCGGCGAGGTTCACACGGATGCCCAAGGCACCCATACGCATGGCGTTCTGCACGGCGCGCTTCATCGCACGGCGGAAGCTGACCCGGCGCTCCAGCTGCTGGGCGATGCTCTCACCCACCAGCGCGGCATCCAGCTCGGGCTTGCGCACTTCGACGATGTTGAGGTGCAGCTCGCTGTCGGTCATCGCGGCCAGCTTCTTGCGCAGCGTTTCGATATCCGCGCCTTTCTTGCCGATGATGACGCCGGGGCGGGCCGTGTGCACCGTGACTCGGCACTTCTTGTGCGGACGTTCGATGATCACGCGGCTGACGCCGGCCTGCTTGCACTCTTTCTTGATGAACTCGCGCATGGCGATGTCCTCAAGCAGAAGATTGCCGTAGTCCTTGGTGTCGGCATACCAGCGGCTGTCCCAGGTGCGGTTGACCTGGAGGCGCATGCCGATCGGATTGACTTTGTTACCCATCAGGCTTGCTCCTCGACTTGACGCACGATGATCGTGATTTCCGAGAACGGCTTGCGCAGGGCGCCAAACCGGCCACGGGCACGCGGACGGCCGCGCTTCATCACGAGGTTCTTGCCGACATAGGCCTCGGCCACGACAAGCTCATCGACGTCCAGATTGTGGTTGTTCTCGGCATTGGCGATGGCCGACTGGAGGCACTTGCGCACGTCCTCGGCAATCCGCTTTTGCGAGAAGGTGAGGTCCGTCAGGGCCTTGTCCACTTTCTTGCCACGGATCAGCTGTGCCAGAAGGTTCAGTTTCTGCGGGCTGGTGCGAAGCATCCGGAGCTTGCTCCGGGCCTCGTTATCGGCCACGCGGCGGGGGTTCTTTTCCTTGCCCATGACTTACTTCCGCTTCGCTTTTTTGTCGGCGGCATGACCGTAATAGGTGCGAGTCGGCGAATACTCACCGAACTTCTGACCAATCATGTCTTCGCTGACGTTGACAGGGATATGTTTCTTGCCGTTGTAGACGCCAAACGTCAGGCCCACGAACTGGGGCAGGATCGTCGAGCGACGCGACCATATCTTGATGACTTCGTTGCGGCCGCCCTCACGCGACGCTTCGGCCTTTTTCAGGACGTAGGCGTCGACGAAGGGGCCTTTCCAGACGGAACGTGCCATATTAGCGGCCCTTCTTCTTGGCGTGACGCGAGCGGATGATCAGCTTCTGCGACGCCTTGTTCTTGTTGCGGGTGCGCGCACCCTTGGTCGGCTTGCCCCAGGGCGTCACCGGGTGGCGACCACCCGAAGTCCGGCCCTCACCACCACCATGGGGGTGGTCGATCGGATTCATGACGACACCGCGAACGGACGGGCGCACGCCGTAATGGCGCATCCGGCCGGCCTTGCCGAAGTTCTGGTTCGAGTTGTCGGGGTTCGAGACCGCGCCAACCGTCGCCTTGCACTCCTGCCGCACCAGGCGAAGCTCGCCCGAGCTGAGGCGGATCTGCGCGTAGCCACCATCGCGGCCCACGAACTGGGCATAGGTGCCCGCAGCGCGTGCGATCTGGCCGCCCTTTCCGGGCTTCAGCTCGATGTTGTGGACGATCGTGCCGATGGGCATGCCCGAGAACGGCATGCAGTTGCCGGGCTTGATGTCGACGCGGGCGCCCGAATAGATCTTGTCGCCGATGGCAAGACGCTGGGGCGCGAGGATGTAGGTCTGCTCGCCATCGTCATACTTGACGAGGGCGATGAATGCGGTCCGGTTCGGGTCATATTCGATCCGCTCGACGGTTGCCGCCATATCGAATTTGTTACGCTTGAAATCAACGATCCGGTAGAGGCGCTTGGCCCCACCCCCGCGACGACGCGATGTGATACGTCCGGTGTTGTTCCGGCCGCCCGACTTGGTCAGACCCTCGGTGAGGGCCTTGACGGGGCGTCCTTTGTACAGCTCCGAACGGTCGATCAGCACCAGCCCGCGCTGGCCCGGCGTCGTTGGCTTATACGACTTGAGTGCCATGCTTTCTGTCTTCCGTTTAGCAAACGACAGGGTGTGTGGTCCCTGCCTATGTGGGGCGGGCTTGGCCCGCCATTGGTATAGGCCCCCGTAGGTGCCCGGCTAGATCGTTCCGAAGAACGAAAACGAAGCCCCGGACGAATCCGGGGCTGCGGTGATGGGTTCGTTTAGGGGCTAAGCGCGGTGGGGTCAAGTGGGGGATGCTGGTGGCGGCCGCTGACTTACTCTCTCGCTCCTACCCCTGCTGGGACAAGATTTCTTGGACGTGATGCACGTCCACCGCCTAGCCTTGCCCTTCGATCAGCAATCGACGTCTCCGCGCGCCCGCGTAAATCGGCATCGCCTGCGGCGCCTCTGGCGTTCCGGCGCACGGAAACCCGCCCAGAAGCAGGACGTCGTCAGGACCGGACTCGCCAATCTCTTTGAGAGTTTTGGGCGCCGTCATCAGAATGAGCGCATGCATGGACAGAGCCGCAGCACAGATCAAAAGCAAATACGCAGACAGGATGACGAGGGCCGGAACAGCGAAATTCAGTTGCGGGAATGCCCCGAGTGCGACCGGGAATATCCATGACACCGCAGAAATGGCGCCGGAAATCAGAAAAATGCTGCGCTTGACAGCACTGATACCCGCAAAAAGCGACGTTCCGATCTGGGATTTGACGCCGGGCAGGATCACTGAATGGATGAAATAGCCATTCACCGTCAGGATCGCCACAATGACCAGTTTTGCGTGGACCTTGGGGTTCGTCAGAAGCTCGGGCTTGGTCAGCGCGTAAAACACCAGGAAACCAATCCCCGAGATCCAAAGCAACAGCAGGCCCATGCTGACGACCTTGGAGGCGAAATCCACAATGCCGTAAGTCTCTTTGATGATGCGGCCCCGCAGGAAAAACCTCAACATCATCAAGTCGAGGAGTATCGCCCCGCCCAATCCAAGGGCGAGCCCGATGAAATGAAAAAATCTCATGCCGGTGTGAATGGTCACCACCGGGTCGGAAACGAACAATGCGAGCAATTGCGTGACATCCATTATATGTGTCCTCCTTGTTTCAAATTTGGTCGATGCGAAGTCTGATTTTCGGATAGACGCGGAAACGCCCGCATTACTCGGAAACAACAATTGGGCGTCTGACTTGGCCATCTCTTTGCGGCTTTGGCAGCACCGCTTAGGCCCAATGCCCTTTGATGCGGCGCGACGCCCCGACGGCATGTCACAGGTGGTACCCATTTCCAAAAATCGCGACAATACGCCGCGCCCCTAGATGGCGCGATTCAGCCAGCATCTGAGCCCGCGGATCGCAACCTCATGACTTTACGTCACATATTTTTGCTGATTGTCCCGAAAGAGGACGTTGTCACCAGTTGGTTGGTGAGGAGCGTACGGTCGATCAGCGAAAGCCTGCCGCACTGCGACGCTCCATGGGCGCAAACGTGCGCAGAGTTTGGGCGTATAACCGAGCACCCGTGCACCGCCAAAGCGTGAGAACGAAAAAACCCCGGCCACTACAGCCGGGGTTTTCAATTCTTCAAGCCAACTCAGACCTCAGAGACCGGTGGTCACGTCGATCGTGTTGCCTTCTTCCAGCGTGACATACGCCTTCTTGACGTCTGCGCGCTTGCCCAGGCGGCCACGGAAACGCTTGGCCTTGCCCTTGGTGATGGTCGTGTTCACGGCCTTCACCTTCACACCAAAGAGCGCCTCGACGGCCTCCTTGATCTGGGGCTTGTTGCTGTCGATCGAGACTTCGAAGACGACGGCGCCGTTCTCGGACGCCATCGTGGCCTTCTCGGTCACGACGGGCTTGCGGATCACGTCGTAATGTTCGGGTTTCGCGCTCATTTCAGTCGTGCCTCCAGTGCTTCGACACCCGCCTTGGTGATCACCAGGGTGTCACGCTTGAGGATGTCATAGACGTTCGCACCGATGGTCGGCAGAACGTCCAGACCTTCGATGTTGCGCGCGGCCTTGGCGAAGCCCTCATCCACCGAGGCGCCGTCGATCACCAGCGCGCGCTTCCAGCCCAGATCCTTGATCTGCTTGGCCAGCGTGCCGGTCTTCGTGACGTTCGAGATGTCCTCGATGATCACCAGCTCGCCTGCGCGCGCCTTGGCGCTCAGGGCATGCTTGAGACCCAGCGCGCGAACCTTCTTGGGCAGATCATGCGCATGGCTACGCGGCGTTGGGCCCTTGTAGATACCACCCTTGCGGAAGATCGGAGCCGAACGCGCGCCGTGGCGTGCGCCACCGGTGCCCTTCTGGCGATAGATCTTCTTCGTCGAGTAGCTGACTTCCGAGCGCGTCTTGACCTTGTGCGTGCCCTGTTGCGCCTTGTTGCGCTGCCAGCGGACGACGCGGTGCAGGATATCGGCACGCGGATCCAGGTCGAAGATGTCTTCGCCCAGATCGACCGAGCCGGCCTTGCTGCCGTCCAGTTTGATCATGTCGAGTTTCATGCTTCGTCATCCTTCTTGGTCTCGTCCAGAGTCTCGCTCTGGTCGCCAGCGGCCTCGCTGTCAGCCTCGATCTGTGCCTCGGCCTCCTTCTCGGCTTCGGCTTCCTGAGCGGCCTGTGCCTCGGCTGCGGCCTTGGCGGCTGCTTCTTCCTCAGCTGCGGCGGCTGCTGCGGCTTCGGCTGCGGCCTTCTCGGCTTCCTCGGCTGCGGACTTCAGTGCAGCGGGCAGAATCGCGTTCTCGGGAAACGGCTTTTTGACCGCATCCTTGATCGTGACCCAGCCACCCTTGGAGCCGGGAACAGCGCCCTTGACCATGATCAGGCCGCGGCCCGCATCGGTCTTGATCACCTGCAGGTTCTGCGTGGTGATACGCGCGGCACCCATGTGACCGGCCATCTTCTTGCCTTTGAAGACCTTGCCCGGATCCTGGCACTGGCCCGTCGAGCCGTGCGACCGGTGCGAGATCGAGACACCGTGGGTCATTTCCAGACCTTTGAAGTTGTGACGCTTCATGGCACCGGCGAAACCTTTACCGATCGAAGTGCCGCAGACATCCACGAACTGACCTTCGAAGTAATGGTTGGCGGTGATTTCCTCACCCACGGCGATCATGGCCTCAGGCGCCACGCGGAATTCCGCGATTTTGCGCTTGGGCTCCACCTTGGCGGCGGCGAAGTGGCCGCGCATTGCCTGTGAGGTCCGCTTGGCCTTGGCCGAGCCTGCGCCCAGCTGAACGGCGGAATAGCCATGCGTGTCGGCCGTGCGTTGAGCGACGACCTGAAGCTTGTCCAGTTGAAGAACGGTGACAGGAACCTGCCGGCCGTCTTCCATGAAAAGACGGGTCATGCCCACCTTCTTTGCGATAACGCCAGAGCGCAACATAGTCAGTGCCCTCCTTAAACCGAAATCTGCACGTCGACACCGGCGGCCAGGTCGAGCTTCATCAGCGCGTCCACGGTCTGGGGCGTCGGATCAACGATATCCAGCAGGCGCTTGTGCGTGCGGATTTCCCATTGATCGCGGGATTTCTTGTTCACGTGGGGTCCACGCAGAACGGTGAATTTTTCAATCTTGTTCGGCAGCGGAATCGGTCCACGGACGTCGGCGCCCGTGCGTTTCGCGGTGTTGACGATTTCCTGCGTGCTGGCATCCAGTACGCGGTAATCGAACGCCTTCAGCCGAATGCGAATGTTCTGGCTTTGCATTGGTCTAGCCTTTCGCGGCATTGGAGTTGATAGGAGGGAGGCCGGACCACCCGGCCTCCCTCTTCGAACCCTTGGGGCGGGCTTGCGGCCCGCCCGGGATAATTATTCGACGATCTTCGAAACGACGCCGGCGCCGACGGTACGGCCGCCTTCACGGATGGCGAAGCGCAGACCCTCTTCCATGGCGATCGGGGCGATCAGCTCGACGTTGAACTGAAGGTTGTCGCCCGGCATCACCATCTCGGTGCCTTCGGGCAGAACAACTGTGCCGGTCACGTCAGTTGTACGGAAGTAGAACTGCGGGCGGTAGTTGGCGAAGAACGGCGTGTGACGGCCACCCTCTTCCTTGTTCAGGATGTAGGCTTCTGCCTCGAACTTGGTGTGGGGCGTAACCGACTTCGGCTTGCACAGAACCTGACCGCGCTCAACGCCTTCACGGTCGATGCCACGCAGCAGGGCGCCGATGTTGTCGCCTGCCTCACCACGATCCAGCAGCTTGCGGAACATTTCCACGCCCGTGCAGGTCGTCTTCTTGGTGTCCTTCAGGCCGACGATCTCGATCTCGTCGCCGACGTTGATGACACCGCGCTCGACGCGGCCGGTCACAACCGTACCACGGCCGGAGATCGAGAAGACGTCCTCGACCGGCATCAGGAAGGGCTGGTCCACGGCGCGTGCCGGGGTGGGGATGTACTCGTCCACAGCGGCCATCAGCTTGCGGATCGACTCTTCACCGATCTCGGGGTCGCGGCCTTCCATGGCTGCCAGAGCGGAGCCGGGGATGACGGGGATGTCGTCGCCGGGATACTCGTAGCTGGACAGCAGCTCGCGGATTTCCATTTCCACCAGCTCGAGCAGCTCTTCGTCATCCACCTGGTCGACCTTGTTCATGTAGACGACCATGTAGGGGATACCCACCTGGCGGCCCAGCAGGATATGCTCGCGGGTCTGGGGCATGGGGCCGTCAGCCGCGTTCACGACCAGGATCGCGCCGTCCATCTGGGCAGCACCGGTGATCATGTTCTTGACGTAGTCGGCGTGGCCGGGGCAGTCGACGTGGGCGTAGTGACGCGCGTCGGTCTCGTACTCGACGTGTGCGGTCGAGATGGTGATGCCGCGGGCCTTCTCTTCGGGCGCGCCGTCGATCTGGTCGTATGCGCGGAAGTCGCCGAAATACTTGGTGATGGCGGCCGTCAGCGTTGTCTTGCCGTGGTCAACGTGACCGATGGTCCCGATGTTCACGTGCGGTTTGCTGCGGTCAAACTTTTCCTTGCCCATGGTGTGGCTCCTCTTTTGATCAAGTCAGGTGGTGGGCGTCATGCCCACCCTACAGTGGTGGGTAGGGCGGGGATGCTCCCCGCCACCCGGTTAAGCGTATTTCGCCTGGATCTCTTCCGAGATGTTCGACGGCACCGGCTCGTAATGCGAGAATTGCATCGTGAACTGGGCCCGGCCCGACGACATGGACCGCAGGGTGTTGATGTAGCCAAACATGTTGGCCAGCGGCACCTTACAGTTCAGAGCGATCGCGTTGCCGCGCGGCTCCTGCCCCGAGATCTGGCCCCGGCGCGACGTCAGGTCACCGATGATCCCGCCCGTATACTCCTCGGGCGTGATGACCTCGACCTTCATGATCGGCTCGAGCAGCTTGGCACCAGCCTTGCGCAGACCTTCGCGCATGCCCATCCGTGCCGCGATCTCGAACGCCATGACCGACGAGTCGACGTCGTGGAACTTACCGTCGATCAGCGCGACCTTGAAGTCGATGACCGGGAAGCCCGCGAGCGGGCCGCTATCCATGACAGAGCGGATGCCCTTCTCGACGCCCGGAATGTATTCCTTGGGCACCGAGCCACCGACAATCTTGCTCTCGAACGAGAAACCTTCGCCCGGCTCGGTTGGCGAGATGACCATCTTGACCTCAGCGAACTGACCCGAACCACCCGACTGTTTCTTGTGGGTGTAGGTATGCTCGACCTCGTGGCCAATCGTCTCACGGTAGGCCACTTGGGGCGCACCGATATTGGCGTCGACCTTGAATTCACGGCGCAGACGATCGACCAGGATGTCGAGGTGAAGCTCGCCCATGCCCTTCATGATGGTCTGGCCCGACTCGAGGTCGGTCTCGACGCGGAACGACGGATCTTCTGCGGCAAGGCGCGCAAGGCCTGCCGACATCTTCTCCTGGTCGCCCTTGGTCTTCGGCTCGACAGCGATCTCGATCACGGGATCGGGGAAGGTCATCGTTTCCAGAACGACCTGCTCCTTGACGTCCGACAGTGTGTCGCCGGTCGTCGTGTCCTTGAGGCCCGCAAGCGCGATGATGTCACCGGCAAATGCCTCTTCGATCTCTTCGCGGTTGATCGAGTGCATCATCATCATACGGCCGATGCGCTCTTTCTTGCCCTTGGTCGTGTTCTGGACGGTATCGCCCTTCTTCACGACACCCGAATAAATACGCGTGAAGGTCAGCGAGCCGACAAACGGGTCGTTCATGATTTTGAACGCAAGGCCCGAGAACGCCATGTTATCATCCGCGCGGCGCGGGATGTTGCGTGTCTCGGTCTCGTCATCGGGGCTGAAGCCCATGTAATCAACAACGTCCAGCGGGCTGGGCAGGTAGTCGACCACAGCGTTCAACAGGGGCTGCACGCCCTTGTTCTTGAACGCCGAGCCGCACAGAACCGGCACGAAAGACATCGACAGCGTACCCTTGCGGATCAGCTTGCGCAGGGTAGGAACGTCAGGCTCTTCGCCTTCGAGATACGCCTCCATCGCCGCATCGTCCATTTCGACGGCGGTCTCGATCAGGTGCGCGCGCCACTCGTCGGCCAGCTCCTTCAGCTCGTCCCGGATGGGCTGACGGGTCCAGGACGCGCCCAGATCCTCACCTTTCCAAGTCCACTCTTCCATCGTGACGAGATCGATCATGCCCTCAAGCTCGTTCTCGGCACCGATCGGGATCTGGATCGGGGCCGGGATCGCACCGGTGCGGTCCTTGATCATCTTGACACAGTTGAAGAAGTCCGCGCCGATCTTGTCCATCTTGTTGACGAACACGATCCGAGGCACCTTGTAGCGATCGGCCTGGCGCCAGACGGTCTCGGTCTGGGGCTCGACGCCCGCATTGGCATCGAGAACGGCAACGGCACCGTCAAGCACGGCCAGCGAACGCTCGACTTCGATCGTGAAGTCGACGTGGCCGGGCGTGTCGATGATGTTCATGCGGAACTTGGTGTCCGATGTGCCATCCTTGGTGGGGTCTTCCTGCCACTGCCAGAAGGTGGTGGTCGCAGCCGAGGTGATCGTGATGCCACGCTCCTGCTCCTGCTCCATCCAGTCCATCGTGGCGGCGCCGTCATGAACCTCACCGAGGTTGTGGGACTTGCCTGTATAGAACAGGATCCGTTCGCTGCAGGTGGTCTTGCCTGCATCGATATGGGCCATGATGCCGAAGTTGCGGTAGCGTTCGAGCGGATAATCGCGTGCCATGTGGCTGCTTCCTCAGTGTATCTGTTTTACCAACGGTAATGGCTGAACGCTTTGTTGGCGTCGGCCATCTTGTGTGTGTCTTCGCGCTTTTTGACGGCGCTGCCGCGGCTGTTCACGGCGTCCAGAAGCTCGCCTGCAAGGCGCTCTTCCATGGTGTTCTCGTTGCGCGCGCGGCTGGCATTGATCAGCCAGCGGATCGCCAGCGCCTCGCGGCGCTCGGGGCGCACTTCGACGGGGACCTGGTAGGTCGCACCGCCAACGCGGCGCGAGCGGACCTCGACGGACGGCTTGATCAGATCAAGCGCCTCGTGGAAGATCTCGATGGGCGCGCGCTTGGCCTTGTCCTCAACGCGGGTCAGCGCGTTGTAGACGATACGCTCGGCGGCAGATTTCTTGCCATCGATCATCAGGTTGTTCATGAATTTGGTCAGAACCCGGTCACCATACTTGGCATCGGGCAGGACTTCGCGCTTTTCGGCGGCGTGACGACGGGACATCTGGTAATCCTCTTACTTCGGGCGCTTGGCGCCATATTTCGAACGGCGCTGCTTACGATCCTTGACGCCTTGCGTATCGAGAACGCCGCGCAGGATGTGATAGCGAACGCCGGGAAGGTCCTTGACGCGGCCGCCGCGGATCAGGACCACCGAGTGCTCCTGCAGGTTGTGGCTCTCACCCGGGATATAGCTGATGACCTCAAAGCCATTCGTCAGGCGCACCTTGGCGACCTTACGCATGGCCGAGTTCGGCTTCTTGGGTGTGGTGGTGTAAACGCGTGTGCAGACGCCGCGCTTTTGCGGGCAACCCTGCAAATGCTGCGATTTCTGCGCTCTTACTTTCGGCTGCCGCGGCTTGCGGATCAGCTGTTGGATCGTTGGCATTCCGGTAATTCCCCGTCTCTCAACACATGTGTCTGCATGGGCAAATCCATGCGGTTAATCAAATGCACATCGCGCGTCCGCAATACGCAAGGGCCGCGAGCCTACCCTTGCTGGTCGGACGCGGCGAGTTTCCAGAGGATCGGGACGGCGGGCGCCCGGATCTTGACCACTTCAGTTCTGATATCGGCAAACGGGGCGACCCCCAAGCCGGATGAGGGGCGTATAGAGGGAGTCGGAGGGGGTGTCAACAGGCCCAGGGCGGCTGCGGAACAGCCTTGCACGGCAACGCGCTGATCAGCCGTTCGCCTTTGTCCAAACGGCCATCGCCGTGCCGCCGGGCGAGCGGAACTCGAACCGACGCCCGCCGGGAAAATCGAACGGCGCCCGCGTGATCTCGGCGCCAGCCGCGCGCACCCGGGCAAGGGCCGCATCCAGATCATCGGCGCACAGCACGATCAGCGGCGACGCGTGCGCCGCGCGCTCGATACCGCCACCGATGCCGGCGCCTTGGATGTCACGGTAATCCGGGCCGTAGTCCATGAAGTCCCAGCCGAATGCCTTGGCCTGAAACGCCTGCTCGGCCTCCAGATCCGCGGCGTAGAATTCGACATAATCGATTTCCAGCTTCATCACGCCCATCCTCCCGGCCGGCTCGCCGCTGCCCAATCGCCACGGCTTCGCCTTGTCTTGGCCCCTATCCGCTGCCATCAATGACACCAAGCGGGACGCCTTTCAGGATTGCACGGACGATGAGCAAAACCAAGATGCAGGTGATCGGCCTTTGCCGGTTTTCCTATCCCGCACTCGGCGGCTTCCAGATCGAGCATGAGACGCCCGAGGCGCGCGCTGCCTTCCTCTACGACCCTGTCCGCATGGACGAGCGCTTCGCCACCTTCCAGACCATGACCCTGCCCGCCCTGCGCGCCCAGACCGATCCCGATTTCACCCTCGCCATCGTCATCGGTGATGCCATGCCCGCACCACTGGTCGAGCGGCTGCTGGATCTGGTGCAGGACATGCCTCAGGCGGTGGTTCTGCCGCGCGCGCCCGGGCGGCACCGACAGGTGATGTCCGAGGTCATCAATCATGTGCGCGAGGACAGCGGCCTGCCATCGCTTCAATTTCGCATGGATGACGATGACGCGGTCGGCGTCACCTTCGTTCAGCGCCTGCGCGAGGCGGCGGACGGTATCGCGCCTTTGCTTGCACGCCATCGCTACATCGGCATAGACTTCAATCAGGGCCATATCGCGCGCATCTCTCCCAAGGGGATCCACGCCAAACCCACGGTCGAGACGCTCTGGACCCCTGCGCTCGGCATGGCGGTGGCGCCGGGCGCCTCGCGCGGGATCATGAATTTCAGCCATGCCAAGCTGGGCCGCATCATGCCGGTGCTGACCCTGCCGGGCGAGGATCTCATGCTGCGCGGCCATAACGGCTTCAACGACTCGCGGCAAAAGGATGGGATCAAGCCGGTGCGCCTGCCCCTTCTGGATGCCGCCGGCGAAGATCATTTCCGCCGGGCCTATAACATCGACGCGGACGCGGTCCGCGCCCATTTCCGCGAAAGGGCCTGAGATGCGCATCATCGGTGTCTGCCGCTTCTCCTACCCGGCCCTCGGCGGCTTCAAGCGAATGCATGACAGCGTGGCCGAGCGCGAGGCGTATCTCTACGCCCCCGCCCGCATGGCGCTGCGCTTCGCTCATTTCGAGACGCTGACCCTGCCTTCGGTGGCGGCGCAAACGGATCCCGACTTTACCTTCCTCATCGTGATCGGCCAGAACATGCCCCAGCCGTGGCTCGGCCGCCTCCACGCGCTCTGCGCGCCGGTGCCGCAGATCAAGATCGTACCCTGCGCCCCGCTCAAGCACCGGCTTGCGCTGCAGCTGGCCATCCAGGACGAGCTGGGCGAAGAACGCCCCGAAAGCATCCAGTTCCGCCTTGATGACGACGATGCGATGGGCGTCGACTTTGTCGAGCTTGCCCGCTCGGTTGCGCGGCGCACAGGACGGCTGCGGCGGCGCGAGCGGCGCACGGCGATCGAATTCAACACCGGCTATTCGGCCACGCTGTCGAAGGACGGCATAATCGCCGAGGATGTCATCAGCTCGTTCTGGGCCTGCGGGCTGGGGGTGCATTTCGCCGAAGGCGACGACAAGACGATCATGAATTTCGGCCATCACAAGCTGCACCACCTGATGCCGTCCATTATCCACCCGCACCCGCCGATGTATATTCGCGCCAAACACACCGACAATGACAGCGAGGCCAAGTTCCGGCCCCGCCGGCTCAAGCCATTGTCGGACGCGCAGCGCCAGATCTTTCAGACACGCTTCAACGTGGACGAAGAACGGGTGCAGGACGCTTTTGCCGCCCTAGACGCGCCTCCCGGTAAAGGGTGAAGATTCCGCTCGCCACGACGATGCCAGCACCAACGAGGACTATCGGCGCGGGCCAGTCACCGAAGACCAGCCAACCCAGCAGCAACGCCCAAAGGATCGCGGTATAGCGGAAGGGCGCCGTAAAGCTGATCTCGCCCACACGCACCACCATGATTGATGTC